>JBJXGQ010000419.1:0-11492 GCA_046160525.1 Burkholderiales bacterium
CGCCAGCTCGGAGATGGGTTTACCGGCTTGGTAAGGCGCGATGGCGCGTACGTAGGAAGGTGCAAGCTCGCAAGCGCCGGTCATGTCAGCCAGCCACGGGGTAGGAACCGAGGATTTTCAGGAAGGACGCGTTGTCTTGCGCCTGCGCAAGGGCCGCCGCCACCTTGTCGTCTTGCCGGTGCCCTTCCACATCGACGAAGAACAAATACTCCCACAAACCCATGCGCGATGGCCGCGATTCCAGGCGCGTCATGGACACACCGTGCTGCGCGAATGGTGCCAGCAGCGTATGCATGGCACCGGGCCGGTTGCGCGTGGACATGATGAGGGAAGTCCTGTCGCGCCCGGATGGGGCCGAATCCTGCTCCGCCAGCACCACGAAGCGGGTGGTGTTGTTGGGCTGGTCTTCGATGTTTTCCGCCAGCAAATTGAGGCCGAACAACGGCGCCGCCGAACGGCTACCGAGGGATGCGGCCGCCGGATCCTGGCTCGCTTGCTGGGCAGCCTCCGCGTTGCTCACGACGGCTACGCGTTCGGCCTTCGGAAAATTGTGATTGAGCCACTCATGGCACTGGGCAAGACTTTGCGCGTGACCGAGGATACGTGTAATGGCGTCGCGACCCGCGGCCTTGCTCATCAAGCATTGATGTACTGGCAGCACCACCTCGCCGCAGAGTTTGACGGAACTCGTGGCCAGCAAGTCCATGGTCCGCCCGATAGCGCCCTCCGTGGAGTTCTCCACCGGCACCACGCCGTAGCGCAATTGCTTCGCCTCCACTTGGCGAAACACTTCGTCGATGGATGCACACGGCACGCCCTGGGCGGAAGATCCAAAATGTTTGCGCGCCGCCTCCTCGCTGAAGGTGCCCCGCGGCCCAAGGTAGCCCACGGCCAGGGGTTCCTCGACGGCACGGCAAGCCGATATGACTTCCGTGAACAGCGTGCGCACCGCTTCCGCAGGCAAGGGGCCCGTGTTGAGTTCTTCCAAGCGCCGCAATACCTGCGCCTCGCGTTCTGGACGGTAGATCACGCCGTCGTTCTTCAGGGTACCGATCGCATGGGCCGTTTGCGCGCGCTCGTTTAAGAGCCGCAGCAATTCCGCGTCTATGCGGTCGATGCGTTCGCGCAGCGGTTTGAGCGTGTCGGACATTTACCTACCGGCCGGCAGATACCGCACAGCGAGCACCCCCTGGATGCCGCGCAACTGATCGGTGACCGCGGCGGGCGGCGCACTGTCCACATCCACCACGGTGTAAGCCATCTCGCCCTTGGACTTGTTGATCATGTTGTGGATGTTCAAACTGGCGGCGGCAAGGGTCGTGGAAATTTGTCCCAGCATGTTGGGTACGTTGGCATTGGCGATGGCCAATCGGTAGGGCGACTCGCGCTCCATCACCACGTCCGGGAAATTCACCGCATTGCGCACGCTACCCTCCTCCAGATAATCGCGCACCTGGTTCACCACCATCACCGCGCAATTATCCTCCGCTTCCTTGGTGGAAGCCCCCAGATGGGGCAAGGCCACCACTTGGGGATTGCCCAGCAAGGCCGCGCTGGGGAAATCGCACACGTAGGCGCGTAGCCGCTTTTGCGCCAAGGCTTCCACCACGGCGGCGTCATCGACGATTTCCTCGCGCGCGAAATTCAGCAATACCGCGCCGTGTTTCATCAACTCCAGACGCTTGGCATCGATGAGGCGGCGCGTGGCGGGGACTAAGGGCACATGGATGGTGACGAACTCGCTGGCGCGTAGCACCTCCTCGATGCTATGGGCCTTTTTCACTTGCGAAGGCAAGCTCCACGCGGCATCCACCGAGATGTCCGGATCGAACCCCAAAACCTGCATGCCGAGTTTGATGCCGGCATCTGCCACCAAGCTACCGATACGGCCCAACCCAATCACGCCCAAGGTGCGGTGGGGAAGCTCGATCCCGGCATAGTGCTTCTTGTTGTCTTCCACTGTCTTGTTCAGGTCACCTTCCACACCGCGCAACCCTTCCACGAATCGCGCCGCGGGCACCAAGTTGCGGGCAGCCATGAGCATGCCGGCCAGTACCAGTTCCTTCACGGCATTGGCGTTGGCCCCCGGCGCGTTGAAGACGGGGACGCCGCGCTGGCTCATGGCGGCCACGGGTATGTTGTTCGTTCCCGCCCCAGCCCGTCCGATGGCCAGGATGGAGCGCGCAATGGTCATCTTATGCATGTCTTGCGAGCGCACCAGTATGGCGTCGGGATCCTCCATCTTGCTGTCCACGGCGTAGCGCTCGCCGGGCAACAATTTGAGGCCCTCATGGGAGATGGAATTCAGGGTGAGAATACGCAGTTGCTTGGCCATTAACGGTGCCCTTGCTGGATTTCAAATTCGCGCATGTACTCCGCGAGGACCTTCACGCCCTCCAGGGGCATGGCGTTGTAAAGCGATGCGCGCATACCACCCACGGAGCGGTGGCCCTTGAGTTGCAGCAATTTTCTGGCTTTGGCTTGCTTCAAGAATTCCTCATCCAAGGCTTCGCTCGGTAAAGTGAAAGGCACGTTCATGCGCGAGCGATCCGGCTTGGCCACGGGGCTCTTGTAGAAGCGGCTGGCATCGAGCAAATCGTAGAGCACTTTGGCCTTCTCGATGTTGAGCCGCTCCATGGCCTGCAATCCGCCAAGACGCTTCAACCACTGAAACACCAAGCCCGCAATGTAAATAGCGTAGGTAGGCGGCGTGTTGTACATGGATTCGCTATCGGCCTGCACTTTGTAGTCGAGCATGGATGGCGTGCCGGGCAGTGTTTGCCCGAGGAGATCCTCGCGCACGATGACCAAGGTCAAGCCCGCCGGTCCCATGTTTTTTTGCGCGCCGGCGTATATCAAACCGAAGCGCGACACATCGATGGGCCGCGACAATATGGTGGAGGACATGTCGCACACCAGCGGAACCTTGCCGGTACCGGGAATCCAATGGAATTCCACCCCTCCAATGGTTTCATTGGCGGTGTAGTGTACGTAAGCCGCACCAGGGTCCAGGTGCCAGCGATCGAGCGGCGGCGCGTAAGTGAACTTGGCGTCCTCGCTGCTGGCGGCGATGTTCACCTGGCAATATTTTTTCGCCTCTCCAATGGCCTTCTTCGCCCACTCGCCGGTGTGAATGTAATCGGCCTTCTGCTTCCCGCGCAGCAAGTTCATGGGGATGGCGGCAAATTGCAAGGTTGCCCCCCCTTGGAGGAAGAGCACCTTGTAATTCGGGGGAACGCAAAGTAACTCGCGCAGGTCTTGCTCGGCTTGCGCGGCGATGGCCATGAATTCCTTGCCACGGTGGCTCATCTCCATCACGGAAGTTCCGCAGCCGTGCCAATCGAGCATTTCGTCACGGGCTTGCTCAAGCACTTCCCGGGGCAGCACTGCCGGCCCCGCGCTGAAATTAAAGACCTGCATTATTCTTCGTCCGGATTGTTGTCCGGTTCCTTGCCCATTTCGCCGCCTGGACTGTTGCCCGGTTCGGCCTCGCCGCCTTGCTCCGAAACATCTTGCGCCTCGCCCTCATCTGCCTTGGCTTCTTCCTTCCCGTTTTCGCCGGGAACCGTTTCCACAACGCGTTCCAAGCCCGCCAATTTCTCGCCTTGATCCAGGTCGATCAAGGTAACGCCTTGGGTGGCGCGGCTCATCTCGCGGATTTCCGCCACACGAGTACGAATGAGCACCCCACCCGTGGTAATCAGCATGACTTCATCCGTGGGATCCACCAAACGCACCGCCACCACCTTGCCGTTGCGCGGCGAGGTCTGGATGGCGATCATGCCTTGGGTACCGCGTCCATGGCGAGTGTACTCGGTGATGGGTGTGCGTTTGCCGTAACCATTTTCGGTGGCGGTCAGCACCGTCTTGCTCTCGTCGGCCGCCGCCGCCAGGGCGATCACCCTTTGGTCCAACGCCAAGCTCATGCCGCGCACGCCACGTGCCGTGCGTCCCATGGGCCGCACGTCTTGCTCCGAAAAGCGCACTGCCTTACCGCCATCGGAGAACAACATGATGTCGTAGGTACCATCGGTAATGGCCACGCCCACCAGGAAGTCTCCTTCATCCAGATCCACCGCGATGATGCCGCTGGGCCGGGGACGGGAGAATTCCGATAGCGGCGTCTTCTTGACCGTTCCGAAGGCCGTGGCCATGAATACGTAGTGCCCGTCGTCGAAGGTTTTGACGGGCAGCACGGCATTGATTTTTTCACCAGGTTCCAGGGGAACCAGATGGCCGATGGGCTTGCCGCGGCTGGCGCGGGCACCCTGCGGCAGTTCGTAGACTTTCAACCAATACATGCGCCCGCGGCTGGAAAAGCACAGGATGTAATCGTGAGTGTGGGCGGAGAACAACTGGTCGATAACGTCGTCTTCCTTGGTGGCCGTGGCTTGCTTGCCGCGCCCGCCGCGCCGCTGGGCGCGGTACTCGGAAAGCGGTTGCGCCTTGAAGTAGCCCGTGTGTGACAAGGTCACGACCATGTCCGTGGGCGTGATCAAGTCTTCCAACTCGATATCCTGGGCGTCGAACACGATCTCGCTGCGGCGCTTGTCGCCGTAGAGGCGTTTCACCTCGCCCAATTCCTCGGTGATGATGGCGGTGATGCGCTCGGGCTTGGCCAGGATATCCAGCAAGTCAGCAATGACTTCCATCACTTCGCGGTATTCGCCGACGATCTTGTCTTGCTCCAAGGCGGTCAAGCGCTGCAATTGCATTTCCAGGATGCGCTGGGCTTGGGCTTCCGAGAGCCGGTAGCCGCTGCCGCCGTTCAACCCGCCTTGCCAGCCGAAATGGGCTGGCAGGCCCTCTGGGCGCGCTTGATCGGAATGCGAGCGCGCCAGCATTTCCTCGACAAGGGAGGAGCGCCACAAACGGCCCATCAACGCTTGCTTCGCCTCGCTGGGCGAATTGGAAGCCTTGATGAGGGCAATGATTTCGTCCACGTTGGACAAAGCCACGGCCAAGCCTTCGAGGATGTGGCCGCGCTGGCGTGCCTGGCGCAACTCGAAGAGCGTGCGCCGCGTCACCACTTCGCGCCGGTGGCGCAGGAAAGCTTCCAGCAGCGATTTCAGATCGAGCAGCCTGGGCTGGCCATCCACCAAAGCCACCATGTTCATGCCGAAGGAATCCTGGAGCTGCGTCTCCTTGTAGAGATTGTTCAGCACGATCTCGGGATTCTCTCCGCGCTTGAGTTCGATGACCACGCGCATGCCGGATTTGTCCGACTCGTCGCGAATCTCGGAGATGCCTTCCAGGCGCTTCTCGCGCACCAGTTCGCCAATGCGTATGAGCAAGTTGGCTTTGTTGACTTGGTAGGGTAGCTCGTCGACGATGATCGCCTGGCGCACACCCTTGTCCATATCTTCCGTGTGGGTGCGGGCGCGCATGATCACGCGGCCCCGGCCCGTACGGTAGCCCTCTCTTACCCCCTGTACGCCATAGATGAAGCCTCTGGTGGGAAAGTCCGGGCCGGGGATGATGCGGATCAACTCATCCAGGGTAGTTTCCGGGTGCTCCAGCAAGGTGAGACAACCATCCACCACCTCGTTCAAGTTGTGGGGCGGGATGTTGGTGGCCATGCCCACTGCGATGCCGGTGGAACCATTGACCAAAAGGTTGGGGATCTTGCTGGGCAGGACGGAGGGCTCTTGTTCCTTGCCGTCGTAGTTGGGGACGAAATCGACGGTTTCCTTGTCGATATCGGCCAGCAACTCGGAGGAAATCTTGGCCAGCCGGCACTCCGTGTAGCGCATGGCCGCCGCGTTGTCGCCGTCCACGGAACCGAAGTTGCCCTGGCCGTCGATCAGCATATAGCGCATGGAGAAATCCTGCGCCATGCGTACCAGCGTATCGTAGATGGCGTTGTCGCCATGGGGGTGGAACTTACCCATCACCTCGCCCACCACGCGGGCGCACTTGACGTAGGGGCGGTTCCAGTTATTGTTCGATTCGTGCATCGCGAACAGAACGCGGCGGTGCACGGGTTTGAGCCCGTCTCGCACATCGGGGAGAGCTCGTCCCACGATCACGCTCATGGCGTAATCGAGATAGGAACGGCGCATCTCTTCCTCGAGACTTACGGGAATAGTTTCCTTAGCGAATGGCTCCATTCAGCGGCGCAATTTAAGAGGCAAGAGAGATTGAGTTAGCAAGGGTACAGGCAGCCAAAGCGCGGGCTTGGGCATCGCGTCATCCGGGCGCACGTTGGTATCCGCGACCGGGGCATGATGGGAGCATGGCGAAAAACCTAATCCTTGTCCCGTTCAAAGATGCGAAGTTTAGCATGCGTGTCTTCGCACGCCGCCAGCGCCGCTCGCTGTCGCCAGCACCCGCACAAAGGTGTTGCTTCGTTGCAATTTCATCCAGGCGAAAAAACCTTTGTGCTATGCTTATCCCCTCTCCGAGAGAAGCTCCCTGGCAGCAGGTCTTCTGTACGAGGGAGCAGCCACACAACGAAGTCATAAAGAGAAACGACGGCGGCGCGAGGATCATCTGGCGCCCTGACCCGATCACCTCACAGAGAGGAGCCATGAGACCCTTCAGACTCAAAAAAACCATTACCCACGCCACCGTGTTATCCGCGCTCTTTCCATCGGTGGCGGCCCTGTCGCAGCAATTACCGGTGGGCTTTTACGAGAAGATCACAACCGTCTCAGCGGGAGCGGCGGCAATTCTTGGTCATGAATTGGTCCCCGCCGGTACTGCCCTAAACGATCCATCCAAGGCTCCATCTCGTGGCGGCTACGTCTACGACAGCTTTAACTCCGTGGTCCGCTCCGGCATAACACGCGAATGCGTGAAGCATGGTTTGTGGAGCTTAGAGGCTGCCACACCGGATTGCGAACCCTGGTTATTCGCCGCTCCCGCACCCAAGGCGGCGGCACCCGCCCCTGCTCCGGCACCCAAGGCAGCGGCGCCTGCTCCGGCCCCGGCAGCCCCCAAGGAAGAAGGTTTTCCGGAATGGATGGGACCGGGGGAGGCCACACTAGGCATCGTGCCCCTATGGGCGGAAGACGGCATCGAGCCGGAGGATGCCGTTGGCGCCTCTGTCATGCATTTCGGGAGCGACGAAGACGACGGGGCGGCCACCCCGGAGACCATCAGCGATCCCATCCACTACGGCGACCATGAAGAGGATAGTAGTAATGGCGGCCCGGAATTGCTGGCGGCTCCCTTGGTCTACTTCGACGACGGGGACGACGCTGCCGTGGGTGACGACCTCATTGGTGCCCCCATTGCGCACGACGATAACGACGGGATGGCCCACCTATCCGCGGAGCAATGGCCAGCGGATCCCCATGCATCCGGCGACCAGGAGCCCGAGACCGGCAGCAACGACAATTGGGTGCCTGCGCCCGCCGGAGAAATTGCGAGCGATGACGTGACTGCCATGCAAAGCTTCGACGAGCAATGGTCCGCCGATCCGCATGCGTCGGGCGAGGGCGAAACTGAGACGGCCGGCAACGATAACTGGGTGCCCGCACCAGGCGAGGAAAAGGCTGAGGAACCCGGGCATAGCATGCTGGAGTTCAAGGAAGAGGAACAGTGGCCTGGCGATAGTCTTGCCGGGCAAGACGAAGACAGACAAACTGTCACGGAAGACGATACGAGCTGGTTGATTCCCAATCCGTTGCCGGAAAGCCCCGCCGATGAGATGGTTGGCCGCTACGAGGAAGACGCCAAGGGGCCTGAGGAAACCATCGTGGGCCATTCCGTCTATCACGAGGAAGACGCCACGGAGCCCGAGGATGCCATCGCCGGACATTCCGTCTTTCACGAGGAAGACGCCACGGAGCCCGAGGATGCCATCGTCGGACATTCCATCTATCACGAGGACGGTAGCAGCGGTGCTGAAGCCGTGGATGAAAACATCAGCTTCCCGCAGCATTACGCGGAGGAGGAGGACGCCCCAAGCGAGCCGGAGCAGATGGCGGTGGCCCCGTACAAGTCACCTTACGACGACCAACCCTATGCGCAGGCCGCCGATGAGGACGAGGAAGAAATGGAAGCTTTTACCTCCCACTTCGATGTGAGCCCCCCGGCCGCCATCGTGGAACCTCCCCCCGTGCTGGCCGCTGTGCCCAAGGCGCCCGAGCCCAGTCAGTTTCCCGAGGAGCCCGAGGAGGACGACGAGGAACAGCAACCCTACTCCGCCGACTACAGCAAGGTTCCCACGGCCAAGGTGGAGCCCGCGCCCGCCATGCCTCCCGCGAAGCCAGCGCCCGTGGCCGAAGAAGAACATCTGATGACTGTGGTGTTGAGCGCCGATGCGCTGTTCGATTTTGACCGCTACGTATTGCGCCCGGCCGGTAAGAAGAGCCTGGATGACTTCGTCGCCGCGCTTCAGGATGTCAAGTGGGGCCATATCCTGGTGGTAGGCCATTCGGACCGGCTAGGAAGCGCCAAATACAACCTGCGCTTGTCCGAGCGGCGGGCGCAAGCGGTGCGGAAGGAGCTCATCGCCAAGGGACTGGACGGCAAAAAAATCAAGGCAGCCGGCAAGGGCAAGGCCCAACCTGTCTCGAGCGGCTGCGTCGGAACCAAGCGCACGAAGGCACTTATCGCCTGCTTGCAGCCGGACCGCCGCGTGGAGATCTTCGTTGACGAGAAGCGCGAAGTGAAGATCACCAAACCCGTAAAGCCCAAGAAGTAACTCTTTTGCATCGCCATGAAAGCCCTGCCCTTGCCGGCAGGGCTTTTTTTCTTGCGAATCTCCCATGGAAACCATAGACGAACTCATTAGCGCGCGCTGGATTATTCCCATCGAGCCCGCTGGAATGCTATTGGCGTATCACGCTATCGCCGTGAAGGCGGGCCGTATCGTAGCCCTATTATCCGAGGAGGACGCCAAACAACGCTTCACGGCGAAGTCTCACACCGCGTTACCCAACCACGTGGTAATACCCGGCTTGGTCAATCTGCACGCCCACTCCGCCATGACCTTGATGCGCGGGCTGGCGGATGATCTGCCCCTGATGAAGTGGCTCACCGAGCACATCTGGCCCGCCGAAGGCAAGCACGTCTCCCCGGAGTTCGTCTACGACGGCACTTTGTTGGCCGCGGCGGAAATGCTAAGGGGCGGTATCACCTGCTGCAACGACATGTATTTCTTCCCGGAAGATGCCGGGCGCGCCTTCGCCGAAGCCAAGATGCGCGCGGCGCTGGGCCTCATCGTCATCGACTTTCCCACGGCCTACGCCAATGACCCCGCGGATTACTTGCACAAGGGGCTCGCCATGCGTGATGCGCTCAAGCACGAGCCGCTGCTGTCTTACTGCATTGCGCCGCATGCGCCCTATACGGTGGGAGACAAGACCTTCGAGCAAGTCGTCACCCTCGCCGACGAACTTGACCTGCCCATCCACATGCACGTTCACGAAACCCAGGACGAAATTCGCGAGAGCGAAGCCAAGTACGGCGTACGCCCTCTCGAGCGCCTACACCGCCTGGGAGTATTGGGGCCCAACCTGATCGCCGTGCACAGCGTGCACCTTGCGCCAGGCGAGATCGAACAATACGCGGCGTTGGGCGTAAGCGTTGCACACTGCCCGTCTTCCAATTTGAAACTGGCCAGCGGATTCGCGCCCACCCCTGCCCTCCTGGAGGCGCAAGTCAATATTGGCCTGGGCACCGACGGCGCCGCCAGTAATAACCGCCTGGATATGTTCCAAGAAATTCGCACCGCTGCCTTGTACGCGAAGGCGCTCTCGGGGCGCGCCGATGTGCTCGGTGCCATGACAGCCCTTCGCATGGCGACGCTGCACGGCGCGCGCGCCCTGGGCTTGGAGAAAGAGACCGGCTCCATCGAAGCGGGCAAATCCGCCGATCTATGCGCAGTCGCCATGGATAGCCTTGAACTGGCGCCCTGCTACCATCCTGCTTCCCACTTGGTATACGCTTGCGGGCGCGAGCACGTGAGCGATGTGTGGGTGGCGGGTAAACGCCTTCTGCGCAACCGCCAACTCACGCATATGGATGAAGCACGGCTTAAAGCCAAAGCTGCGCTGTGGCAAACCAAACTGATGACCAACGCATGAGCACGACTCTGAACGCCGACCCGAATGAGCTGGAAAAATTCAGCGAACTGGCCCACCGCTGGTGGGATCCCAACAGCGAATTCAAAGCGCTGCACGACATCAATCCCCTGCGCGTAGGCTTCATCGGCCATGCCGCCCGCCTCGTCGGCAAGAATGTGCTCGACGTGGGCTGCGGGGGCGGAATCTTGTCGGAGAGCATGGCTGCCAAGGGTGCGCGCGTCACCGGTATCGATCTCTCGGACAAAGCCCTCAAAGTCGCGCAGCTGCACTTGCTGGAGAGCAAACTTGAAGTGGCCTACCGTGCTATCGCCGTGGAAGCGCTGGCCGAAGAAATGCCCGGCCACTTCGACGTGGTGACCTGCATGGAAGTGCTCGAACACGTGCCCGAACCCGCGCGCCAGATTAAAGCCTGCGCCCAGCTATTAAAGCCTGGCGGCCACGCTTTCTTCGCCACCATCAACCGCAATCCCAAGAGTTTTCTCTTCGCCATCGTGGGCGCGGAGTACGTTCTCAATCTCTTGCCCAAGGGCACTCACGAATACGCCAAGTTCATCAAGCCCTCGGAATTGTGCGCGGATGCGCGCGCCGCTGGTCTAAGCGTCGAACAGCTCGCCGGCATGAGCTACAACCCGCTCACCAAGGTCTATACCCTGGGGCAGGATACGGACGTCAACTACATCGTCCACGCTCGCATGGTGTAGCGCGTGAGTGAACCCGTTCAAGCAGTACTCTTCGACTTCGACGGCACAGTGGCCGACACGGCGCCCGATCTCGCCTATGCGCTCAACGTCATGCGCGAGCAACGCGGATTGGAAGCGCTACCGCTAGACCAACTGCGCGGCCTGGCCTCAGAGGGCGCACGTGGCATGCTGCGCCGGGGATTCGATCTGCATCCCCATCACGAGGGCTACGGCCGCATGCGCGAGGAGTATCTGAATATCTACGAAGCCAACATGCTGCGCGAGACCAAATTGTTCAGCGGCATGGCCGAGCTGTTGGATGCCCTCGATGGGCGCGGCATCGCCTGGGGAATCGTGACCAATAAGATGGAGCGCCTGGCTGTCCCTCTAATTGGCATGATGGGATTGGCCCAGCGTGCCGGCTGCATCATCGGCGGCGACACCACGGGCAAACTCAAACCCGCACCCGATCCCCTCTATGAGGCCGCGCGCCGGGTCGGCACCGATCCGCGCTGTTGTCTGTATGTGGGCGATGATCTGCGTGACGTACAAGCCGCTCTCGCAGCGGGCATGGAACCCGTCGTTGCCTTGTATGGATATCTGGGCAATGACGAACCTCCCGAACAGTGGGGCGCGTCCAAATACCTCAAGGATCCAGTCGATCTATTGATTTATCTCTAGAAGGCCTCACCTTCTGCGATAATAGCTTTGTCGATGAAAGCGGAGCTCGGTAGTAACCGAGTTCTGTCTTCCGTCCTCAGTCCTCAGTCTTCAG
>JBJXGQ010000420.1:0-22063 GCA_046160525.1 Burkholderiales bacterium
CCCCAGTAGCGGCCATAGAGACTGTGTCCGTCGTGGACGTTGAGGGCGCAGGCGATGGGCTCGCCGTCCAGCAAGGCCAGCACCAGGAGCAGATTTTCCGGCATGCACTGCACTAGCCGCCTAAAAAACTTTCGATTCAGATAGGGCGAGGACCCGTGTTCCCGGTAGGTGTTGAAGTAGCAACGGCAAAAAAAATCCCAATGGGCTTCACTGGCGTTCAAGCCGTTGAACCAGCGGTAGGTTACGCCGGCTTCGCGCACGCGCCGGCGCTCCTGCTTGATCTTCTTGCGCTTGTCGTGGCTCATGCCGGCAAGGAACTGCTCGAAACTCTCGTAGTCCGCGTTGCGCCAATGAAATTGCACGGTGGAGCGCAGCATGAGTCCGGCTTGCTCTAACTCGTTCGCGGCGTCCTCGGGCGGAAACAGCACGTGCAGGGATGACACGCGCGTCTCTTTCGCGAAGGCGAGCGCGGCCTTCAGCAACTGGCCACGCAATTCAGGCGTACCAGCCAGCAAGCGATGCCCGGTGACGGGCGTGAAGGGCACCGCGCACAGCAACTTTGGGTAGTAGGGCAGGCCATGCTCGTGATAGGCGCGTGCCCAAGCCCAGTCAAAAACGAACTCGCCATAACTATGCGTCTTGAGATAAAGGGGCATGGCGGCGGCCAGGCGTTGCCCGTCCCAGAGGCTCACGAAGCGCGGGCTCCATCCGGTATCCTGCGCGACGCACCCCGTGTCTTCGAGGGCGTACAAAAAGGCGTGGCGCAAAAAGGGTTGGCGGCCCGCGAGAGCGTCCCAAGTTTCCGGCGGAATGTCTTTCAAGGAATGCAGAATGCGCGTGGTCAGCATGCGGCTATACTGGCACGGGACCTACCTGGAAATAAAGGAGCGGAAATGAAAAAGGTCGAGGCGGTAATCAAGCCGTTCAAGTTGGACGAAGTGCGCGAAGCCCTGTCCGAGTTAGGCGTCACGGGATTGACGGTCACCGAAGTAAAAGGCTTTGGCCGCCAGAAGGGGCACACCGAGTTATATCGCGGTGCCGAGTATGTGGTGGACTTTCTGCCCAATGTGAAGGTGGAAGTGGTGGTTTCGGACTCCCTGGTGGAGCGCGCCATTGAGGCCATCGTCAAGGCGGCCCGTACAGGCAAGATCGGCGACGGAAAAATCTTCGTGACCACGGTGGAGCAAGTGATCCGCATACGCACGGGAGAGACGGACGAGGCCGCCGTATAACGCGCCACGCTAGACGCCAGGATCGCTGGCGACGGCCGGGCGTTTTCCGGCTTTGAGTAGTACGATCACCGCGCCGGAGCCCCCATCCGCGGGGCCCGCCTCGATGTAGGCCAGCACCTCGTCGCGCTGAACCAGCCAGCCCGCCACCCGGCCCTTCAGTACGGGTTGCCCATTGGGGGAGCGCATGCCCTTGCCGTGAATGATGGTGACGCAACGCAGTCCCCTGCGCACGCAGCCAGATAAGAAACTCGCCAGCAGCGGCCGCGCCTCCTCGGTGCGCAGGCTATGCAGATCCAACTGGTCTTGAATGGCCCATTGGCCCGCGCGTAGTTTGCGCAGAGTCTGGCGCGGAATGCCATCGCGCAAATAAGCGAGTCCTTCGCCCACGTCCAGGGCCGAATCGGCGGTGAAGGCATCGCTCAGGCTATCTTTCATGACCTGCGCTTCGTCGCGCATTGTCTGCCTGGGCACGGGCGCGGGACGTGGTCTAGCCGGCGCGGCGCTCGTTCGCTTGCTGATCGGTTGCACGTCCTTCACGGCGTCGCGGAACAGGCTTGCGGCATCATCCACGGTCTTCGTGCCCCGCTTGTTCATGGCGGGCTAAGCGTGGCCGTCGAGATAACGCTCCGCGTCCAGGGCCGCCATGCAACCGGTCCCGGCACTGGTCACGGCTTGGCGGTAGATGTGGTCTTGCACGTCCCCCGCGGCAAAAACGCCGGGAATACTGGTGGCGGTGAAATTGCCCGCGCGCCCGCATTGGGTGACGATGTAACCGCCCTCCATATCGAGTTGGCCCTCGAACAGTTGCGTGTTCGGTGTGTGGCCGATGGCGATGAAAACCCCTTGCAGCGAGCGGTCTTGGGTGGCTCCGGTCTGTGCATTCTTGATGCGCACCCCGGTGACGCCGGTCTTGTCGCCCAGCACTTCGCCCAACGTGTGATTCCACTCGATGCGTACGTTGCCGTTGCGCGACTTCTCCATCAAGCGGTCGATCATGATTTTCTCGGCGCGGAACTTGTCGCGGCGGTGGACCACGGTCACCGTCTTGGCGATGTTGGCGAGATAGAGCGCTTCCTCCACTGCTGTATTCCCGCCACCGATGACCGCCACATCTTGTCCCCGGTAGAAAAAACCGTCGCAAGTGGCGCACGCAGAAACGCCCTTGCCCATGAATTTCTCCTCGGAAGGCAGGCCGAGATATTTGGCCGATGCTCCGGTGGCGATGATGAGGGCGTCGCAGGTATAAGTGGCTTGGTCGCCGGTTAGAGTCAAGGGTTTCTGGCCGAGTTTGGCCGTATGGATATGATCGAAGACGATCTCGGTGTCGAAGCGTTGCGCGTGCTTAAGAAAGCGCTCCATCAGTTCGGGGCCTTGCACACCATCGGCATCGGCCGGCCAATTGTCCACGTCGGTGGTGGTCATCAACTGGCCGCCCTGAGCCATACCGGTGATGAGCACGGGTTGCAGATTGGCGCGGGCCGCATAGACGGCGGCGGAATAACCGGCGGGACCTGAGCCAAGGATCAGGAGCCGGGCGTGTTTCTCAGTCATTTTGTTGGTTTAGTACGAAAACAGGGAATATAGGGGTTGCAGGGGTTTGGGACAACCCCGCGCACTACGCTAGGTGCAAGGCCCGGCTGGCTATAATGCCCCATGCATGGTAAATCCCGCGAGCATGATCTTCAACCGAGGTAACGCCAAGCGAGCCTCCTTGGCTCGCCGGCCTCTTCCGCCCAAGCTCGCACGCATTGTGGCCGAATCCTGGTGGTTGCTTCTTGTGGCACTGGCGGTGTATCTGCTGCTGGTGCTGTTCACCTATTCCAAAGGCGACCCAGGCTGGTCCCATAGCGTCGCGGTGGAGCGGGTGCATAACTCGGGCGGACGCGTGGGCGCTTGGATCGCCGACATGCTGCTTTATTTGTTCGGCCTTTCAGCCTATTGGTGGGCGGCGGGTTGCTTGTGCATGACTTATTGGGGATACCGGCGCTTGGGCGATGCGGGAGGCGAAGAGCGCTTTCCCTTGATCCCGGCCTCTGGGTTCCTGCTGCTTATCCTATCGAGCGCGAGTTTCGAGGCACTGCGCTTGCACAGTTTGAAGGTGGCGTTACCCCTGGCGCCGGGAGGCATGCTGGGTATGACGCTGTCCGGAAGCCTGTCGAGGTGGTTCGGCTTCGCGGGCTGCAGCATCACCCTGATCATCCTGATGGGCATAGGATTCAGCCTATTGACGGGGTTATCGTGGCTGACGATCTTCGAGAAGGTTGGGGAATACCTGGAGCGTTTCTGGTTCGCTAGTGTGGAGCGGTGGCGGGACTGGCAGGACCGGCGCATCGGTGTGGCGGCGGCGCAGCGGCGCGAAGAGGTGGTGGCCGAGGACAAGAAGCACTTGGAAGTGCGCGAACCCCTGCGCATCGAAGTCCCGCAGATGGCCATTCAGAAATCCGACCGTGTGGTAAAGGAAAAGCAGCGCCCGCTGTTCGAGGAATTGCCCGATTCTCCGCTGCCGCCTTTGCATCTTCTCGACGAGCCGCCGGCCACCGTGGAGGTGATGTCGGCCGAGACCCTGGAGTACACCTCGCGTTCCATCGAAAAGAAGTTGCTGGATTTCGGCGTCGAAGTGAAGGTGGTGGCGGCTTATCCTGGGCCGGTGGTCACGCGTTACGAGGTGGAGCCGGCGGTTGGCGTGAAGGGAAGCCAGATCACCAACCTTAGCCGCGATTTGGCGCGTGCGCTCTCCGTGAGCAGCATTCGAGTGGTGGAAAACATTCCCGGTAAGAGCTGCATGGGGATGGAGATTCCTAATCCCAAACGCCAGATCGTGCGGCTCTCGGAAATTCTAAGTTCGAAAATCTACGCGGACAACGCCTCGGCATTGATCCTGGCGCTGGGCAAGGATATCGCGGGCAAGCCGGTGGTGGCGGATCTCGCGCGTATGCCGCACTTGCTGGTGGCGGGAACCACGGGTTCCGGCAAATCGGTGGCTATCAACGCCATGATTCTGAGCGTGCTCTACAAGGCGACGCCGAAGGAAGCGCGCTTGATCATGGTGGACCCGAAGATGCTGGAATTGTCCGTCTACGAGGGTGTGCCCCATCTACTGGCACCCGTGGTGACGGACATGAAGCAGGCGGGCCATGCGCTCACCTGGTGCATCGCCGAGATGGAGCGCCGTTACAAGTTGCTTTCCACCTTGGGCGTGCGCAATCTCGCGGGCTACAACCAGAAAGTTCGCGAAGCCGAAAAAGCGGGCCAGCCATTGAAGGATCCCTTTGCCCTCAATCCGCAAGACCCTCCGCCTCTCACCGAATTGCCGTTGATCGTTGTGGTGATCGACGAACTCGCCGATCTCATGATGGTCGTAGGCAAGAAGGTGGAAGAGTTGATCGCGCGCTTGGCGCAAAAGGCGCGTGCCGCTGGGATTCACCTACTGCTCGCGACCCAACGGCCTTCCGTCGATGTGATCACGGGCTTGATCAAGGCCAATATCCCCGCGCGCATCGCCTTCCAGGTTGCGAGCAAGGTGGATTCGCGTACCATTCTGGACCAAGGCGGGGCGGATGCGCTCTTGGGGCAAGGCGATATGTTGTTCATGTCGCAGGGTAGCCGCGAACCCGAACGGGTGCACGGTGCGTTTATCGCCGATGATGAAGTGCATCGCGTGGTGGAATGGTTGAAGGCGCGCGGCCAGCCGCAGTACATCGATTCCATTCTCAATGGCGCGGAGGAAGCCGAAGAGGGCGTGGAGGGCGAAGAAGGCGGTAACGCCGAGGCTGATCCGCTCTACGACCAGGCGGTGGAAATGGTATTGCGCTCGCGCCGGGCATCCATTTCCCTGGTGCAACGCCATCTGCGCATCGGGTACAACCGCGCTGCGCGTTTGATCGAGCAGATGGAACAGGCAGGTTTGGTTTCTTCCATGGCCACCAATGGCAACCGGGAAGTGTTGGTTCCCACTAGAGAATAGAGGCATGCAAAGAATATTGTTCGGTCTATGGCTGGGTGTTTTTTCGCTGGTGGCTTTCGCTGGCAGCATCGAAAAACTGCAAGCCTTCATCGGCGAAACCCAGAGTGGCAAGGCGAATTTCGCCCAATCGCAATTGGACAAGAAGGGTAAGAAAATCAGCGCCACCAGCGGCAAGCTGTCTTTCTCCCGCCCTGGGAAATTCCGCTGGGAGTACGAGAAACCGTACGAACAGTTGATCGTGGGCGATGGCGCGAAGCTGTGGGTCTACGACAAGGACCTGAACCAGGTGACCGTCAAGAAAATGGATGGGGCGCTGGGTAATTCTCCTGCCGCATTGCTGGCCGGTAATAACGAAATCGAGAATTACTACCAGTTGAGCGCCAAGGGGATGAAGAATGGCCTGGATTGGCTGGAAGCCTTTCCCCGGGAAGAGAGCATGTTCCAAAAGGTGCGCATGGGCTTCAATGGCAACACCTTGGAGGCCATGGAGTTGTTCGATCATCTGGGGCAAGTCACCTCCATACGTTTTTCCAAGGTCGAAAGAAATCCGGTGCTGGCGAGCGGCGTGTTTTCCTTCACTCCTCCGGCCGGTGCTGACGTAATCACCGAATAACGAACCGGTAACGGGCCGTTGAAAGACGCCGACCTGTTTTCGCGCCGCGAGCCCGAGGCCCCGCTTGCCGAGGCCATGCGGCCCCAGCGCCTGGAGGACGTGCTTGGGCAAAGGCACCTCATAGGTGAAGGTAAGCCGCTCACGCTATGCGTGCGCTCGGGAAAACCGCACTCCTTGATCCTATGGGGGCCGCCGGGAGTGGGGAAGACCACCATCGCCCGCTTGCTGGCCAGGGCCTTCGAGGCCGAGTTCATCGCGCTATCGGCAGTATTCTCCGGCGTCAAGGAAATCCGCGAAGCAGTGGCGCGGGCCGAGGAATGCTTGCAAGCCCAAGGCCGGCGCACCATCTTGTTCGTGGACGAAGTGCACCGCTTCAACAAAGCGCAGCAGGATGCTTTCTTGCCCTTCGTGGAGCGCGGGCTGTTCACCTTCATCGGGGCCACCACGGAGAATCCGTCCTTTGAGGTCAACGCCGCGCTGCTGTCGCGCGCTTCGGTGTATGTTTTGGAGCCGCTGAAGGCGGAAGATCTTTCACTACTCATCGACCGGGCTTGCGAGACGGTTCTGCAAGGGCTGGCATTTACGCCCGAAGCTCGCGAGGCATTGATTGCCGCCGCCGATGGCGATGCGCGGCGCCAGCTCAACTTTCTGGATCAAGTGGCCTTGGCCGCCAAGGCCTCGGCCAAGTCCGAAGTGGATCTGGATTTCCTGAGCACCCTCTTGTCCAAGGCCCTGCGCCGCTTCGATAAGGGCGGTGATGCGTTCTACGATCAGATCTCCGCCTTGCACAAGTCCGTGCGTGGTTCCAATCCCGATGCCGCGCTGTATTGGTTTTGCCGCATGCTGGACGGGGGTGCCGATCCGCGTTACGTGGGCCGGCGCATCGTGCGCATGGCGAGCGAGGAAATTGGCTTGGCGGATCCGCGGGCGCTGCGCTTGGCCTTGGATGCGTGCGAGACCTACGAACGCCTGGGTTCTCCGGAAGGCGAGCTGGCGCTGGCGCAAGCCTGCTTGTATCTCGCCTGCGCACCCAAGAGCAATGCCGCCTACACTGCCTATAATCAAGGGCGGGAGTTCGTGAGCAAGGATGCATCGCGGCCCGTGCCCGCGCATCTGCGCAATGCGCCCACGCGCTTGATGAAGCAGATGGGATTCGGTAAGGAGTATCGTTATGCCCATGACGAACCCGATGGCTACGCGGCCGGGGAAAATTATTTTCCGGAAGGCATGAGTTCACCGCGCTTCTACCAACCCAAGGAGCGCGGCCTCGAAGCGAAAATTGGGGAGCGATTGCGATACTTGCGCGAACTCGACAACCAAGCACACAAAGACAAGAAAACCTGACCTCTATCCATGCTCGACATTCAACTTCTACGCGGGGGTCTTGATGCCGTCGTTGCCCGCCTGGCAACCCGCGGATATAGCTTTCCCGCGGCGGATTTTCAGCGCCTGGAATCCGCGCGCAAGGCGACTCAAACGACGACGCAGGAGTTGCAGAACAAGCGCAACACGCTCTCCAAGCAGATCGGCGAAGCCAAGCGCAAAGGCGAAGATGCCTCGTCGTTGCTGGCCGAGGCTGGCGGAATTGGCGAGGAACAAAAGCGCCTGGAAGGGGAGTTGGAGCAAATTCAAGCGCAACTCTCGGCGTTGCTGGAAACCATACCGAACGTGCCCCATGCCTCCGTGCCGGCGGGAAATTCGGCGGAGCAAAACGTGCAAGTGCGAAGAGAGGGTGCCCCGCGCAACTTCGCTTTCACCGTGAAGGATCACGTGGACGTGGGCGAAGGTCTACAACAACTGCATTTCGAAACCGCCACCAAGATATCCGGCGCGCGCTTCTCGCTGATGACGGGGGCGACGGCGCGCTTGCATCGCGCCATCGCCCAGTTTATGCTGGATGTGCATTCTCAGGAACACGGCTACACGGAAGTGTATGTACCTTATCTCGTAAATGCGGCGAGCATGCGGGGGACGGGCCAACTACCCAAGTTCGAGGCGGATCTTTTCGGTGTGCCGCGCAGCGATGCCGAGAAGCTTTATCTGATTCCCACCGCCGAAGTACCCGTTACCAACATCGTGCGCGACGAAATTCTCGCGGCCGAGCGTTTGCCGCTCAAGTACGTGTGCCACTCGCCATGCTTTCGCAGCGAGGCGGGATCCTATGGTAAAGACACGCGAGGCATGATCCGCCAGCACCAATTCGATAAGGTGGAGCTGGTGCAAATCGCTCATCCCGAAAAATCCTACGAGGCCCACGAGGAACTAACGGCGCACGCGGAAACCATATTGAAGCGGTTGGAGTTGCCTTATCGCACCATGGTTCTGTGCACCGGCGACATGAGTTTCTCGGCCGCGAAGACGTACGATCTGGAAGTGTGGTTACCGGGACAGGGTGCCTACCGGGAGATTTCGTCTTGCAGTAACTTCGAGGCGTTCCAAGCGCGGCGCATGCAGGCGCGCTACCGCAACGAGAAGAACAAGCCGGAACTGGTTCATACCATCAACGGTTCCGGTCTCGCCGTTGGCCGCACTTTGGTGGCTATTCTGGAAAACTACCAAGAAGCCGATGGCAGCGTGACAATCCCGAACGCTTTACAACCTTACATGGCGGGTTTGAAGCGGATTGCGAAGCCGGGCTAGCTCGGCCCGGCTGGATCTTGTGGTGGCGTGAGGGAGAACCAGGCGCCAGGGAGATTTTGCCTCCAACTGCCGGGCGAGCGCAGCTGCGCGGGAAGTTCGTAGCCAGGAGCGTGGGGCGGTTGAAAGCGGCCCAGCACATCGTAGTAATTGCGAATATTTTCGGTCAGGATCACCGCCTCGCCGCCGCGTGCGAATCCGTACTTTAGGTTGGCATAGTGCTCCGGCAAGGCGATGAGCGGCAGCGCCTTCTTTACATCCACCCAAAGATTCGGATTTAGTTTCAAGCGTTGCGCCAACACGCGCGCATCTTCCAAGTGGCCCAAGCCCAAATTGTAGGCGGCCAGCGCAAGGTAAGTGCGGTCGGGTTCTTGAATGTCGTCCGCTAACCGGGTTTTCAGATCGGCGAAATAGCGTGCTCCGCCCTCGATGCTTTGCCTGGCATCGAGACGGTCCGATATGCCCAGATGATCGGCGGTGTCCTCCGTCAGCATCATGAGTCCGCGCACGCCCGTAGGCGAAGTGGCCAGCGGATCCCAATGGGATTCCTGAAAGCCGATGGAGGCTATGAGCCGCCAGTCGAGCCCAGTGATTTCCGCCGCGCGCTGAAAATGGGCTCGGTAATGGGGTAGCACAGTTTGTATTTTTTCGATCAGATGCTCGATGTCCACGGAACCCATGCGTTGCAGATGGCCGTAGTACTGCTCCATAACGCGTTTAAGGGTGCCATCGCGGTCGATGCGGGTAAAGAAGGCGGTGGCGCGTAAATAGAGTTCTTGATCGCCCTTCTTTGGAAATACCCAGACCAGGGGTTCTGGTTCTCCCAAGGCGAAGGCTCGCGCCAAATTGGGGAAGAAGTTGCGCGCGACATCCACCGCATGGGCATCGGCGATCACGGCTTCAAGATGCCCGTCAGCCAAGCGGCCCAGGAGATCATGAATCTCTCCGGCCTCGGCTTCGGTCCAGCGTAATGCCGGGAATAAGCGCTTGAGTTGCTTCATCAGGCTGGCGGCCCGCGACCCCTTCAGTACCGCGACTTCGCGCCCGATGAGATCGCGAATGGATTGCGGTTTGTGCCCATCCATGTTGTAGGCCACCACTTGCTGAACACGCTGGTAGGCCGGCGCGAGATCGAATTCTCCCCGCGTTTCCGGAGATGCCGCGAGTCCCGCGGCGGCGAAGTGGGCGTGGTGATGACGTAACTTAGGAAGAATGCTCGATAGCGCGTACTGGTCGAGGAAGCGGACTTTGACGCCCAGTTCCTTGGCGAACATTTCCACAAGATCGTTTTCAACTCCGGAGAATTGCCCTTCGGGATTGACGTAACGCGTGGTGGGCGATTGGCGTGTGAGCACGACCAATTCACTGGCAGCGTGAAACGGGGCCACGGGGCGTTCCGGTGGGCGGCCGGAATCGCATCCCAGGGGAAGAAAAATGAGTAGGGCGAGCAGCTTACGCATGCGTTGTCCAACCGGTGTTGGGATTTTCCTCGCGTTGGCCGTTGTTGTGAACAAACTTATACAGGAGTTCGTGTCATGGCAAGGTTCATTGAGCAAGAACAGGACCCCAAAGCCGTTTCATGAGAATCAGTCGTCCGATCAACGCCCTTAGGCCGCGTCGGGTAAACTACCGCAACACGGAGAGGTGCCAGAGTGGCCGATCGGGGCAGACTCGAAATCTGTTGTACAGGGTGACTTGTACCGTGGGTTCGAATCCCACCCTCTCCGCCATTATCGTTGAACGCCGCTAGTCACTTGGCATTACCGGCGGCGGTCAGTACGTACACTCACAGGAGGGCGCTTGGCTAGCATAGCGGAACTCGCGAAATTCGGGCAATCCATCTGGCTGGACTTTATCGACAGGAACCTTCTTGCCAACGGCGGCCTCAAGCGCTTGGTGGATGCCGGAGTCACGGGGGTTACCACGAATCCCACGATATTCCACAAGGCCATCACCGGCAGCGCGGACTACGATGCTTCCATCGTGAGCGAGCTCAATGCGAATCCCAATATCGATGAGTACGCTCTATTCGAGGCGCTCACCGCCGCCGATGTGCGCTCGGCCGCCGATATCATGCGTCCAGTCTTCGACCGAACCGATGGCGCCGATGGCTACGTCAGCATCGAAGTGGCACCGGACTTGGCCTATGACGCACAGGGCACTATAAAGAGCGCGCGCCAGTTATGGAAGCGCGTCGCACGGCCCAACGTGATGATCAAGGTGCCTGGGACGGCCGATGGGGTAAAAGCTGTTGAGCAACTCATAGCCGATGGCATCAATGTGAACGTGACGCTCTTGTTCTCGGTGAAGCGCTACGAAGATGTCGTGCGTGCCTGGGCGGAGGGGCTATCGCGCTGCAATGCACCGCGCACCGTGGCATCGGTCGCGTCATTCTTTGTGAGCCGGGTGGATGGAAAGACGGACAAGCTGCTGGAAGGCATTCCCGGTGCAGCGGGCTTGCTGGGAAAAACTGCCATTGGCAATGCCAAGCTCGCCTACGCCAAGTTCCAGGAATTGATGAAGGACCCCTTCATCGCCACGCAACTCGCGCGGGGAGCGCGGCCGCAAAGGCCCTTGTGGGCGAGTACGAGTTCCAAGAATCCCAAGTACCGCGATGTTCTGTACGTGGAATCCCTCATCGGGCGCGATACAGTGAATACCTTGCCGCCGGACACCTTGGCTGCTTTCCAGGATCATGGCATCGCGGCAGACACAGTTACCAGCGGCACAGTTGACGTGCAAAACCAAATGAGCTTGCTGGAGCGGCACGGTATAGATCTAGAGGGAATCACGCGCACGCTAGAAACGGAAGGGGTGGCCTCCTTCAAGGACTCCTACGACAAGCTATTGCACGACCTCAAACAAAAGCGCTTGGTCATGGCCAAAGGGCTTGCCGCCTGAATTCGCACAACACACTATAGAGGATGCTCGAAGCCATAGGGCTGGCCTGCATACGCGGCGAGAGGCTGCTGCTACGCGATCTGTCCTTTCGTGCGGACCCCGGCTCGCTGCTCTGGATATCGGGTAGTAATGGTTCAGGTAAAACCAGCTTGTTGCGCCTGTTATGCGGGCTCGCACGGCCGGCGGCGGGAAATGTGCGCTGGTCAGGGACCGATATTCGCGAAGAGCGCGAGAATTTTCAGAAAGCACTCATCTACCAGGGGCATTTGAACGCGCTCAAGGACGACTTGGCTCCCGAGGAGAATTTGAGTTTTGCCCTGCACGGGACGAGCGATAAGGCGGCTGTGTTGCACTGCTTGCGCGAGCATGGTTTGGGCGCCTGTTTGGATTTGCCAGTGCGCGTGTTGTCGCAAGGACAAAAGCGCAGGGTCGCACTCGCGCGGTTATCCTTGGCTGGTACGCGGCCGTTGTGGATTTTGGATGAACCCTTCGCCGCACTGGACACGGCATCCAGCACGTCGCTGGCAAATTCGATCGTAAAGCACGTGCGCCAAGACGGTATTGTGGTGCTCACCAGCCACCAAGAGGTGGAGTTTGCGGACATACCGTTGCGGCGCCTGCACTTGTCCGGCGGACCAGCCGTGCAATGAACGGGGCGTGGGGTGCTTTCGTGGCATTGCTGCGGCGAGATCTGCTATTGGCCATGCGCCGCCGCGCGGATGTGCTCACGACTTTTTTTTTCTTCGTCATCGTGGTGAGTCTGTTTCCCCTGGGAGTGGGGCCCGAGCCCAATACCCTGCGGACCATCGCGCCGGGGGTGATATGGGTGGCGGCGTTGCTCGCATCCATGCTGGCCCTGGGCCGTTTATTCATGGCGGATTACGCCGATGGGACCTTGGAGCAAATGCTCTTGACCCCGGCACCGCTGGCGCTATTGGTGTTCGCGAAAGTGCTCGCCCATTGGTTAGTGGCGGAACTTCCGTTGGTGTTGATCGCTCCATTGCTGGGCTTACAGTTCGATTTGCCGGGTGAGGTGTTGTGGGTGCTGGTTGGGTCACTATTGTTGGGCACGCCTGCGTTGAGCTTGTTGGGCGCCATCGGCGCGGCCCTGACCTTGGGCGTAAGAGGAGCGGGCGCATTATTGTCCTTGCTGGTTTTGCCGTTATGTATCCCGGTGCTTATATTTGGCGCGGGCGCGGCCGCCGCCGTAGCCGCGGGGCAGAGCGCACAACCCCATCTTTTCTTCTTGGCGGGTTTTTTCTTGATTACCTTGGTATTGGCTCCTCTGGGCGTGTCAGCGGCCTTGAGGATTGCAGTGGATTAATGCACCGGTTCGTGGATCATGGATATCGTTGAACAGCAGCGTAGCGGATGGGTCTGGCGTTATGCAGCGCCGCGCAATTTCTATGTGCTGGCGGGAAAGATGGCGCCGGCATTGTTCGCACTGGCGCTCCTTCTGGGCGTAGCCGGGCTTTACATGGGATTTTTCGTGGCGCCCACGGATTTTCAGCAGGGCGAGTCCTACCGCATTATTTTCATCCACGTGCCCGCGGCCTGGATGTCCATGTTCATCTACTTGGTCATGGCATTCTGGTGTGCGGTGGGCTGGGTGTTCAACACGCGGCTTTCTTTCATGATGGCCAATGCCTTGGCGCCCACGGGTGCACTGATGACCTTCATCGCCTTGTGGACTGGATCCCTTTGGGGCCGGCCCACCTGGGGCACTTGGTGGGTGTGGGATGCGCGCTTGACCTCGGAGCTGATTTTGTTGTTCTTGTACATCGGTTTCATGTCGTTGCATGCCGCCATCGACGAAGTGCGCAAGGCTGACCGGGCTTGCGCGCTGCTGGCGCTGGTGGGTGTAATCAACGTGCCCATCATCTATTTTTCCGTCAAGTGGTGGAATACGCTGCACCAAGGAGCATCGGTGAGTATCACCAAGGGCTCATCCATGGCGGCGGTCATGCTTTGGGGCATGCTCATCATGGCGCTGGCCTTTTGGATGTATAGCATCGCCGTGTCCTTGGTGCGGGTGAGGGCGGTGATATTGGAGCGTGAATCCGGCGCTTCGTGGATCAGGGAGGTAGCGTCATGAACTGGGGCAGCGCACAGGCATTTTTCGAGATGGGGGGATACGGTCTATTCGTATGGGGCTCCTATGGGGTCACGGCGCTGGTCATCGCCGGAGAACTAGTCGCATTGCGCAAACGGCGGCGCGCCGCCTTGGCATTTGCCAGGCGGGCGCTTGGGCAGGGTCGCCCATGAAAGCCAGACATAAGCGCTTGGCGTGGATACTCGCCGGGCTGGCGGTGCTTGCGGTGGGGGCGGGTTTTATCCTGCAGGCCTTTCGCAGCAATCTCGTGTTTTTCTACACTCCGACCCAGATCGCAGCCCAGGAGGCGCCACGGGGACGCACCTTTCGCATTGGGGGACTGGTGGAAGCCGGTAGCGTGCAACGCCAGGCAGACGGGATGACCGTGGGATTCGTCGTGACCGATACCATGCAACGGGTACCGGTGCTCTATAAGGGCATACTCCCGGACTTGTTCAAGGAGGGCAAGGGCGTGGTGGCGCAAGGCCAGTTAGGGACCGACGGCCGCTTCACTGCCTCTGAAGTTCTGGCGAAACACGACGAAAATTACATGCCGCCTGAAGCGGCGGACGCATTGGAACGCGCCCGCAAAGCTCGCACCACCAGCGAGAAATCCTTGGTATCACCCTCCACTGGATACGCCAAACCATGATCCCAGAGATTGGTCACTTTTGTTTGATCCTCGCCTTGTGCATCGCCATCGTGCAGTCCGTGGTGCCGCTCATCGGCGCTCATCGCGGCAACGCGGCCTGGATGGCCTTGGCGCGGCCCTCCGCCCAGGGCCAATTCGTTTTCGTGGTCATTGCTTTCGCCTGCTTGGCCGCGTCGTTCTTGAGCAACGACTTTTCCGTGCTCAACGTGGCGTCCAACTCCAATTCCGCCTTGCCCGCGCCCTATAGATTCGCCGCCACCTGGGGCAGTCATGAGGGCTCCCTCCTTCTTTGGGTGCTCATGCTCACGGTATGGAGCGTGGCGGTGGGCACCTTCAGCCGCAACCTGCCCGAGGCGGTGGTGGCGCGCATACTTGCCGTGATGGGCATGCTCAGTATCGGCTTTTTGTGCTTCTTGTTGCTTACCTCCAATCCCTTCGAGCGATTGCTTTCGCCCCCTGCGGACGGGCGCGACCTGAATCCTCTATTACAAGATCCCGGCATGGTGATCCACCCGCCCATGCTCTACATGGGATACGTGGGCTTCTCCGTGGTCTTCGCCTTCGCCATTGCCGCATTGATCGGGGGGCAGTTGGATGCCGCGTGGGCGCGGTGGTCGCGCCCGTGGACGACCGCGGCCTGGTCCTTCCTCACCGTTGGGATTGCGCTGGGCAGTTGGTGGGCCTATTACGAATTGGGATGGGGAGGATGGTGGTTCTGGGACCCCGTGGAAAACGCTTCCTTCATGCCCTGGCTGGTGGGTACGGCGCTGATCCACTCCCTCATGGTCACTGAGAAACGCGGCGGATTCAAGATTTGGACCGTGCTACTAGCCATCATGGCTTTTTCCTTGAGTCTCCTGGGGACTTTTCTCGTGCGCTCGGGCGTGCTGACCTCGGTACACGCTTTCGCCACGGACCCTAAGCGCGGCGTGTTCATCTTGAGTTTTCTGGTGGTGGTGATCGGTGGTTCCCTAGTGCTGTTCGCATGGCGCGCACCCAAGGTGGGTTTGGGAGGCAAGTTCGAATTGCTCTCGCGCGAAACCCTGCTGCTATCCAACAATGTGCTTTTGATGGCGGCCTCGGGCTCCGTGTTACTGGGCACTCTCTATCCCTTGTTCCTCGATGCGCTGGGCATGGGAAAAATCTCCGTGGGGCCGCCTTATTTCGAAGCGGTGTTCGTGCCGCTGATGGCGCCCGCCATGTTTCTCATGGCCGTGGGCCCCGTCGCGCGGTGGAAGCAAGCAACCTTGCCTGACATCTTCGCGCAACTCAAATGGGCGGCGGCGGTGGCCGCGGTATCCGCTGTCGCGCTCCCCTATGTGATGGGTAAATGGACGCCGATGATTGGCTTGGGCATGCTCATGGCCGCGTGGATTATCGCCTCGGGGTTCGCCGGCATGTATTCCCGGTTGAAGAATCTCGCTCAAGGCGCCGGCGGGCCGTGGCACGGCCAATTCCGATCGTTATCCCGGGGTTATTTGGGGATGCTGACGGCGCACTTTGGCGTGGCCGTGTTCATCATCGGGGTGACTTGCGTACGTGGCTTCGAGGCGGAGCAGGACGTGCGCATGAACATTGGCGACAGCGTCGCCCTCGGCGGTTACAGTTTCAAGCTCGCGCAACTGGAGAACCATCAAGGCCCCAACTACGAAGCCGTGCGCGGCACCGTGGAAGTATCGCGAAACGGCAAGCTCACCGAAACCTTGCATCCGGAGAAGCGCTTCTACCCCGTGCAGCAGATGCCCATGACGGAGGCGGCCATCGACACTGGTTTCACCCGCGACCTTTACGTTTCCTTGGGCGAAGAACTGAGTAAGGATAGCTGGATCGTGCGCATCTACCACAAACCATTCATCGACTGGATCTGGGGGGGAGCTTTCCTCATGGCGCTAGGGGGGGTCATCGCGATCACGGACCGGCGTTACCGCTTGGAGCGGAAAGCGCAGGTTCGCGAGAACACTCCCCCGGCCGCCACGGCGCAGGCCACGGCATGATGCGCTTTGGATTGCCGCTGGCCATTTTCCTGGTTGTAGCGGCGTTTTTGTATAAAGGCCTGGCACTCAAACCCAGGGAAATTCCCAGCCCGCTGATTGGTAAGCCCGCACCGCCGTTCTCCTTGCAGCGCTTGGATAATCCCGCGCAAATGGTGAGCGATAAAGACTTGCAAGGCCAAGTATGGATCCTCAACGTATGGGCTTCGTGGTGCGTGTCGTGTTTGCAAGAGCACCCTTTGCTGGTGGAATACTCCAAGAGCGGTTCGGTTCCCATCTACGGACTTAACTACAAGGACCGCAAGCCACAGGCCGATGCGTGGCTGGGCAAGCACGGCAATCCGTACACTGCATCCTTGATGGATCCCGAGGGCAAAGTGGGGATCGATTATGGTGTCTACGGTGTACCCGAGACCTACGTCATCGACAAGCAGGGCGTCATTCGCTTCAAGCAAATAGGACCGGTGGATCGCGGGGTGTTAAGAGACCAGATCGTTCCCCTGGTCAAACAACTGCAAGGTAAGCAAAGTTGAAGATGCGCATATTGTTCGGGATATTGGTGTCAGTGCTCGCCTGCCAGGTGCATGCGGACGATGCTCAAACCGAACACCGGCTGCGGGCGTTGTCGGCGGAGTTGCGCTGCTTGGTGTGCCAAAACCAATCCTTGGCGGATTCCAGTGCCGATCTCGCCATCGATTTGCGCAATGAAGTGAAGGCGCAGATCAATGCTGGACAAACCGATGCGCAGATCAAGGAATATCTGGTGCGGCGCTACGGCGATTTTGTCCTGTACCGCCCCATGCTGAAGAACACGACCTATCTGCTTTGGGCAGGCCCCTTTGTGCTCTTGTTGGTGGGGGCGGGCACCATGTTGGTCTACATCAAGCGCCGCCGCGCGGCGCAGGAAGAGCCCGCATTAACCGAGGAGCAACTCGTGCGTGCGCGCGAACTGCTGGACGCGGGCACCACGAACAAGCAGAGCGCCCCATGACGGTGTTTTGGGCTGTCGCGGCCCTACTTGCCGTGGGAATGGGAATTTGGATCGCGCTGCCTCTGTGGCGCCACCCGTTGCCTAGGGAGCAAGCGAACGCAAGCGCCTTCATCTATCGCGACCAGTTGGAGGAACTCGAAGCGGATTTGGCGCAAGGGACCCTTACCCAAACGCGCTACGCCACCGCCCGCGAGGAACTGGAGAGGCGGGCGTTGCAAGAAACCGCGGGGGACGCCCGCCCTATAGCCCCCACCGCATCGCGCACGCTGGCTGCCACTCTCTTCGTGGTCTTGCCCCTTGCGGCCTTGGGTTTGTACTGGATACTGGGCCATCCCGAGGCCATCGGTACGCCCAAGCAAGCGGCCGCCGATGCCTCGGCGATGACGCCGGAACACTTCTCCGAGATGACGGAAAAACTGGCTGCACGGCTGCAACAAGATCCTTCCGATGCGCGCGCGTGGTTGATGCTCGCCAAGGCCTATAAGGTACTTGACCGAATCAAGGATGCCGCCGCTGCCCTGGAAAAAGGTATCGCTCTCAAACCCGGCGATCCCGACATGCTCACGGAGTACGCCGAAGTGCTGGCGTTGGGACAAGGTGGAAGTTTCGCCGGAAAACCAGAGCAAGCCATTCAGAAAGTGCTGGTGGTTGCGCCCAATCATGCGAAGGGACTCACCATGGCGGGTGCGCTGGCCTTCGAGAAGAAGAACTACAGCGGCGCCATCGCCCATTGGCAAAAACTCTTCAAGCAGCTAAAACACGATCCGGAACTCCAAAAGGCGCTACTGGCGGGCATCGCCGAGGCGAGCCGCCTGCGTACGGTGGCGAGTACGCCGGCGCAGGCTATCACGGGCCGGGTGCAGCTCGACAGTGCCTTGGCCGGCAACATCGATCCGGCCGACACAGTGTTTATTTTCGCGCGGGGAGAGGAGGGCCCGGGCATGCCCGTGGCGGCCATGCGCAGGCACGCACGCGAACTTCCCATCACCTTCCGCCTGGATGACACCTACGCGGTGAATCCCTCTGTTCGGCTTGGACATTTATCCAGTATCGTGGTGGGTGCGCGCATTTCCAAATCTGGAGACGCCACGCCCCATCCAGGAGATTTGCAAGGGCTGAGCGCGCCGCTGAAGCTAGGCGCCAGCGGCGTGGTACTGACTATTGACGAGGTGGTGAAATGAAATGGCGTATGTTGGCCGGCCTGCTGGTACTTGGGTTTTTTTCCGGGGGTTTTGCGCAATCCCCCCCTGCTCTACGGGCGGACGTGGAATTTTTCATCGCCAATATGGTGGAACGGCATGGCATGGATGGGAATTCGTTGCGCGAATTGTTCGCCACCTTGAAATCCACGGCGCCCATCGTCAAGGCCGTCTCGGCACCCGCCACCGCCAAGCCTTGGCACGAGTTTCGTCCTCTTTTCGTGGACAAGGGCCGCATTGAAGGCGGCGTTAAGTTCTGGAGCGAAAACCAGACAGCTCTCACGCGTGCGAGCGAGGCTTTCCGCGTACCCGAGGCCATCATCGTCTCCATCATCGGCATCGAGACGCGATACGGAAAGCAGGTAGGAACCCATCGCGTGCTGGACGCGCTCTACACCTTGGGGTTCGAACTGCCCGGCCGCAACGAGTTCTTCAAGAGCGAGATGGAAGCCTTTTTGTTGCTCGCGCGCGAACAATCGTGGGATCCGCGCGCCATCAAGGGTTCCTACGCCGGTGCCATGGGGTTCCCGCAATTCATGCCCAGCAGCTACCGGAACTACGCCATCGATTTCAGCGAGAACGGCAAGGTGGATTTGTGGACCGAGATCTCCGACGTGATTGGCAGCGTGGCCAACTACATGAACCAATTTGGCTGGCGGGACGGCGAGCCCGTAGTCATTCCGGCGCGTTATGAAGGCTCCGATGCGCAGGCCATACTTGCCCTTGGCCTCAAACCGCATAGCTCCATATACCAGCTCAAGCAGCTTGGGGTGGTGCCCACGGGCGAAGTGGACGAGTCGTTGCAGGCGGCGCTGTTCACCCTCGATATGCCCGAGGGGCAGGACTACTGGCTGGGGCTCAATAACTTCAACACCATATTGCAGTACAACCGCAGCCGCAACTACGCCATGTCCGTCCACCAGTTGTCCCTGGAGATCGCGCGAGAACGCCAGCGTCTTGCGCTGGCGGGGCAGGAGCTATCCGGCAAGCCGGGCGGCCGCCGTGCGGTTCGTTAGTCCTTCGCTTTCTTGAGCCGGTAGAGTGCCTCCAGCGCTTCTCGTGGCGAGAGTGCGTCGGGATCGATACTTTCCAGCATTTCTCCGAGGACATCGCGCGGTGCCGCGGCGGCAGGGGCCGCGAACAAATCTCCTTGGGGACTGGAGAGGGCATTTCTTAATTCGAGTTCCGCGAGTTTGCGCTTTGCGCCCCGAATGGCGGCAATGGGAATGCCCGCCAGTTGTGCTACTTGAATACCATAACTTTGGCTTGCCGGGCCTTCTTGCACGCTGTGTAAGAACACGATGCGGTCTTTGTGTTCCACGGCATGTACGTGTACGTTGGCCACTTCTTCGTGCAGTTGCGCCAATTGGATGAGTTCGAAGTAATGGGTGGCGAACAGGGTGTAGGCCCGGTTCTTCTCCACCAAATGCACTGCGATGGACCATGCCAGGGACAGCCCATCGAAGGTGGAAGTGCCGCGGCCCACTTCGTCCATCAGTACCAAGCTGTGGGCTGTGGCGTTATGCAAGATTTCGGCTGCCTCCGTCATCTCGACCATGAAAGTGGAGCGGCCTCCGGCTAAATCGTCCGATGCGCCAATGCGGGTAAAGATCGCGTCCACGGGCCCCAATTGCGCGCGCTTCGCGGGAACGAAAGAACCGCAATGGGCGAGCAAGGCGATGAGGGCCAGTTGCCGCATGAAGGTGGATTTGCCGCCCATGTTGGGGCCGGTGATCAGCAGAAGTTTGCGGCGGTGGCCAAGGCGTACGTCGTTGGGAACGAATTCGCCGGTCTGTTGCTCCACCACGGGATGGCGGCCCCCTTCGACTATGATCTCCTCCAGGTTCGAGAAGACGGGACGAGAAAAATCCAGCGTAAGGGCGCGCTCGGCGAAACATACCAGCACATCCAATTCGGCGAGCGCCCGTGCCACCTCCTGAAACCATGGGATATGGGCTGAAAGTTCCTCCAGTAGCACCTCGTAAAGATATTTCTCCCGTGCCAGCGCACGGTCCTGGGCCGAGAGCGCCTTGTCTTCGAAGCTCTTGAGTTCCGGCGTGATGTAGCGTTCGGCGTTCTTTAAGGTTTGGCGCCGGCGGTAATCCTCGGGCACCCCCTCGGATTGCGCGCGGGTGACTTCGATGTAGAAACCATGGACCCGGTTGTACTCCACCTTCAAATTCGGGATGCCCGAGCGCTGGCGCTCGCGCGCTTCGAGATTCAGCAAGAAGGCACCGCAATCGTTCTGGATTGCACGCAACTCGTCTAATTCCGCGTCGAATCCACCGGCGATCACACCGCCTTCGCGCACTATTGCTCCAGGTTCGGGCTTGAGAGCGCGGGCCAGGGGAGCAAGCGCCTGCGGCCTCGGTTCCAATTGGCTGCGCAATGCATCTATGCGCGTGCTGGCTAACGAGGCTAAGGGATCGCGAAGGGACGGGAGTTGCCGCAACGTTTCTCGCAGCGCGGCGAGTTCCCTAGGGCGGGCGGACTTCAGTGCGATACGCGTAGCGATGCGCTCTACGTCGGCGCAATGGGCCAAATGACGCCGCACAGTGGCGGGGCCGCTTTGCATCCCGCCGTGGCGCAGCGCCTCCACTGCTCCGAGTCTTGCCTCGATCTCGGTGCGGCTGCGCAGCGGATGATGCAACCACCGGCGCAATGTACGGCTACCCATGCTGGAGGAGCACGTGTCCATCAGGGACAACAGTGTCGGCGCATTTTCTCCGCGCAAGGTCTCGGAGATTTCGAGATTGCGCCGGGTCTGGGCATCGAGCCGTACATACTGCTCGGACGGTTCCAGGCCGATAGAGCGTATGTGGCCGAGCGATTGCGTTTGCGTACTCTTGCAGTATTCGAACAAGGCGCCCGCCGCACCCAAGGCAAGGTCCAGCCCTTCCACTCCGAAGCCCGCTAGATCGCGTGTGCCGAAATGTTCGCAAAGGATTCGGTGCGCGCGGGCTCGGTCGAACTTCCAGGTGGCCAAGCTCTTTTGCGCGGCCGCGGCCAAGGCGGGTTCTTGCGGATCGTCGGGAACGAGCAGTTCAGCGGGACGTAGCCGCTCCAGTTCGGAAGCGAGTCTGTTTCTTGGTATTTCGAAAACTCGAAACTCTCCCGAGGCGAATCCGATCCATGCGATTCCCGCCCGGTCAGGGGAAAGCGTGACAGCAGCGAGGAGATTTTCCTGGCGCTCGTCCAAGAGCCCCGCATCCACCAAGGTTCCGGGAGTAATGACACGGGTGACCTGGCGCTCGACGGGACCCTTGGACGCGCTTGGGTCGCCTATTTGCTCGCAGATGGCGACAGACTCGCCCAGTTTCACCAGTTTGGCGAGGTATTGGTCCGCGGCGTGATAGGGGACACCCGCCATCTTTATCGGAGTGCCGGCGGACTGCCCGCGCGCGGTGAGGGTGATGTCCAAGAGACGGGAGGCACGCTCGGCGTCCTCGTGGAACAATTCGTAGAAATCCCCCATGCGATAGAAGAGCAACATACCGGGGTAGCGAGCCTTGATGCTCAAATACTGCTGCATCATGGGAGTATGCGTTTGCGTCATTCGTGATTTTTTGTTTCGCGGAGGGGAGAGTTCGATCTACCTGGAAGCGGTAGTCATCGGTCAAGGGTAGCTAGGGGCGTGCATTTTCCTGATAATAGGGTCTTACCTGAATGGCACTTACTTAACGGTAAGAGTTTGATGCGTAGAGTGAAAGAGGCTAGCTCGAAGAGTGATAAGGTGGAGTTTCAAGACAACCACCGAATACTCAAGGAGCTAGCCCAAATGCATCCTAATG
>JBJXGQ010000421.1:0-18490 GCA_046160525.1 Burkholderiales bacterium
CAAGAACGCGCGCACCGTCGTCGCCCATCACGAGATGGGGCACGCCCTGGTCACCATGTCGCTACCGGGGAGCGATCCCGTGCACAAGGTTTCCATCATCCCGCGGGGCATCGGGGCGCTGGGCTACACCATTCAGCGCCCGACGGAGAACCGGTTCTTGATGACCGCGGAAGAGCTGGAGAACAAGATGGCGGTCCTTCTGGGCGGACGGGCGGCGGAGTCGCTTATCTTCGGCCGCATCTCGACGGGGGCGGCGGACGATCTAGCCAAGGTGACCGATATCGCGCGCAGCATGGTGATGCGTTACGGAATGGTCGAGAAGCTGGGCAACGTGGCCTATGAGCAAGAGCGTCCGCTATTCTTGGATGGCGTGCGTAATAGCATCACACCCAGGGAATTCAGCGAGGAAACCTCTCGGGAAATCGATGAGGCCGTTCGCGATTTTATTCGTAAAGCCTATGCCAAAGCGTTGTCGATCCTAAGCGAGCGGCGTCCCATGCTGGAGAATTGCGCCAAGCAATTGCTGGAACACGAAACGCTGACCGAGGAGGAACTGCGCCAACTATGCCCGGCTCCCGCACCGCCTGCGTGACCCAGCGCGAACCGCGAGTGAGTTACGCAAACTTAGCCGAGAAATCCTGCGCGTGTAGCAAATCCAGAGGGGGCGCTTCGTTTTCCACCAAGTAGGCGAACTGGCGGCGGAACTCTTCGACGGACAGTGCCGGCTTGCACATGGCTCCAAATCTCGCGAGCTTGCGGTCGTCCTCGAAATCGTCGCGCCGCAACCGTATCATGTAACGCCGCGCGATGGCATAGCGTGTGGAATTTATATCCACCGTTCGCACGCGCGTTCGTCCCGTTTCCGGATCCAACATCTGCGAAAAGGGCACCGGAACGAAGTTTCCGCCTTGCAGAGATACCATGGCGGCGTTACCTCCCGAGAACAGAAACTTCGCCGCGCAATATCCCAGGTCGCGCGTGTACTCGATGTCGAAGGGGATGGGATCGGCGCAACGCAACTCGTATCCGATATTCTTGGAGACCACTGTAGTGTGTATGCCCAGCTCCTTGAGACGTGCGAGCGTTGCCTTCTTCAGCGCTTCACCGATATCCAGTTCAGCGAAACGCAGATGGCCGTGCTCGTCGTACTCGGACTCGCCCAGCGCCTTAATGTCTTCCTCCGGCAGGCTCTCCACCAGACCTTCCGCAAGCACCACCACACCGTTACTGCGTCCTTCCGCGAAACGCTTGATCACCGCCGCGGCCAGCGTATCCACCAGCGTCTTGAGCGTGGTCTTGTGGCGCGGAAACTCCTCCGGGATCAAGCAAAGCGTCGCTCCCGCCGCCTTGGCGATGCCCAGGGCCAAGTGCCCGGCCTTACGTCCCATGGCCACCACGAAGTACCAGCGCGACGTCGTCTTCGCATCCACCATGAGGTTCTTGACCAACTCCACCCCAAGGTGCCGCGCCGTCTGGTAACCGAAGGTATCAACACTAGGATGCAGATCCAAATCGTTGTCGATGGTCTTGGGAACGTGCACCACTCGCAGGAGCCCTGCGCCGCGCTCGGCAACCTTCATCGCCGAGAAGGCCGTGTCATCGCCGCCGATGGTGATGAGCTGGCTCACGCCCATGCCGGACAGAGTATCGACCACTGCTTGTAGCGAAGCTTCCGACTTGGTGGGATTGGCGCGCGAAGTGCCGAGGACCGATCCGCCATCGAAGTGAATGCGGCTCACGTCCGCCAGCAGCAGCGGACGGGCCGATTGCGCGCTGCCCTTCATGAGCTGCGAGAAACCACCGCCGATGCCCACCACCTCGAGCCCTTGCAACAAGGCACGTATGGTCGCCGCGCTGATAACGCTGTTAATTCCAGGTGCGGGCCCCCCGCCCACCAGAATGGCCATCTTCTCTGCCATGAAAGCCTCCTACTCGGTTATCGCACGCTTATGGTTCATCCTGCAATTGCCGCCGCGGGATCCACCCATTCGAGTCCCAGGGCATGCGCCACGCTCGCATGGGTGACCTTGCCCTTGCAGATGTTTAAGCCGTTGCGCAGGTGCGGGTCCGCCGCGAGTGCCGCTTGCCAACCTTGATCTGCCAGACAAAGCACAAACGGGAGTGTGGCATTGTTGAGCGCAAGTGTCGAAGTACGCGGGACCGCACCGGGCATATTGGCGACACAGTAGTGAGTAATACCATCCACCACGAACACCGGATCGGCATGAGTCGTGGGCCGAGAGGTTTCAAAGCACCCCCCTTGGTCGATGGAGACGTCCACCAAGACGGCGCCTTTGCGCATGCGCGACAGATCCGCGCGCGTGACAAGCTTCGGCGCCAGGCCACCAGGCACCAACGCAGCGCCAATGACCACGTCGGCGTCACCTAAGTGCTTCTCGATCGCCGAGCGGCTCGAAGCTTCGGTTCGCACATGCGCTCCAAGTTCGGATTCAAGTCTGCGCAAAGGATTCACGTCGATATTGAGAACGACAACCTCCGCCCCCATGGCCGCCGCGATCCGCGCCGCGTTCGATCCCGCGACACCGGCACCTAGTATCAGCACCTTCGCGGGCAGTACCCCTGCCACGCCAGACACTAAGATTCCTGGCCCTCCTTGCGGTGCTTCCAGGTAACGCGCCGCCACTTGCACCGCCAAGCGGCCCGCCACCTCCGACATGGGCGTGAGCAAGGGCAGCGTCCCCTCCTTCGATGTGACGGTCTCGTAGGCGATGGCGATACATCCCGAAGCAAGAAGATCGTGCGCCTGCGCGAGGTCCGGTGCGAGATGCAAATAAGTGAACAGCACTTGCCCTGGCCGCAGCATCGCACGCTCCCGAGCCTGGGGTTCCTTTACCTTCACCACGAGCTGCGCGTTCGAGAAAACATCCGCGGCGCCATCCACCACGCGCGCCCCGGCTAGGCGGTAGTCCTCGTCAGACGCGCCGATTCCGTGGCCCGCCCCGCACTGCACCAAGACCTCATGGCCATGCGCCACCGCTTCGCGCACGCTCGCGGGCGTGAGCCCTACCCTGTACTCGTGAGTCTTTACCTCCCTGGGAACGCCGAGGATCATTCTGGCCACCTTAAGCCGAAATCATGCGTGCTACACCTAAGGATTAGGCTCTTCATGGGATCCAATCTAGTGACGTAGGCGCACAGGGCAGTACCTTTGATGAACGGTCTAAAATTTTTCCGGCCTTAGTACCCGTACGTCCTTCAAGTAGATGGTGAGTGCGTAATTCTCGCCGTAGGTTTCCAGAACATGCGCCGCAAGGCGCCGCGCTACATCGTCATTGCAAATCACCTTCATTTCAATAGAACGATCAGCGTCCCAAGCTCCCTCACGGGCTCCGCCTCTGCCGCTTCCGCGTACGTCGGTTATCGTGTAACCACTTGCGCCTAGCCTAAGCGCATCGGCGGTTAGCAATTTCTCCAGCGGCGCTTCGCAAATCACAACCAGCATCGTTTTCAAATGGGTTTGCATGCTTAGAACCTCAGTATCTCGGCAAGTCGCAAGTAGAGGGGAATACCCACCACAATGTTGAATGGAAAGGTAATGCCCAGGGCCGCGCCAACGGATAGCGCGGGATTCGCTTCCGGGACGGCGATACGCATTGCCGTGGGGGCCGCGATATAGGACGCGCTGGCCGCCATTGTCGCGAGCAGCGCCGTTCCGCCGTCTGATAGGCCTAGTAGCCGCCCTATGATCCCTCCGATACAGGCGAAGACTAGCGGGACGATCGTTCCGAATGCCACGAGGAATCGTCCGGCCCGCCACAATTCGGGCAGACGCCCGCCCGCCACCAGCCCCATTTCGAGCAGAAACAAAGCGAGCACACCTTTGAACAAATCGATGAACAGTGGCTTGACCGGCGCGATGCCCTCAGGCCCTGCCAGCGCGCCTATGGTCAAACCGCCCAGCAACAGCACCACGCTCTTGCCGAGCATCACCTCTCGCGCCACCGCGCCCCAGCGCACCGAGGCAAGTGTTCCCAATCTCGCCAAAAGTATGCCGGTGACGATGGCCGGAGTTTCCAAGAGCGCCACAAACAGCGGCATATGGGCTTCGTATGTGACGTTACGCTTGGTGAGGTAGGTCGTTGCGACGGCAAAGGTGACTACGCTTACGGAACCGTAGTGTGCCGCAATGGACGCAGCATCTGGCCTGGATAAACGGCCCAGGCCGCGCAGAACGGCGAATGCCGGTAGAGGTAGCACAAATCCCATGGCGAGAACCGCGCTCGCTTGCAGGGCCACGCTTGCAAACTGGACCTTCGCAAGCTCAATCCCGCCCTTCAGGCCAATGGCCAGCAGGAGGAATATAGAGAGCGCTTCGTACAACGCATCGGGCAAGCGCAAATCGGACTTGGCGTACTTCGCCAGCACTCCAAGAATGAAAAAGTATACGACCGGATCCATCTTATCACCATAGCATATCAAGCCGTTGCCGCGTACACCCGGATGCTTCTTTCCAGGGCTATTCACATGCATGCATAAAACCCCATCGAATTTATTGTTAGATCTGATAGGTCTGTATGAACACAAAGTCTCGGTGCGCATCCAAGTAGTCGTTGGCCGGCCGCCCCAGCGTAGATGTCCGCCTCGCAGACGCGCCATGGGGCAGCGCTGGGCGATTGTTACTAATGAGGAGAATGTCCGTGAGATAGGCAACTCGTAGTGGTAAGTACGCGGCGCATGCCAGCCTTCGGAGGCGCGTTCACCGGCCAGCAGATCGAGCAGTTGGTGCGCTTCATCCGAGAGGTCGAGCCCAGCCAAGGCAAGTAGCCAGCTTGCCTATGACCGCCACTGCCATGGGGTTCATGTATTGAGCGCCCTCTATGATCTTCATGATTTCTCTCTTCAGCACCCTAATCCTTAGCGCGGTATAGTCCATGCTCATTCAACTGCACAAGGTTCTGGAATGCGCCACCATTGCATAACGATAGCCCGGGCCAGGCACGATGAAAAAGTGGCTTAGGAAGCACACGCCCGCGCGTGAAGCCCTCATGCAATCCAAGTGGCTAAAGCCCTTGGCATTTGCCTTGGGCCGCCCGGGCGTGTGGCAGTTGAACCGAAAGTCCGCCGCACTGGGTGTCGCGATCGGCTTGATGGCGGGGCTATTGCCTGGTCCGACGCAGATTCTCTCCGCAGTACTTCTCGCCTTTCTCCTTAAGGCCAATCTTCCCACGGCAGCGCTCTCAACGCTCTATACGAATCCCATCACCATCGTCCCCCTGTATATGCTGGCCTACCAGATAGGGTCGTTCGTTACGGGCGACCCAGGTATGGCGGCGCCCGTTCCTACTTTTGAATTCTCCAGCGCGGGCGACTTTTTCACCCAGACCGGACAATGGATCTACAGCCTAGGAGACACTCTGGTGATCGGTCTTGCGATTCAAGGATTGCTGTTCGCACTGGCAGGTTACGTCACGGTCACTATTCTTTGGCGCTTGTCCGTAGGCAGGCAATGGCGCGCCCGCAAGACCGTGTCACGCTAACGCTTTTGCCAGTGAGCGTCTAAATTCTCCTGAATGATCTGAGCCTCTTCCAACAAATAGTCGAAGAAAGTCCGGGCCACGACGGATAGCTGTTTGCCTTCCGGATACACGATGTACCAGTGCCCATGCAGGGGAAATCCTTCCACGTCCAGTATCGCCACCTTGCCCTGCACCGGTTCGCTCATCAGGGAATGTTCAGAAAGCACCGAAACACCCAATCCCCCGCTGACGGCCCACTTGATGGCCTCGTTGTTTCCCAATTCCATACGAATGCGGGGTGTGATCTTGCGCTTCAAGAAGAGTTGTTCGAGGGCGATTCGCGTACCCGAACCGGGCTCCCTGAGGACCATGCGTTCGGCGGCGAAGCGGGCCAAGGGAATTCGTTTCTTTCCCGCCAGTTCATGGTTAGGCGGTGCGATCGCGACTAACGGGTTGCCAAGCAGCGGGTGTTTCTCGATGGGTAGGTGCTCGGGCGGAACCGCCATGATGTAGAGGTCATCGAGGTTATCCGCCAGTCTTTGCACCACTTGGTCACGGTTCAGAACATGGAGCGCCACTTCGACATCGGGAAAATGCTGGCAGAAAGTCCCCAGTAACCGGGGAATAAAGTACTTCGCCGTCGTGACTATGGAAACGCTTAGGCGCCCTTGTCTCAAGCCCTTTAGGCTGGCCACCGCCATTTCGAACCGAGACCATACGTCCGACAGTTCGCGGCAGGTCTTATACAACTCCTTTCCCGCGTCCGTGAGATAGATCTTTTTTCCCAACTGCTCGAACAGCGGCGACCCCACGCTCTGCGCGAGTTGCTTGACCTGGGCGGAAACAGTCGGCTGTACCACATGCAACTCCTCCGCCGCCCGCGTGAAACTGCTGTTTCGCGCTACTGCCTCGAACAATCTCAGTTGGTTCCAAGTAACACGCATGGTGGCTCTCCGTATGGATCTATCCCTATCGTTACCATCATAACAAATCACTATTACCTATGAACGGACGCACGTAGCCTATATCGAAAGCTGTACATCGAGCGTGGTACGCAAGACTCATTAACTGGCAAGGAGTTTCAAATGTTACTGACCAACCAGGTGGCCGCTTCGGTCTCCACCGCCGAAATACTGAAGCTACAAAGTCCCTTTCTGGAAACCGCGAGGTCTGGGCACATATGCGTTGCACGCGGCGATGGCATTGGCCCCGAGATCATGGACGCCACGCTTGAAATTTTGTTCGCGGCGGGGGCCGAACTCGACGTACATGGGGTGGAAATCGGTGCACAAGCCCTGCGCCAGGGATTCTCCAGCGGCATCTCCCCGCTTGCTTGGCGAGTGCTCAAGGAACGCAAAGTACTGCTCAAGGCACCCACAAGCGGGGTCGCGGGCGACACCGCCAAAAGTCCCAATGCAACGATTCGGAAATCCCTGGGGCTATTCGCCAACATCCGTCCCAGTATCGCCTACTACCCCTATGTGGCCACCCGGCATCCGAACATGCGAGTGGCCATCGTGCGCGAGTGCCAGGAGGATGTCTACGCGGGTATCGAGCACCGCCAAACTCACGACGTCGCGCAGTGCCTGAAACTCATATCGAGATCGGGCTCGGAGCGGGTAATCCGCTACGCCTTCGAGTTTGCGCGGCTCAACCAGCGGCGCAAGGTGAGCTGTTTCACCAAGGACACCGTGATGAAAATGACGGACGGGATCTTCCGCCGGGCGTTCGAGGAAGTCTCCCGGGATTTTCCCAATATCGAGCATGAACATCTGCAAGTGGACACGGGGATGACCAGGCTCGTGATGCACCCCGAGGACTTCGACGTTGTCGTGGTGCCAAACCTGTACGGCGACATACTTTCCGACATTTCGGGCCAGATGGCTGCCTCTCTAGCCGTCTCGGCCGCGGCCAGCATTGGATATTACGGGGCCATGTTCGAGGCCGCCCATGGCAGCGCCCAGGATCTGGCGGGGAAAAACGTGGCGAATCCCTCGGGATTGCTGCACTCGGCGGTGATGATGATGCATTACATCGGGCAGGGTGCTGCCGCATCGAGGGTGCATCAGGCATGGCTAAGGACAGTGGAGGATGGAATCCATACGGCGGATGCCAAGCCCGAGCATCCGCGCGCAAAGCAGGTGGGCACGCAAGAGTTCGCCCGTGAGGTGGTGAGCAGACTCGGGGCGAGAGCCCGGTTCTTGCCGTCGCGCTACTTCGCATTGCCGCGCGCGTTAGGTCCTAAACCCCGCCTGAGCGGAACTCCAAACACCGGGACTAAACACTTGGTGGGAACCGACATGTTCTTGGACTGGAGAGGAACCAAGCCCGAAGTTCTCGCCCGCAAGCTTCGCTCCATTGGACAAGCGGAATTCACGCTCACGATGATTTCCAACCGAGGCTTGGCGGTCTGGCCGCAAGGCATGCATCAGTCGGTTTATACCGATCACTGGCTCTGCCGGTTTGTGGCGCGGGACGGTACAGCCACGCCCGCGCAGATCGTGGATCTGTTACGCGGCTTGGTGAATGCCCAGTTGGATGTGATCAAGACGGAAAACCTATACGACTTTCAAGAAGAACCTGGCAGTGCACCGGGCCACTTGCAGCAAACAGAGCAGAGGATGTGCTCTTGACGTCAACTAACCCTAACCAACCATAGGAAACCTGAAATGAAACTGAAATCCATCTTATCGCCGTTAGTCGTTGTAGCGATTACAGCGGCCCCATTGTCCGCACTGGCTGGAGCCAGCCACATTATGTATTTGCAGAAGAAGAGCGAGCTGGCCGCTCAAGCGAATGCATCGCAAAGTTACGGGAACAAGATTGCCGATGTCGCCAAGGCGAATGGCCAGTTCAACACTTTTCTGAAAGCCGTTGAAGTGGCGGGTCTAAAGGGCGCCCTCTCCGCCGAAGGACCGCTCACCGTATTCATGCCCACCGACGATGCCTTCTCGAAACTGCCTCCGGGCCAGCTGGACGCCTTGTTGCAAGACCAGGAGAAGTTGAAGAGAGTATTGGGTCTGCACATCGTTCCCCAGAAGAAATACGCCTGGGATCTGCGGCGCGACGCGCTAAAGACCTTGAACGGCGAGACCGTTGCCGTAACGCAGTATGCATCCCCGGAAGATATTCGAGTCAACCAAGTGGACGTACTGGAAGCCAATATCCCGGCAAGCAACGGCATCATTCACGCCATCGATGGGGTGTTGCTCCCTAAGAGTTGAAGCGATGTCATCCGGGGGCTCAGCCCGTGGCGAGCCCCCGAATTGAACTTGGCAATAATTTGCGATCAAAGGATAGGATATGAACTCCACGACACTTAAATGGCTCTTCATCAAACTCAACGGAAAGGTTCTAAGCGTACCTGACCGGCCCGGCCAGGAGGTCTGGGTGCTTAAGAAGCCCGCTCGCCCCTCGCTGCTGGCAAAGTCCAAAGCGGTGGCTGAAAACCTTACCGGAAGTAGGCATCTCATCAAGGCATATCGTTTGGCCGCGTCCATCATGATGATCCGTCGTAAGCCCTTCCGCGAGCAAACCGCGGCCACTCCGCATGCCGGATTCCTGCGGCGCAGCCCGGGTAGGCGGCGCCAGATGCTAGCGATGTCGTGACCCAATGCAGTTCGGTTAGACTTTTGGGCTAAGTTTTCCGAAGCCCATTCGCCCTTGGACAGACCAAGGGCGAATGGGCATTGGCACACTAGTGCGCTGTATTTTTTTTTGCCGCTTCCGCGGCACGGTTGCATTAGGAGATCACGCGATGGCTATTGAACGAGACATCCCCGTACTGAGCGAGGCGGAGCGCGACGCGATCTTGACCATCGCGCTGCTAGCGGCTTTTGCGGACGAGACCAAGAACCCAAGCGAGCGCGGTGGATGGCTTGGCCGAGATGCTCGGCGAAGCGCCGCTCGCGGTGTCCGGCGCTGCCGCGGCGCCACCGCTATCCCAGGTCCAAGCCAAGCCGTCAATGCGCAATCCGGACAATGACCCGATGATTCTTAAGTACTCCATCCTGAACGGCGCCCTCGAACTTTTACCTCAATCCGTTTCTACCCTGGCGATCATTCCGTTGCAGATGAAGATGGTCTATCGCATCGGAAAGACCTTTGGCTACGAGTTGGACCGAAAGCACATCACCGATCTGCTGGCCACCTTCGGCGTGGGATTGACGTCACAGTATGTCGAGGAAATCGGCCGCAAGCTCCTCGGCGGCCTGCTGGGAAAAATGGGGGGAGGACTGCTCGGCGGCCTTGGGCGGCAAGCCACCGGCTCCGCCATGGCGTTCGCAACCACCTACGCCATTGGACAAATCGCGAAGCGCTATTACGCGAGCGGCCGCACCCTGGATACCAATATCCTCAAGGAAGCTTTTCAGTCCCTACTAGGGGAAGGAAGAGCGCTGCAATCGCGATACGCAGGCGAAATTCAAGAGCGTTCGCGCACTATCGATACCAAAGAGCTTCTTTCCTTGGTGAAGCGATAGCTTGCGCGACCCAATTATCCGCGCGTGCCGGTGGCTATCCTGGTTCACTCAAGCGACGAGAGACCGTAAAGTCTTGCCTGATGCTCAAACGCAAAAACAGCGAGGGCGCCACTTTCGGACGCCCCCGCCTCGCTTCATTCAGCGTGATGCATTACATCTTTGGCTTCGCCTCTTGCTCTAGCGAAGCCTCCTGCAATTCCTTGGCCATCTCGCGCTTGTTGAACGACTGATGGTTGCTCGACTCCACCGGGCTTTCAACCGTATAGGTCGTGCCGGGGACCAGCACTTTGGTGGACTGGCTGTCCTTCCCTGGCCCATGGGTGAAGTGCATTCCGAGTTCCGTCGAAGATAGCGTCCTATCGCCGCTTACGGAGCCTGCTTCACTTGCTTGCTCGTGGCCTGAGATCGCCTTGTTCGCGGTATGGCCCTTCAAGAAGGCTGTCATTTCCGCCGGCGAAATCAGGTTGTCCTTGTCAACGTCGATAGCGGCCCAATCACGCACGTTCTGCTCAAGGGCTGAGTTGGGCTGGGCTTCTTGGGTCTGCTTCCAAGCTTGACTGCCGCCCGCCACGACCGAAAGAGATAAGGACGATAGGGCGATGACACCGATGATGCTCTTTACATCTACTTTCATCTGATTCTCCATTGGGTAAGGTTAGGAACACTCACCGAAGTCCTGTTAGCTGTATTGGCCCCGGCGATGGCGTCAATATACGGAAAGATTGGTATCTAGCCAAATACATTATTCTTCTAGATATAAGTGAGTTTTCTCTATATGTTGAATGCGAACCGCGCGGAATTCCCGCCCTTACCCCACACCTTGCATACCGTCCATCGAGCACCCAACCACTAGATCTCCTGGCTCGTAGCACGCGTCTTATACTTAATCTTGCATCGGTTCTGCATCACTTTATTGGTAGGTCCAATATCACCCATATCATTACAAAATAGAAGGCATTTACAATAAAGGCATTTACCGGCCTATTCTTCTTGTTGTATAATTTTTGCATCAATTATATCTAATTACACTCATGGGCGCGAACTCAGCCACCCGGGCGAGCCCCGGCCAGAATTCCGCGGAACATCTGTACCCAATCCGTACGGTGTGTTCCATGACCGGAATCAATCCCATGACTTTGAGGGCATGGGAAAGGCGGCATGGTCTGATCAAGCCAACTCGCACCCAGGGCGGGCACCGGGTCTACAAGCAATCGGACATCGACGCCATTCACCGCATAGTGTCCTTGCTCGACAAAGGCGTGTCGATTGGGCAAGTGGGAAAAGTCATGGACGGGCGCAGCACGAAGAAGCCGAAAGCTCCGGCGAGCGACAACTGGGCGCCTGCTCGGGACGAGATGATCCTGGCCATCACCCAGTTTGACGAAGACAGGCTGGAGGGTCTTTACAACGACGCCCTTGCCCGCTATCCGATTGAGTTGGTCACGCAAAGGGTGCTTATGCCGTTACTGGCCGAACTGGGTACTCGCTGGGAGCAGGCGCAGGGAAGTATCGCGGAGGAGCACTTCTTCGGTATCTACCTACGCAACAAGCTAGGCGCCCGCCTTCATCACCGACGGCGGGATGGTACGGGACCGAAGCTCCTCGCCGCGTGCCTGCCTGGAGAATGGCACGAGGCGGGACTCCTATTGTTCGCGTTGGCGGCACAAGAAAAGGGATTTCGTTTGGTGCTATTGGGCGCCAATATGCCTTTACCGGAGTTACCCATGGCCGCGCGGCGCTCCCACAGCCAAGCCGTTGTGCTCTCTGGCTCCATCAAGGGGGATCCGGCGGTACTTGCCGAACAACTCCCCCGCCTGGTCGAAGATGCTCGCGTTCCCGTCATGGTCGGCGGCCAGATCTCGGTGAGTGCAAGGGACGCAATCGTGCACGCGGGCGCGATCCCGCTGGGTATCCACTTCGAGACCGCACTGGATCATATCGGCAAGACGCTTGGCTCGGGTGCCCCAAGCCGGACCGCGAGGTCGAAATAAACATGCAATCCGCCACGCAATTAGCGCTTAGCTTGACGGAGAAGGGGCTGATCCCCGATCACTTCGTTCGCGCCGGAATCCGCCGCCTGTGCAAGGCAAGGCTGCTGGAAATACGCTCCGAGGAGGGTGTGGGTGGGGAGAAGGTTTTGGAGCGTTTCATTGCGCAGATGGACAGCGCACCCATAGCGCTCGTGCCCAAACTCGCTAATGAACAGCACTATGAAGTTCCACCAGGGTTCTACACCAAGGTGTTGGGACGCCATCTCAAATATAGCTGCTGCTACTGGGAAGATGGCGTCACCGCCCTGAACGAGGCTGAAACCGAATCGCTGCGCCTCACCTGCGAGAACGCAGACCTGCAGGATGGCCAGCACATTCTGGAATTGGGTTGCGGGTGGGGTTCGCTCACACTGTGGATGGCGCGGCACTACCCCAAGAGCAAGATCGTGGCGGTCTCCAACTCCTATTCGCAGCGCACGTTCATCATGCAGCAGGCTCGCGACCGAGGCCTAGACAACCTGGAAGTCATCACGAGCGACATGAATGCATTCGGAACGGACCGGAAGTTCGACCGCGTCGTATCAGTGGAAATGTTCGAGCACATGCGCAATTGGCGCTTGCTCTTCGCCAGGGTACACGACTGGCTACGGCCCGGAGGGCGTTTTTTCATGCATGTGTTTTGCCATCGCGGCACGCCGTATGCCTTCGAGGAAAAGGATGCGTCGGATTGGATGAGCCGCTATTTTTTCACCGGAGGCATGATGCCCAGCACCGATCTGGCGCCGCGCTTTCAGGATGACTTGCGGCTGGTCCGGCAGTGGGGGTGGGATGGTACTCACTACGCAAAGACCGCCAATGCCTGGTTGGAGAATCTCGATGCAAACCGGTTCGCGATATTGCCTGTGTTCCGAGAACTCTACGGGATGGAACGGGCCGACGCTTGGTTCGAACGCTGGCGCATATTCTTCATGGCGTGCGCCGAGCTCTTCGGCTACAGCGGCGGCAAAGAGTGGGGGGTGAGCCACTATTTGTTTGAACGCTCCCCTCCCCGGGCCGCAGGCTAGGCGCGGACATGCTGGCCAATTTCATCGCCTTCCAAATAGGGTGGTTTGCCTGCGTGCTAGGTGCCGCGCGCGATCTGACCGCCCTCGGGTCCGCCATCGCCCTACTGGTCATCGCTTGGCATCTGAAGCGCTGCTCGTCTGCCTGGACCGAGCTTCGATTGATTCTTAGCGCGGCCCTCATAGGTATCGCCTTCGATAGTTTGCCCGTATGGCTGGGTTGGATCAGCTATGAGTCAGGCACCTTTCTCCCCGGCGTGGCTCCCTATTGGATCGTCATTCTCTGGATGTTATTTGCAACGACCTTGAACGCCAGCTTGAGCTGGCTCAAGCACTCCATTCCCCTCGCCGCATTAGGCGGCGCGGTGGCAGGCCCCCTGGCCTACTGGGGCGGCGCGAAATTTGGCGCCTTGAATCTCGAAGCCTTCGTGCCCGCGATGCTCACGCTATGCATTGGTTGGGCACTACTGACTCCGCTGCTGCTTCGCCTGGCCACCCTGTTTAATGGGTATGCGCGCAGCGGCCCAAACTTTAGCCGGGTTGCCAGTGATTGACGCGCACGCCTACCTAGCCGCCTTCGGTGCGATGCTGGCCATGGGTGCCGGGGGCTGGTGGTACAGCTACTGGCGCAACAATGTCACCATCGTCGACAGCCTGTGGCCCATGTTCTTCCTCGTTGGACTCGTAACCTACGCGGTAGCGTTACCGGCATCAACTCTTGATGCACAGTCTCGAATGCTGCTTGGACTGGCTGCAATTTGGGCCATCCGCCTCTGCGGCTATCTTGCTTGGCGCAATTGGGGGAAGGACGAGGACCATCGATACGCGGAAATCCGGCGCCGCAACGAACCGGGCTTCGCGAAGAAAAGCTTGTATATCGTCTTCGGCTTGCAAGCGGTCCTCGCCTGGATCATTGCCACACCACTCGCGGCTGCCTATGGCGCGTCCAACGCGCTGGGTTTTCTCGGCATTGCAGGCGTGGCACTTTGGATCTTTGGATTTGCCTTCGAGTCCATCGCGGACTGGCAACTGGCGCGCTTCAAGCGCGATCCTCGCAATGCCGCCAAAGTCATGGATCAAGGGTTGTGGCGCTACACAAGGCACCCCAATTATTTTGGCGAAGCTTGCGTGTGGTGGGGATTTTGGCTCATTGCCGCATCGAACGGCGGCGCCTGGACCGCATTCGCGCCGCTGCTAATGACGTTCCTCCTGCTCAAGGTCTCGGGCGTGGTGCTGTTGGAGAAAGATATAACGCAGCGGCGTCCGGGCTACCTAAACTACATGAAGCGAACGAATGCCTTTATTCCCGGCCCGCCGCGCGGGGGGCCGCAATTATGAGGTTCGCACCGCCTTGCCTTACCGCGCTCGCTGCCGCGGTGCTCTTGTCTTCGCAGGCCTTGGCCAAGGTAGACGAGTGGAAATTTCGCGTGTATCTCGATGACAAGAATATCGGTCACCACCAGTTCCGCCTACGCGAAGACGGAGGGCAAAAGCAACTGGTAAGCGAAGCCCGTTTCAAGGTGAAGTTCCTCTTCATCAATGCCTACCAATACCGCCATGACAGCAGCGAGCTTTGGCTGGGTGACTGCCTAAGGCAGATCGATGCCAAGACATCCGATAACGGCAAGAACCTCGCCGTACGCGGAGGTATCGAAGGCACCCGCTTCGTCGTTCAAGGCACCCGCGGCCCCGCATCCTTGCCTGCCTGCCCGATGACATTCGCCTACTGGAATCCCCGCATCCTGAGCCAGACCCATCTTCTCAACGCTCAAACGGGCGAGTACCAAGAAGTTCGCATCGAATCCCTCGGCCAAGAAACAATCTCCGTTCGGGGTGCGCAAACCACTGCCTCCCGCTACGCCCTTGTCGCACAGTCCTACCGAATCGATCTATGGTACGCACAGGATGGCCGCTGGCTGGCATTGGAAACCACTACGGAGAAAGGACGCGTCCTACGCTATGCAATCCAATAGGCCCATCCCATGAAATCGGTTCTCGCACTCTCCCTTTCGCTGCTCATGCTTGGCTGCAAGAGCTCACCTCCCCTGCCAGCCGTATCGCAAGTGGATCTGCCGCGCTTCATGGGAGATTGGTACGTAATCGCCAATATCCCCACCTTCATCGAGAAGGGCGCTCACAACGCAGTGGAGTCCTACCGCCTTGCCGAAGAAGGGATCATCGAGACGACCTTTACCTTTCGCAAGGGTAGCTTCGACGGGAGCCAGAAGCGCTACACCCCGCGCGGGTACGTGCGCGACAAGCAAACCAACGCCATATGGGCCATGCAGTTCCTCTGGCCCATCAAGGCGGATTACAGAATCATCTATCTGAACCCGGATTACTCCCAGACAGTAATCGGCCGGCAGAAGCGCGACTACGCCTGGATCATGGCGCGCACGCCCTCTATACCCGAAGCAGACTACGACCGCCTCGTAAGCTTCCTTGGCACACAAGGTTACGACGCGACTCTCCTCCAGAAAGTACCGCAGCGCTGGCCCAGTCCGCGTCACTCCGAGTGAACTCATGAACGCGGATAAGCACTCTCCTCTGAGGCCGGTTGGCCGTGTGCTACGTTCTTGGTTCGACAACGCAGCGGTGCAATGCGCGGATTCGAGCCAGAGCGCACGCAACACAAAGACCGTGGATTGGACCCGGGTTGTGCCTTTCGCCGCGTTGCATGCCGCACCGGCCGCCGTGATATGGGTGGGTTGGAGTTGGACCGCCTTGGCGCTTGCGGGACTCATGTACGCGCTGCGCATGGTGGCGATCACCGGCTTCTATCACCGTTACTTTTCGCATCGCGCCTTCCGCACTGGCCGAACCACGCAATTCTTTCTGGCTTTAATGGGAGCAAGTGCCGCGCAACGCGGGCCGCTCTGGTGGGCTTCCCACCACCGCCACCATCACGTACACGCCGATAACAGCCAAGATGCCCATTCCCCTCATCACGAAGGCTTCCTGTGGAGTCATCTGGGATGGTTTCTATCTCGGCCAAATTTCGCCACCCGCAATCACCTCATCGCAGACTTCGCCAAGTACCGGGAACTACGCTTCCTGGACCGCTTCGATTTGGCCGTTCCCCTCGCGCTGGCCCTACTGATTTATTTACTGGGAGAGTGGCTGGCGCGCGATTTCGCGCATCTGGGCACCAATGGCCCGCAGCTTCTGGTGTGGGGCTTCGCCATTTCCACGCTAGCGCTTTATCACGCCACATTCACGGTCAATTCCCTGGCCCATCGCTACGGCAAGCGGCGCTACGCCACCCGCGACCGGAGCCGGAACAACCCATGGCTCGCACTGCTCACCTTCGGCGAAGGATGGCACAACAATCATCACCATTTTCCAGGGTCCGCCCGGCAGGGTTTCTTTTGGTGGGAAATAGACCTCACCTACTACATTCTGCGGCTCCTGGCGTTGAGCGGAATCATCTGGGATCTACGCCCCGTTCCTTCGCAGGCGTTGTCCGCGCGTTTGGAAAAGAGCGTCCCATGAAAATCGCCATCATCGGGACGGGAATCGCGGGCAATGTGGTGGCCCATCACCTGCATCCGCATCACGACATAGAAATTTTCGAGGCTTCGGGGCACGTAGGAGGACACGCGCACACTCACAACATTCGCCGCGGCAACGGCACCTACGCGGTGGATACCGGGTTCATAGTGTTCAACGAGCGCACCTATCCGAATTTCACTGCGCTCCTGAAGCAGCTAGGCGTCGCGACCCAGCCAACACGGATGAGTTTCTCCGTTCGTGACGAACGCAGCGGCCTCGAATACAACGGGACCAATCTCAATACGCTATTTGCCCAGCGCCGCAACTTGCTCCGCCCTGGGTTCCTGGGAATGATTCGGGACATTCTTCGCTTCAACAAGGAAGCTCCTCTCTTATTGAACAGGGATGGTGAGGGCCTGTGCGCCAACGACCTCACCTTGGAGGAGTACCTAGCGGGCAACCGCTACGGGAGAGCATTTATCGAGCAGTACATCGTCCCCATGGGCTCGGCCATCTGGTCCGCCAATGCGAGCGAAATCTTGCGCTTTCCTGCAAGCTTCTTTATTCGCTTCTTCCATAACCACGGCATGCTCTCCATTGACGACCGGCCGCAATGGAGAACCATCGCGGGAGGCTCCGCCAATTATGTGAAAGCCCTAACGGCGCCTTTTCGAAAGCGCATACATTTGCGAACCCCAGTTCTTGGAATTGTGCGTATGCCTGGCTGCGTCATGCTCAAGACACAGGGAACGGAAGCCGCCCGCTTCGATGCCGTCTTCGTTGCCTGTCACAGCGACGATGCGTTGAAATTGCTCGCCGACCCAACGCCCGCGGAGAAGGACATTCTGGGCGCCATTCCCTACAGGGAAAACGCGGCCGTGCTACACACAGATCCGCGCCTGCTGCCACGAAGAAAATTGGCAAGAGCGGCCTGGAACTATCACTTGCACGACAACGCTGGCGGGCAAGTGGCGCTGACCTATGACATGAATGTGCTTCAAGCTCTCAAATCGCCAGAGCCGTTCCTCGTGACGCTTAACCGTACTGCCGATATCGAAGCCAGCAAGGTCATCCAGCGCATTACCTACCGCCACCCCCTTTTCACCCAAGCGGCCGTAGCCGTGCAGAAACGCCAAGCGGAAATCAACGGCCCCTTGAATACCTACTTCTGCGGAGCCTACTGGCGCAACGGGTTTCATGAGGACGGCGTGGCCAGCGCACTTACCGCCCTTTCGCACTTTCACGAATATTCCAGCCATGCACAGCGCACTCTACGCCGGCCAGGTTAGGCACCGGCGCTTTTCTCCACACCCGCACGAGTTTTCCTACGGGCTCTTCATGCTCTATCTGGATCTAGAAGAGCTAGACCAGGTCTTTCGCGGGAGGTGGCTATGGTCCGCGCGCAGGCCTAACGTCGCTTGGTGGCGGCGTGAGGACTATCTGGGAGCCAAAGACATTCCGTTAGCGCAGGCGGTGCGCGATCTGGTATGGCAGGAGTGCGGCGTACGTCCGGAAGGGCCCATCCGAATGCTGACGCATTTGCGCTACTTTGGTTACTCCTTCAATCCCGTCACTTTTTATTATTGCTTTGACGCGAGCGGGGAGAGGTTGGATGCCGTGGTGGCGGAGATCACCAATACGCCATGGAAGGAGCGCTACGCTTATGCTTTGTGCGAGCGCGACAACGAGGGTACAGGGCCCGTAAAGCGATACCGCTTCGGCAAGCGCTTTCACGTCTCTCCTTTCATTGCAATGAACGTCTCGTACGACTGGATCTTCGCAACGCCCAACCAGAAGCTGGCGGTCCATATGAGCGACATGCACAACGGCGGCAAACTTTTCGATGCCACTCTCGACTTGTCTCGAACCGAGATCGATGGCAAAACCTTGTCGAAAGCACTCACTGCTTTCCCGTTCATGACCTCCAAGGTGGTCGGAGCCATCTATTGGCAGGCATTCAGGCTTTGGCTAAAGGGTACGCCCTTTCA
>JBJXGQ010000422.1:0-16922 GCA_046160525.1 Burkholderiales bacterium
CCGACTTTTCGAAGCACGTGCTCAATTGCTTGAGCGTCAGTTCCACCCCTTCGCGCAGGGATTCGATGGTGATGTTCTCGGTGTTGAGGGCTGCTTCCAGGCTATCTTTCACTGGCACCAGCGCGGATGAAAAGCCTTCCAGCGCATATTTGTGCGCATTGGCGATATCGGCCTGGGCGCGCTTGCGGATATTGTCGGCCTCGGCCTTGGCCCGCAGCCAAGCGTCATGGTGTTCTTGCGCCAGCAGCTCCGCCCGTTTCAGCATTTCCTCGGTGCTCGGGATGGTGACAGGGGTATCTGCCGCGTCAACTCCCTCGGATGGCGATGCGCCCGCTTCGCTGTTGGGCGGAGCAACCGCTGGTTCTTGATGTTGCATTAATGGATCTCCCGTTGGACCCTGCGGCAATTGGGGGCAGCTAAAAAGGTTTCAAGGGGCACATGCCCGATTCCGAGCTAAAAAACCATGAGTACGTGAAAAAGGCGGCCCAGGGGCCGCCTTTCGCCGCAAAGAAGGAAGCTTAATTTGCCTCGACAACCTGGCGCTGCTCTCCCAGCCCGTCGATGCCCACGCGCATCACGTCCCCGCCCTTCAAGAACACGGGGTTGGGCTTGATCCCCAGTCCCACTCCAGGAGGCGTACCCGTGATGACGACATCGCCGGGCAACAAGGTCATGCAATAGGAAATGTAGGCGATGAGTTTTTTTACCGGGAAGATCATGGTGCTGGTGTTACCCGATTGCATGCGCTTGCCGTTGACTTCGAGCCACATGGAAAGATTCTGCGGGTCGGCGATCTCGTCCTTGGTCACCAGCCACGGCCCCAACGGGCAAAAAGTGTCGAAGCCCTTGCCCTTGTCCCAGGTGGGGCCGTGCTCGATTTGCCACTCGCGTTCGGAAACATCGTTGGCGATCATATAGCCCGCCACATAATCCAGCGCATCGGCTTCGGAGACGCTGCGCGCGGTCTTGCCGATGACGAAGGCCAATTCCACTTCCCAGTCGCTCTTCCTGGAGCCCTTGGGCAGCACGACGGTGTCGTTGGGGCCATTCACCGAGGTGGTGGCTTTCATGAAGATGATGGGCTCAGCGGGAATCGGCTGGCCGGCTTCCTTGGCGTGATCGGAGTAGTTCAATCCGATGGCGACCACTTTGCTAGGCACCGCAACGGGAGACCCCAGGCGCGGGCTGCCCGCAACCTTGGGCAGGCTGTTCACGTCCAGGCCGCGAATCTTGGCAAGGCCTTCGGGGGTGATGGTGGCGCCGTCTACGTCCTTGATGATGCCGGACAGATCGCGGATCGCACCCGTGGAATCCAGAATGCCGGGCTTTTCCACACCGGCCGCGCCATAACGAACAAGTTTCATTGGTTCTCCTGTATTGGTTCGTTGAAGAAAAAACGCGGCATCGCGCTCAAAGCGTGATGCCGCCGTCGATCATTACCGTTTGCCCGGTCATGAATACCGATTCATCGGAGCCCAGATACACGCACAACTGCGCGATTTCCTCCGCGTTCCCGAGGCGGCCCATGGGCTGGCGCGCGATGAAATCCTTGCGCGCTTGCACGGGGTCGGCGTAGGCATTGATGCGGTCTCCCAGGGAGGGCGTATCCACCGTGCCTGGGCACACGGCATTGCAGCGGATACCGCGCTTGATGTAGTCCGCCGCCACGGACTTCGTGAGCCCGATCACCGCTGCCTTGGTGGTGCCGTAGACGAAGCGGTTGGGAATGCCCTTGATGCTACCCGCGACTGAAGCGATGTTGACGATGGATCCGCCACCTTGCTCCAGCATCTTGGGCAAGAATGCACGAATCATCTTGAATTGGCTGCGTACGTTCAGGCCAAAGGCGAAATCCCATTCCTTGTCCGTGCATTCCAAGATGGTACCGTTGTGCACGAAGCCGGCACAATTGACGAGAATGTTCGGGGAGAGGGATGCAGCGAGCGCGCTTACGGCGTTGTCGTCCATCACATCGAGCTTGCGAACCTCTATGCCTTGAGTCCCGCTCAACTCCTGGAGCTTTTCCGCATTGAGATCCGTTGCCATCACACGTGCGCCTTCGCTCGCATAGGCTAGGGCTGTTGCACGTCCGATGCCCTGCGCAGCCGCGGTGACGAGCGCGATTTTTCCGCTAAGTCTTCCCACTGATGAATCCTTGGAAACCCGGTAAGCGGGGCATTTTGCCACAGCCACTCTTGGCGATGGAGCCTGGGGGCGGGATAATCGCTGGCATCAACCGCCAGCATAAAGGGAAACGCAATGAAGATAACCAGCCTTGTATTCGTGCTTCTATGCAGTATCGCCAGCGCAAGCGCGGAGGAGGAACTCGTGCTGGGAAGCGACGCGATCTCCACGCTGGTGAAGGGCAAGCGCTTGTCCGGTGAGCGGGCAGGCGGAGGCCAGGTGCGTATGAAGTTCGCCGAGGACGGTTCCTTGTCCGTTCAAGACGGGCACGCCGTCGAAACGGGCAAGTGGGTGGTCCAAGGCAACAAACTTTGCATCCAAGTCGCCAAATGGAATTTCGACGGCTGCGGAAAAGTATCAAAGGCGGGCAATTTGATCACCCAGTATTTTCCCGCTGGGGATAAGGCGCACATCACCTTCGGGAAATGAGTGTTCTATCCGGAATATTTATCGTCCTGCTTGCCGGGGCATTGCTGGCCATTTGGCACAATGGGCGCATCCAGCGCCGGGAGGCTTTCATCAGGGAGTACATGCTCCCCAAGGGGCTCTACGACAAGCTGCTCAAGCGCAGACCTGAACTGACACAGAAGGATTGCGCTTTGATATCGAGAGGGCTTCGCCAATTTTTTCTGGCCTTCGCAAAGTCGGGCGGTAAGTACGTGTCCATGCCATCGCAGGTGGCCGATGACCTGTGGCATGAGTTCATCCTGTATACGCGCAGCTATGAAGTTTTTTGCCGGCGGGCCTTCGGGCAGTTCCTGCATCACACGCCCGCCGTGGTACTTGCTTCCAACCAACGAACCAACGACGGATTGAAGCGAACCTGGTGGCATGCTTGCAAGGAAGAGAACATCGACCCGAAGAATCCATCCAGGCTTCCCTTGCTGTTTGCCTTGGATGCAAAGTTCGGCATAAAAGATGGTTTTCGTTACACGCCAGATTGCAAGGAGGCGCGTTTGCGGGGGAATGGAAGTTCTTACTGCGCTGGAGATATCCCCAGTTCCGGATGCGGGGGAGGGCTGGGTTGCACGGGCGGCGGCTCGGGCTGCGGGGGCGGCGGATGCGGAGGCGGGGACTAACCCGCGATGCGGTTCCGTACCCGCTGCCGAACAAATGCGATATTCGCCCGAAAGTTATACAGCGCCTCCGCATAGGCGAGGGGAGTCGGCACCCGGCTCACGGCTTGTTCTATTTCATCCAGCCGCGCCAGCATGGCGTTGAGCGCTTCCTTGTCGTGGCTGCTTTCCAATTCCAGTTCGATCTCTTTAAGTCTCGCGTACCAGCGATAAATCCGCGAACGGCGCCACCATTGAAACAGAGGGGGCAAGAGGCGCATGAGCGGAATGGCGACCGCCAGAGCGGGAAGCAGCAGCACCCAGAGGCGTTCGACCAGATTCGCCAGCCAAAAAGGCAGGTGGCGTTGCAAGAACGGAGAACCCGATTGGTAATAGCGCGTGACTTCTTCGCTGTAGGGAAAATCCGAGTCGGTCATGTTGGGAAATTCGCGCGCTTTGTTGAAGAGCCCGGTGACCTCGTGAATTTCCTTGGCGGCGCGAAGCAGGAGGTAGGCGAGGGCCGGATGCAAATTCTCCCGGGCGAGAAGGCTTGCGGTGGGTGCGATGAGCACCACATCCTTTGCGGGTAGGTTGTTGCTGAAATCGAGTACGCCCTTGGGTAAGACGACCTTGGTGAGATAGGGAAAACGCCGGGCGTAGGCTTCCGCGCGGTCGAAGCTCAGCAGGCGGATGTTTTTCTCTAGCAACAACTGCTGTACCACCGCGGACTCCCCGGGGGCGACGATGAAGGCGGCATCGATCTCACCCTCGGTCAATTGCCTGGCCGCCTGCCCATGGCCCGAGTCGAGCAAAGTGGTGGGCGGCAAGACCACGGAATTAACAGCGAGCAACTGCACGGCCAAAGCGCGCGAGCCGCTGTCGTAGGGGCCTATGGCGATGCGTTTGCCCCTGAGGCCGGGAAGATCCGTAATTTCCGCGCCGCGGTAGAACACCCAGAGGGGCTCGTAGTAAAGGCTGCCCAGGGATACCAGGTTAGGCGCATTGGCGAAATATCCGGTGCCGCCCTGAAAGAACCCCACATCCACTTGTCCATCGGTCAGGCGCGCCAAGTTTTCTGGGGAGCCGGCGGAAGGAACTAGATGCACATTTACGCCATGCCGCGCGAGTGATTGCTGGTAGCGCTCTCCCAGGGCGTGATAATCACTTCCAGCGGGCCCCGTCGACAAGGTAAGGGTTCGCGGAGGCGCGGGCTTCACGAGTAGAAAGGCCGCTAGAAGCACTCCTACCACGATGGCGAGGATGCACGCGATACAAAGCCAGAGCAACCAGCGGGGCAGGCGCATGAACTTCTCCAATTGAGTGGCCAGGGATAACTTCATGAGCGGCGTCCGTTTCCTCTAGAATGCTAGAGTCCTTGATCTTGATGATAGCCGTAAGCGCCGCCTTTCCCTAGGAGTTCACATGTTACAAGCCGCTGACCTTACCATTCGCCTTAACCCCGCCGACGATGTCGTGATCGCTCGCGTCGATCTGCCCGCGGGAACGGAAATTCTCAAGGAGAACATCCGCGTCGGCGTGAACGTGCCCGCAGGGCACAAGGTGGCCACCAAGGATCTGAACGAAGGAGCGGCGGTGCGCCGTTACAACCAGATCATCGGCTTTTCGACCCGTCCCATTCGTGCAGGCGAACATGTCCACGTGCACAACCTCGCCATGGGCACCTTCGACCGGGATTACGCCTTTTGCGTGGACTATAAGCTCACGCAGTTCGTCCCCAATCCCGCCACTTTCCAAGGTATCGTGCGCACCGACGGGCGGGTGGCGACTAGAAATTACATCGGTGTCATCAGCAGCGTGAACTGCTCCGCTCACGTGTGCCGCCAGATCGCGGCGCAATTCACCCCGGATATCATGGCGCAATTCCCCAATGTGGACGGCATTGTGCCCATTCACCACAAGAGCGGGTGCGGCATGGCTTCCACGGGCGAACCCGTGGATTTATTGCGGCGCGTGCTGGCGGGTTATGCGATGCATGCCAATTTCCACTCCGTGCTCATGATCGGCCTGGGTTGCGAAGCCAACCAGATCAACGATCTCATGTCCGCGCAGGGCTTGAAGCGATCAGACCAGTTGCAGACCATGACCATCCAGGACACCGGCGGCACGCGCAAGACCATCGCCGATGGCGTGGCGCGCGTAAAGGAGCTATTGCCGCTTGCCAACCGAGCCAGGCGTGAAACGGTATCGGCCAAGCATCTCACACTGGGCTTGCAGTGTGGCGGCTCCGACGGGTATTCAGGCATATCCGCCAACCCCGCCTTGGGCGCGGCGGTGGATTTGTTGGTGCAGCATGGCGGGTCCGCCATCCTCTCCGAAACTCCGGAGGTCTACGGCGCGGAACATTTGCTCACACGCCGTGCCGTGAACCGGGAAGTGGGCGAGAAGTTGGTACGCCGCATCAAATGGTGGGAGCAGTACACGGAGCGCCTTGGCGGCGAGATGAATAACAATCCCTCGCCGGGGAACAAGGCCGGAGGGTTGACCACCATTTTGGAGAAGTCCTTGGGCGCGGTGGCCAAGGGCGGTACCACGGGCATGATGGATGTACTGGAATACGCCGAGCCCATCAAGACACGCGGCTTCATGTTCATGGATACACCTGGATACGACCCCGTGTCCGCCACGGGACAAGTGGCGGGCGGGGCCAACATGATTTGCTTTACCACCGGGCGTGGTTCGGCCTACGGTTGCAAGCCTTCGCCTTCCCTCAAACTCGCGACCAACACGGCGATGTTCCAGAAGCAAGAAGACGACATGGACATCAATTGCGGTGTGATCGTCGACGGCAAGGCGGGCATCCAAGAAGTGGGCAAGGAATTCTTTGGCATCATCTTGCGGGTGGCTTCCGGAGAAAAGAGCAAGAGCGAGCAATGGGGCTATGGCGAGGATGAGTTCGCGCCCTGGATCTTGGGCCCCACAATGTAGAGCCCTTGGCCATGGCTGACGATCCTTCCAAGCAGTGGTTCGAAGCGCTCCAGCAGATGTGGAATCCTGCCGCGATGCCCGGAGTATTCGCGCCTACCATCGACCCGGCCGAGGTGGAAAAAAAGATCAACGAGCTGCGTACCGTCGAGAACTGGCTGAAAGTGAATTTGAGTTTTCTCCAAATGAGCATCAAGACTTTTGAGATGCAGAAATCGGCGATCGAGACGTTAAAGGAAACAAGGAGTAGATCCACCCCCGGCGAATAGTTTTTAGAGGAAGTTTCTTTCGTGCAGATCAACGTTCCCCCCATACCGGCTTTTCAAGTGCCTAGTACGCTTGGTACCGTGGGCGCAGCCGGTAACGTAACGCCGTTAAAACCAGTGAAAGAAGAGGGAGATACCGAGGACGGTGGCGCGGGTAACGGCGGTTCCTTGTCCGAGAACGAACATGGCGGCTCGCAACAAGAGGCTCCTCAAACAGAACGCAGAACCGTTGAGCGGCGCTCGGGGCAAGACCGGCGCAAACAACAAATTCCCGTATTGCTGGATACCCGTGTCGGGGAACGCCGAAAGACCCAGCGCAGACCCGATGACCCACCGCCGCCCGCGGTGGATCTGAAAGCCTAGAAAATCGCGTCAGCGCACGCGCGAGACTTGGAAGCCCTTCTTAATAAGTAACGCGACGATGCCCGTGTCTCCGGGCAGATGGCCCGCGCCCACGGCAACAAAGTGAGGTTCGGAACCCGAGAGCATCTTGGCTATTTTTTCCGCCATGGCTTCGTTGCGGCTGCGATAGAAAATCCGCATCATCTCTTCCCTTGCCTCGGCTGGTAGATCGCGTGTGTCGCGATTCATGGCTTCGAGCAGCCGTGGTTCATCTCCCGTCTTCCAGGCCCCGATAAGATCCTTGAGGTCTCGCGCCATCGCCCCCGATGCGATGCTCTCCAAGGTCGACTTCAACATCGCCTCCTGAACTTCCGGAGAAAGGGCGTCGAATAATGCCAGTTGCGCCGCCATGGATTCGAGTTCCACCAATTTCTTACCATCGCGTTGCGTGCGCTGGGCGAAGTGAATATCCAATCCCAGGCTAAGGTCGTATCCGAGTTTTCCCACCTCCATCATGCTAAGGGCCATGGACAGCAGATAGGGTTTCATCATGCGTGCGGCTTCCATGGGAAATCCCAGCGCGGGGAGGGATTTTCTTAAAGCGCTTGCAAGGGGCGCGGATATATGGTTTTCGATGCGGTCGGGGGGGCGGTAACCCGCTTGGGCGAGGGCGGCCGCGATATTGGTCTGATTCGTGGGGTCGGCCTCCAGCGCCACCACCTTGGACTGGGCGAAAGCGGCTTCCACGGAAGGATGCAAGGGATAGAAGGCCTGGCTACCCACGTGAATGGTGCCGTAGAGATAGACGACATTGCTGGAAGAAGTGGCTTTCCACAGCAGAGGCTGGCTGCCAACCTGCGCCCATGCCTGGGCTTGCAGCCATAGCAGCGCGAAGAATAGTAGAAAGGCGCGCGCTGCCATTCGCATTTTTAGGTCTCCGCTCATTGTGCGAATGAGTGTATCAACTCTCCTTGTTCCTCACACTCCCGGTGGAACGTTATGTTGCACTTACCCTGAGACTTATAATGGGTCCCCTTCTCAAAATTTCCGGGCACATGGATTCCACTCTAAGAAAAGCTGCCCTGGACTATCACCGCTTGCCCCGCCCTGGGAAGATCGCCGTCACGCCCACCAAGGGATTGATGACCCAGCGCGACCTGGCCTTGGCCTATTCGCCCGGAGTAGCCGCGGCCTGCGAGGAAATCGTACGCGATCCGCGCAGTGCGCGCGACTTGACCGCACGCGGGAACTTGATAGCGGTGGTGACCAACGGAACGGCGGTGCTGGGATTGGGACCCATTGGCCCGCTGGCCGCCAAGCCGGTGATGGAAGGCAAAGCGGTGCTGTTCAAGAAGTTCGCGGGCATCGATGTGTTCGACATCGAGATCGACGAACGCGACCCCGATAAGCTGGTGGATATCATTCGCAGTCTGGAACCCACCTTTGGCGGCATCAACCTGGAGGACATCAAGGCGCCGGAATGCTTTTACGTCGAGCGTAAACTGCGCGAACGCATGAACATTCCCGTGTTTCATGATGACCAGCACGGCACGGCCATCATCGTGGGCGCCGCGGTGTTGAATGGGTTGAAGGTGGTGGGCAAGACGATCGAGGAAGCACGCCTCGTGTGCTCGGGCGCCGGTGCCGCCGCCTTGACGTGCCTGGATCTGCTACTCAATCTTGGCCTGCGGATAGAGAACGTCACTGTTTCCGACATCAAGGGAGTGGTCTACCAAGGCCGCACGGAGGAGATGGATCCCTACAAGGAAAAGTACGCCAAGCAAACGAGTGCGCGTACTTTGGGCGATGTGATGGAAGGCGCGGATATTTTCCTGGGGCTCTCCGCGGGTGGCGTACTCAAACCCGAGATGGTTGCCAAGATGGCGAGCAATCCCCTCATCTTCGCCTTGGCCAATCCCACGCCCGAAATACTTCCCGAGGAGGCGAAGAGCGCGCGGCCCGATTGCATTATCGCCACGGGAAGATCGGATTATCCCAACCAGGTGAACAATGTGCTGTGCTTTCCCTTCATATTCCGGGGTGCCCTGGATGCGGGGGCTACTTCCATTACGGAGGCGATGAAGCTGGCGGCGGTGCATGCCATCGCACAGTTGGCGCAGCAAGAACAATCCGATGTCGTGGCCATGGCCTACGGCAAGACGAGCGTTGCCTTCGGTCCGGAATACCTGATTCCAAAACCCTTCGATCCGCGTTTGATAGTGAAGATTGCCCCGGCCGTTGCACAGGCCGCGATGGAAAGCGGCGTGGCTACGCGCCCGATCGCCAACTTGGACGCTTATCGCGACCAACTGACGCAATTCGTTTATCACTCGGGGCTCATCATGAAGCCCGTGTTCGACGCCGCCAAAAGAGAGAGTAAGCGCGTCGTCTATTGCGAAGGCGAGGACGAGCGTGTACTGCACGCGGTGCAAGTGGTCGTGGACGAGGGCATCGCACGGCCCATCGTGGTGGGCCGGCCCGAAGTGGTGAACACGCGCATCAGGAAGCTGGGGTTACGCATCGAGCCTGGCAAGGACTTCGAGTTGATCAATCCCAACGACGACCCGCGCTTTCGCCACTATTGGCGCCTCTACCACCAGATCATGGAACGCAAGGGTGTGTCAGTCGAGGTGGCCAAACGAGAGGTCATACGCCGCACCACCTTGATCGGCGCTCTCATGGTGCGGCAAGGCGATGCCGACGCGATGCTGTGCGGAACCTATGGCGAGCACTCGACCCATCTTAATTACATCTCCAACGTGATTGGGCTGCGCGCGGGCGGTAAGCAATTCGCCACCATGAACCTGTTGTTGCTGGACCAGCGCACCTTGTTCATCTGCGACACTTACGTCAACGCCGATCCTTCCGCGGAGGAGTTGGCGCAAATCACCGTGATGGCCGCCGATGAAGTGCGCCGCTTCGGATTGATGCCCAAGGTGGCACTGCTTTCTCATTCGAGCTTCGGCAGTTCCCACACCGCGTCCGCCCAGAAAATGAGCCGTGTGCGCACACTGCTGGAGACGGCCGCGCCTGGTTTGGAGGTTGAAGGAGAGATGCACGGAGATGCCGCATTGTCGGAGGAGATCCGCATGCAGATTTTCCCAAACTCACGGCTCAAGGGCGAAGCCAACTTGCTCATCATGCCTACCCTGGATGCGGCTAACATCACCTTCAACCTGCTCAAAGTCATTGCCGGGGAGGGGATCACCGTGGGACCCATCCTCTTGGGTGCCGCTAAGGCCTGTCATATCCTGACTCCCACCGCGACGGTTCGGCGGTTGGTGAACATGACCGCTCTGGCGGTCGTGGACGCTGCTGCCCAGCGCTGACTATGCGCCTGGTATGGACCTTGATTCAAGGCGGGTAGGAGGATCTCATGTACGCCACTACCTACGCCGACACGCTCAATCTCGTCACCCAATTAGGGGCGCGCCATCCCTCGCCAGCCTTGCCTTCGCGCCTGGACCAGCTATTTGTCTATCTCACTTCCACCGCCTTGGATGCGGCTTTGGTGGAGGACGATATCTGGGCCTTGTGGATGCACAATCCCCACCACCGCGCCGCGGAGGCGCTGGACAAGGCCGCCACGGATATCGCGGCCCACCGGTTCGACATTGCTGAAACGCGCTTGGTGATGCTCTTGCGCGCTTGTCCCAACTACGCCGAGGCATGGAACAAGCGCGCCACCTTGTATTACCTGTTGGGGCGCGATGAGGAGAGCGTGCGAGACATTCACCGCGTGCTCGAACTCGAGCCCCGCCACTTCGGAGCCCTGTCGGGGTTGGGCGAGATATGCTTGGCGGCGGGGGATGAGGCAGCGGCGCGCCTGGCCTTCCAAACCGCATTGCGCCTCAACCCCCATCTGGAAGCCGTGCGCGACGAAATCGATAAGCTCGAAGCCCCCGCCCGCACCGATACGGCATAGGGCGTACAGCCGGCTACGCCGGCCCCTATAATCGCATCACGCAGTACCCATGCACGCACAAATGGAACGCTCTGGAGTTGGCCTCGCCTCGAGGCTCTGGCAGAAAGAGGAAATACAAAGACTGCTCGCGCGCGAGCTTCCCCAGAGTTTCTTCGAAGGGGCGCTACCGCGTTACCGTCATGCGCCAGAGAAGATTCCAACGCCCGCGGCCGTGCTTGTACCTTTGATCAACCGGCCCCAGGGCCTCATGGTCATGCTTACCCAACGCACCGCGCATCTCCACGATCACGCCGGCCAAATCAGTTTTCCGGGCGGGCGCGTGGATGAAACAGACGAAGACCGCGCTTGTACAGCGCTGCGTGAAGCGGAAGAAGAAACCGGATTAGCGAGAGACTTGGTGCAGCTCATTGGCCAGTTGCCCGAGTGGGATATCCCGACGGGGTTTCGCGTAACTCCGGTGGTGGGATGGATCGAGCCACCCATAGAGCTCACGCCCGATCCCTTCGAGGTTGCCGAAGTCTTCGAGGTGCCGCTAAGTTTCTTGCTCGATCCGGAAAACCACCGTACGCATTCCGACTTCGCCAACGGCCGCCAGCGGCACTATTACTCCATGCCCTATGAGGGCAGAAATATCTGGGGTGCCACGGCGGGCATGTTGCACATGCTCTACCGCATTTTGCGCTAGCCCGCATTTCTCGTGAGCAAGGAAAAGGCACCTGTTAGCGCCGCTGTGCGGCACTTGCGCAGCGCGGGTATTGCCTTCACCGATCATCTATACGAGTACGAAGAAAAGGGAGGAACCGCCGTTTCCGCGCGCGAACTCGCAGTGGATGAGTACGCGGTAGTCAAAACCTTGGTCATGGAGGACGAGAAAAAAAATCCTCTCATTGTTCTGATGCACGGCAACAAACAAGTTTCCACGAAGGAGCTGGCGCGCTTCGCGGGTGTGAAGACGATTCAGCCGTGCGATCCAGAAACTGCCACCCGTCACACGGGATATGTGGTAGGCGGAACATCGCCCTTAGGTATTCGAAAGCCGTTGCCGATATACATGGAGAGAACAATTCTTGACCTTCCCAAGGTCTACATAAACGGAGGGAAGCGAGGATATCTCGTGGGGATCGTGCCGGTTGATCTGGTCCAAGTCCTGCATCCGGCACTCGTATCGGTAGCCATCAATAAATAAGGGAGAATGATGTTGCATAGCGCCAGGGAAGTTGCAGTATCTAGCCGTTATCATGAACAAGAAGTGGCAATGCTACGTTGCGAGATGGAAATACTCATGGCCGAGCGCGATAGGCTCCTACGCGCCGCCGGCGCCGCGGCAATGTTTGTCGCGAAACTAGATTCATCGTCGATTCCGCGCAACACCTATTTCGAGGCCGATGTTCTGGCCGCCACCATCAACGCTCTTCCAGAAGAAACGCTCGTCGATGCACTCGACCGGGCTCACGAAATCGCGGACAAAGCCGCCGCTTAAGCTCTAGCTAACAGCACCTAGTCGCATCAAGCCTCCATTCGATAGGTATAGCCTATCGAGTGGAGGCTTTTTCTATTCCAATGGTTTGTCTTGAGCGCGAGGATCGCGCAGAATAGGCTCCATGATTAATATATTCCGCGCAATGCGGCGTACAACATGGACCTTACTCCTAGAGAAAAAGACAAGCTGCTCATCTTCACTGCCTCTTTGCTGGCCGAACGGCGCCGCGCCAGAGGATTAAAGCTCAATTACCCGGAAGCGGTCGCCTTTATCAGCGCGGCCATCATGGAAGGCGCGCGCGACGGAAAAAGCGTCGCCCACCTCATGGCCTATGGCGCCACATTGCTCAAGCGAGAGGACGTCATGGAAGGCGTGGCGGAGCTTATCCCCGATATTCAGGTCGAGGCCACCTTCCCGGATGGCACCAAGCTGGTTACCGTCCATCATCCCATTCCTTAGTTGTGAGACAAAACATGATTCCAGGCGAAGTACGCGCGCAACCAGGCGAGATCGAATTGAACGCCGGGCGCAAAACCGTGAGCGTCACGGTGACCAATGGAGGAGACCGGCCCATTCAAGTGGGCTCCCACTATCACTTCTTTGAAACCAACGAGGCCTTGCAATTCGAGCGCGAAAAAACCTATGGCTTTCGCCTCAATATCGCGGCGGGCACGGCTGTGCGCTTCGAGCCTGGCCAGGCTCGAAGCGTTGAACTAGTGGCGCTGGCGGGCGAACGCCAAGTGTTCGGATTCCAAGGCAAGGTGATGGGAAAACTCAAATGACAGCGAAGATTCTGCGCTCCGCCTACGCGGAGATGTTTGGCCCCACCACCGGAGACCGCGTGCGCTTGGCCGACACGGAGTTATGGATCGAGGTAGAGAAGGACTTCACCATTTACGGCGAGGAAGTGAAGTTCGGCGGCGGCAAGGTGATCCGCGACGGCATGGGGCAAAGCCAGCGCCCCGCGGCCGAAGTCGCCGACGTCGTGATTACCAATGCGCTTATTCTCGATTACTGGGGCATCGTCAAGGCCGACATCGGTATCAAGGATGGGCGTATCAGCGGCATCGGCAAGGCTGGGAATCCGGACATTCAGCCCGGCGTGCAAATCGTAATCGGCGCCGCCACGGAAATTATCGCGGGGGAAGGCTCCATCGTCACTGCCGGCGGGCTCGATACGCACATTCATTTCATCTGCCCGCAGCAGATTGAAGAAGCGCTCATGTCCGGCGTGACCACCATGATTGGCGGTGGCACTGGCCCCGCCACGGGTACCAACGCAACCACCTGCACGCCCGGTCCGTGGAACTTACACCGCATGTTGCAAGCCGCCGATGCATTTCCCATGAATCTCGGTTTCCTCGGTAAAGGCAATACCAGCTTGCCGAAACCGCTGGTGGAGCAAGTGGAGGCCGGGGCCATCGGGCTGAAGCTCCATGAAGACTGGGGCACCACGCCCGCAGCCATAGACAACTGCTTGACGGTCGCGGACGAGATGGACGTGCAAGTGGCGATCCACACCGACACGCTGAATGAATCGGGGTTCGTGGAAAAGACCATCGAAGCCTTCAAGGGCCGCGTCATTCACACCTATCACACGGAAGGTGCCGGCGGCGGCCACGCTCCCGACATCATTCGCGTGTGCGGCGAGTTGAACGTACTGCCCTCGTCCACCAACCCCACGCGGCCCTTTACGGTGAACACGGTGGACGAGCATCTCGACATGCTGATGGTGTGCCATCACCTGGATCCCGCCATCGCCGAGGACGTGGCCTTCGCCGAATCGCGCATCCGGCAAGAAACCATCGCCGCCGAAGACATTCTGCACGATTTGGGCGCGATCAGCATGATGTCGTCCGATTCGCAAGCCATGGGCCGCGTGGGCGAAGTGATTCTGCGCACCTGGCAAACAGCGCACAAGATGCGCATTCAACGCGGACCCTTGGCGGAGGACGGTAGTGTCAACGATAAAAGCGGCAACGATAATTTTCGCGTGAAACGCTACGTCGCCAAGTACACCATCAACCCGGCCATCACGCATGGTGTGTCGCACGAGGTTGGTTCCATCGAAACGGGCAAGCTTGCCGACATGGTCCTATGGCGCCCTGCATTCTTTGGTGTGAAGCCTTCACTCGTGCTCAAGGGCGGCATGATCGCGGCGGCGGCCATGGGAGATCCCAACGCCTCCATCCCGACACCGCAGCCGGTGCACTACCGCTCCATGTTTGGCGCCTTTGGCGGGGCGCGCACTTCCACCTCGGTTACGTTTGTTTCGGGCGCGGCGCAATCCGCGGGTATCGCGGAGCAGCTCGGGTTGCGTAAACGCGTCGTGGCGGTCAAGAACACGCGCAATCTATCCAAGAAAGATCTCAAGTGGAACGACGCCACGCCCAAGATCGAGGTCAATCCGGAGAACTACCAAGTGCGCGCCGATGGCCAGCTGCTGATGTGCGAGCCCGCCAAGGTGCTGCCCATGGCGCAGCGCTACTTTTTGTTCTAGGACTTACTTCTCGGCTTTGGATCGAAGCCGAGGATTTCATTGGCGTTGATGACCGCGTCGGCGATTTCCTCCGTGGTCACGCGCTTGGTCATCGCCTGCTCCCGAAGAAGCTTGTAGGCTTGGTCTTCCGACATGCCGCGCGTGTGCATCAGTATGGCCTTGGCGCGGTCGAGCTTGCGCTGCGATTGGAGTTTTTGTTCGAGTTTGGCTACGTACTTCGCCCGGTTCATTTCCGCCACGTGCATGTGCCGAGCCAGCACGATTGAAGACAGCAGGCCCGAGGACTTCACGGGCGATGCGATCACGCCACTCACGTTGAAGCGAAGCATCGCCTCGATGATGGTGGGGTTCTCGTAGGTGAGCACCGCGATCACTGGCGGGCGCCACACTGGCTTGAGCCAGGCTAGCTCCATGCCGATGACTTCCGGGCGCACGGCCAGGAACACCAGGTCCGGTTCGTCTTCCACGATGCGCTCGTGCGGAGGCCAATAAGCTTTCACCCGGCAGCCAATGCGCTCCAGTTGCGCGAGGAGTTCGCGGCCGTCGGTGTCATCCGGATGAAACACCACGATCTTCAAGGAGCGCAAGTTGCGCAACGACAGCGAGGTTCCGGAGGATTCTCTTGCCATGGCTACGGATTGACCGCGCGCACCCGCGTGGTCCACTCTTCCAGGGAATGGGAGATCAAATAAGGGTCAGGCCTCACCCAATGATGGGTTTCCTCCAAAATGTCGAATTGCCCCTTGCTGTTCGCCCGCCCGATGCGCGGGCGCAGATAAGTGTGATGATTGTGCTCGTCAATTCGCACGCGGCCTTGCGGCGCATCGAATTCCGAGCCAGGCAGCACGCGCAATAGCGCCTCCACGTCGTCGGAGCCCGCCCTGCGCATGGCATTGGCGAGAAGGTGGACTTGAAAATAAGCGGCTTCCCAGCATTGGTTTGTGATCACCTCGGCTCCGAAGCGGCGCTTCAAATTCTCCTGGCAAGCGCGGTTGGCCACCGTGTCCACGGACTGAAAATAGGGCGCCGCGGTGATGTGTCCTTCGGCCACATCCTTTCCCATTTGATGAACTTCGGCTTCGCATGTGGTGAGACTGGCGATGGGCATCTTCGCCGGGTCCATGCCAAGCTGGCGGTAGGCTTTGTAGAACAAGGAGGTGGCGTCGCCCACCACGGTGGAGAAAATAAAATCGGGACTGAGCGATTTGATGCGTTTAGCCAGGGTGACAAAATCCTCCCAGGAAGCATCCAGCGGCAGATACACTTCTCCAACTTTCTGGCCGCCGCGCTCAAGAATCAGATCGCTCATGATGCGATTGGATTCGTAGGGGTAAATGTAATCCGAGCCCACCATGAACACGCGCGACCCATGGACGCGAGTCATGTATTCCGCCAGCTGGACGCTGTTCTGGTTGGGCGCGGCACCCGTGTAGATGGTGTTGCGCGAGTACTCGAAGCCTTCGTATAGCGTGGGATAAAGCAGCAAGGAGTTGGAGTTCTCCACCACTGGAATGAGCGCCTTGCGCGTGCTCGACATGTAGCAGCCGAGAATGACGCGTACCCCGTCTTCGCTCACCAGTTTCTTGGCCAGCGCTTGAAACCGGCTCGGCCGCGATTGCGGGTCGTAGGCAACCAACTCCACTTCGCGTCCGTTGATCCCGCCCGCGCTATTGACCTCTTCGACGGCAAGCCAAGTCGCCAAGCGCTGCGAACGCTCGATGACGGAGGTAACTCCCGTTTCGGAAAACAGCACCCCGACGCGAATCGGAGAGGAGGCAGAGGATGTGGGGGAATTCATGGTACGGATGATTATGTCTTCGTTGCCGTGGGATTGGCCAGTACTTTCAGCGAGCCAATGCGCGGCGCCGTGCAGAGTGGCCGCTCGATTCTATTGCATAGTTTTGGTGCGCCGCTAGCATGATTGCACCATCTTCGCTCGGTTTTGCGATGAAAGCCGGGAAATCGCACGCCGCTATTGCGCTGCCGCAAAAAAATTATTGGCCTGCCCATTGACGGCGGCGAAATTCAAGGCGCACAATATTTTCACCACAGAGAATCGGCGGCGAAGTGGCCGCCAAGACAAGCGCCGTGGCTAGCGGCGGCAAGGATTCCTGGGGGAGGAGAGCGAACGGGCGGGTGGCAGTTTCCGTCCCACATAGAGAATGCGTGCCGACAATGATGTCCGCGCGCCAGAGGCAAAGAAGCCCACGGTCCGGCAAGTGCTGGG
>JBJXGQ010000423.1:0-12086 GCA_046160525.1 Burkholderiales bacterium
ATGGTGGCGGCGGACTTGGATTGTCTGCGCGACACATTCACTACCCGCTCGGGACGCGAGGTAACACTTTCGGTTTTTGTGGAGCACGGCAAACTGGACCAAAGCGCCTTCGCCATGCAGGCGCTGAAGAAATCCATGAAGTGGGATGAGGATGTTTTCGGGCTGGAGATGGACCTGGATCACTACATGATCGTAGCCGTCGGGGATTTCAACATGGGCGCCATGGAGAACAAGGGCCTCAACATCTTCAACACCAAGTACGTGCTGGCGCGCCCGGATACGGCGACGGACTTGGATTACATGAACATCGACCGCGTGGTGGCGCACGAATACTTTCACAACTGGACAGGCAACCGTGTCACCTGCCGCGATTGGTTTCAGCTCTCGCTCAAGGAAGGCTTGACTGTGTTTCGCGACCAGGAGTTCGGCGCGGATATGTATTCGCGGCCCGTGCAGCGCATTCAGGAAGTGCGGGGCTTGCGCGCGGGGCAGTTCCCCGAGGATGCGGGGCCCATGGCGCATCCGGTGCGGCCGCAATCCTACATGGAGATCGGCAACTTCTACACGGCCACCGTTTACGAAAAAGGCGCCGAAGTGGTGCGCATGATCCACACGCTCATAGGCGCCAAGAATTTTCGCAAGGGCATGGACTTGTATTTTCAGCGCCACGACGGCCAGGCGGTGACGACGGACGATTTCGCGCAAGCGATGCAAGACGCCAGCGGCGTGGATCTCGCACTATTCAAACGATGGTACGACCAAGCAGGTACACCCACCCTCGACGTCACCGGCGTCTACGATGGGTCTGCGAAGACCTACACACTGAGCGTAGCGCAATCTTGCGGCCCCAGCCCAAGCCAGCCGGATAAACATCCTTTCCACATTCCCTTGGCGGTGGGACTCGTAGGTCCCGGTGGCAAGGACATCCCGTTGCGCTTGGAAGGTGAGCGCCAGGCGGCGAGTGCAACGCGCGTGCTATCGGTGAAGAAGAGTTCGGAGACTTTTCGCTTCGTAGACGTTCCCGCCCGACCCGTGCCTTCCCTGTTGCGGCAATTCTCCGCGCCCGTCGTGCTCAAGTATGACTATAGCGACGCGGACCTCGCTCATCTCATGGCGCACGATAGTGATTCCTTCAATCGCTGGGAAGCGGGGCAGCGCCTCTCGATGAGTTTGCTGCTGCGAGGCATTAACGCGCACCAAGCCGGCCAAGCACCAGAATTTCCCGAGACCTACTTTCGCGCGATCGCGCGTTTGCTGGAGGATGCACCGAAAGATCCCGCCTTCGCGGCGGAAGCCTTGTCTCTGCCTTCAGAAGGATATATCGCGGAGCAGATTAGCGTCATCGACCCCGATGCCATTCACGCCGTGCGCACCACGCTGCGCTTGCAGTTGGCGCGCAAGCTCGCAAGCGAGTTGCTGAAAACCTACCACGCCTTCGGCACGCCGGGCGACTACAGCCCGGACGCGAAACCCGCCGGGCGGCGCGCCATGAAGAATCTGTGCTTGTCGTATCTGATGGAGTTGAATGACGCCGCTACGCGCGCACTGTGCCTCGCGCAATTCGATGGCGCCAATAACATGACGGACGCAATGGCCGCGCTCACGGCCTTCGCCAATACGCAGTGCGATGAGCGCGACGCCGTGCTTCAGCGCTTCTACGAACGTTGGAAGGACGAGGCCCTGGTGCTAGACAAATGGTTCGCGGTGCAGGCCACTTCACGCTTGCCCAACACACTCGCGCAGATCAAGAGCCTGCTCGGCCATCCGGGCTTCGATATCCGAAACCCCAACAAGGTGCGCGCCGTGATCGGCAGTTTCTGCCAGGGCAACCAGGTGCGCTTCAATGCCGCCGATGGCTCGGGATATTGGTTCGCCGCCACCCAGATCGGCGTGCTGGATAAACTCAACCCCCAGGTGGCGGCGCGTTTGGCACGAGCCTTCGACCGCTGGAAGAAGTTCGACTCGGCCCGGCAGCAACATGCACGTGCGGCGCTGGAGACCATCAAAGGTCTTGACGGACTATCGAGGGACACCATGGAGGTGGTGACCAAGTCGCTGGCGTAGGGTCTGCTGAGCATTCAAAAATACCGACAGGCCAGATTCCTTCCCACCCTTTCCCTCACCCTCGATCCCTCTCCCGGAGGGCGAGGGAGGGAAAGCCCTTCTCCCTCCGGGAGAGGGCGGGGGTGAGGGAAAAACGTGTCATGAGCTAACAAAACATCATTAAAACCCAAACGCCTCGCGCATGACGTGGTAAATCCAATTCTGCTCCATGGAACCATGCACCAGATGGGCCTTGGGACCGCTGGCGTAGATCGCAACGTCTTCGCCACCATGGGTTTCGGCGCCAACGGTGGGGACGGTGGCTTCTTGCAAATACTCAAGGGCCGCGGCCTGCGCAGCCGTTAGAGAAGGACGCTTGAGCCCGCTGGCTAGAGCATCTCGCCAGCCAGGACCGTTGGCATAACCCAGCGTCGAGTAGGGCAAACCTAGGGCATCCTTCGTGGGTTCAGGCATATCGCCATCCTTGTTGGGCACCGCGCGAACCAAACCAAGAATGTCGTTGCCGCGGTGCGGGTAGCCCGCCATGGTGAAGGTATGGCTGTGATCGGCCGTTACGATGATGAGTGTCTCCTCCGGATCCGTCATCTCATAGGCTCTTTTGATGGCGCGCGAAAATTCGATGGTATCAAGCAGCGCGCGCTTGGCGTTGCCAGCGTGATGCGCGTGATCAATGCGTCCTGCCTCCACGTGCAAGTAGAACCCCTTCTCGCCTTTCTTAAGCAACGCGATGGCCTTTTCCGTCATGGCGGTAAGAGAAGGCTCGCCCGCTTTGTCCTTTACACGGTCCGCCTCGTACTGCATGTGGGAATTCTCGAACAACCCGAGCAGGAAGTCGGTACGCGCGGGATCGGTGGCATCGAATTGTTCCTGATTCCATACGAAACTCGCCTTCGGGCCGCGAGTCGCGAGCCATTCGGCCGTCAGATCGCGCCCGTCCTGGCGCAAGCCAGCAGCGTTGTGCTCCGGCTCACGCGAGTTTCCCGGCAGAAAGTAAATGCGCCCGCCGCCCATGGCCACCCTTAAATTGCGCATGACGGTATTCGGTAGCTCGATCAACTGGCGTGCGATGTCCTTCGCGTCCAAGCTTCCGGCGGGGAGGCCGTTGGCAGCTTCGTAGTCGCGAATCTCCTTGTCGCTCTCCCAGTCGCGCATGGAGGTGTGCGCATAGTTGGCCGCCGGTGTGGCGTGCGTAAGACGGGCAGTGGATACAACACCAGTCAACTTACCGGCGGCGGCCGCCTGCTCCAGAATTGTCGGCAGCGATTTGGCTGCAATGACGCTGGCGCTGCCCTCGAAGCGAGCCGTGGTGTGGTCCACCGACAACATGCCATCGCGCGTCTTGTAGCCTGTCACCATGGCCGTCATGGTGGGCGCGGAGTCCGCCGTTTGCTGGTCCCATGAGTAGGTCTTGCTGAGCGCGAGATAGGGGAAATTCTCGAAGGACAGGCGATTCTCCTCGCCAGGCTTGCCGTTGAGTTGCCCTTCCAGAATGCGCGCCGCCGTCACCGTGGAAACGCCCATTCCATCGCCCACGAAGAGAATCACGTTCTTGGCACGGCGGTTAAGGCGCTTGAGGGCGCTACTGTCTTGGATGAACTTCTGGCCTGCCTTGTACCAGTCTTCGACGCTCTCCGGGCCTTGCACTGCCGGGCCAGCGGCAAGGGTAGCTGGTAACGTACTTGTTAGCAGCGCAGCCGTTAAGACAAGCGCTTTTGCCAAGGAAAACTGCATCGCGTCGTACTCCTACTGCATGTGAGGGGAAAGGATCTAGTATCCTGGATTCGTAATGAACTCCGCGGGTAGATCATGGGAACACAGCAATCCGTAGCACTCTCGCCGCTTAAACGGTACGCCGCTTTATTCGTAACAGGATTGGCGATGGTCCTTGCATTGCCTTGGGCCCATTCCCAGGAACTGCCCAACAAACCCATCCGGGTTGTCATTCCTTTCGTGGCCGGCTCCAGCATCGATTCTCGCATGCGGGTCATGGCGCAAGCCCTGAGCGAGCGTCTCAAGCAGCAAGTGATCGTGGAGAACAAGCCCGGTGCGGGCGGTGCGTTGGGTGCCGCTTACGTGGCGCAAGCGCCCGCGGACGGTACCACGTGGCTGTTCACCAACAACAGCTACGCCATCAGCCCCTATGTGTACAAGAACGCGGGATACGATCCGCTCAAGAGTTTCGCGCCGCTGAATCGTGCCTATATCTCGGCGTTAGTGGTGCTGGTCAACTCGCAACTCAAGGCGAATTCCTTGAAGGAACTGGTGGCGCTGGCCAAGGCGCAACCCGAAGCGTTGAACTACGGCTCCAGCGGCATGGGCAGCTTGCCGCACTTCGCCGCGGAATTATTCTTCCAGGTAGCCGGCATCAAGCCGCTGCACGTCCCCTTCAAGGGCGATACGCAAGTCTTGTCGGAGATGCTGGGCGGGCGCATCAACATCGCCTTCAGCGGAATCCCCTCCGCGCAGCCGCATATCAAGACCGGCAGATTGCGCGCGCTGGCGGTTACCTCGCCGCAACGCAATGGCGCCTTGGAAGCCGTACCCACCATGGCGGAAGCGGGTTTCCCCGGCTACAGCGACCTGATCTGGACGGGCTTCTTCGTGCCCGCGGCCACACCTAAGAAAACGGTTGAGTACCTTAACCACGAGATCTCCGCCATGCTGCGCCTGCCGGTCATTAAGGCGCACATGGAGGCCACCGGTGCGGAGCCAGCGCCGCTTTCCATCGCGCAATACGAGGCTTTTATCCAGGGCGAAGTTGCGCGCTACGCCAGGCTGGTGAAGGATGTTGGGCTCAAAATGGAATAGGAGGAAGCCGGCCCGGCAGGTAAGAAGCTGGGCGCATTAGCTTCCCGGCGCCTGAAATCCCGCTTTGGTATGACTCCCGTCGCAATACGGTTTATTCGCCGATTGCCCGCAGCGGCATAGCGCCGCATTGGTCGTTCGGCCAACCGTCTTGCCGGTACCCGTGACGACCTCAAAAGACCCCGATACCAGCAGCGGGCCATTGGCGAGCGGCCGGATATTCAAAGGCCCATTCCGCGTGGAGAGTGGTTCGGACGTCTTGGCCGCTGCCTCCCCGCTGGCCTCGAAGCGGGCTGCGGTGTGGCTGCCGTCGCAGAAGGGTTTGTTGTTCGAGGCACCGCACCGGCACAGCGTCGCGCGCAGGCCCGGCGCGCTACCGGCAATATTCAATTCGCCATGGAAGGCAAGTGGGCCATTCTCACGCATGCGCACGGCGTTGACCATGGGCGCTCGCTCTTCGGGCCCGCCATCGAGACGCTCGTACATGATCGCTCCTGACGGGCACTGGTGAGCGAGTTCTGCAACGGCCTCGGGCGTGGCGGCATCGGGATGAATCCACTCCCCATCAACATGGGGAACGAATACGTCGGGGCGCGACAGCACGCAGCCGCGCGAGTGGATGCATTTTTTCGCCTCGAAGCGAATGCGGATTTTCTTTCCGGTCACGGTTTCCATGCTAGCGCCCTCCTTCAATTTGACGACTTCAGATCCTTGTACGCCGCGGGGACGTTCAAGGCGGGATGCACCCAGTCGAACAATACATAACCGCGGTACTCGGGCATCGCCGTCTCCTTGACGGTTTCTTCAAGGCTAAGGCCGCGCATCACCGCCGATTGCACATTGCCTTTGACCGCCGCCAGGTAATCGATGTGCCATCTTAAATCCTCGCGGGAGAGTGGCACGCCGTGGCCGGGTACGACGCGCGCACCCTGTGGCAAGAAATCGTAGACTCTGGTGAGCGTATGCAAGGTGTCAGCGAGATGGCCATCGAGCAGCCAGGGCAAGCTGGGCTTGGAGGCGATGATGGGGTTGCCGGCCCACATCACTTTGGAGTTTGGCTCCCATACGAATAGATCGCCGCCGGTCTGGGCAAAACCGAAATCGATGATTTCAACTTGCTTGCCACCCAAGTCGATGGTCACCCTGCCACCGGGCGGGATAAGAATATCGCCGGTGCGTGCGCGAATCGGCTCGATGCCGCGCCCAGCACCGAAGTATTGAATCATGAAGCTCTTGTCGGCCTCCAGATGTTTGTCAATGAAATCTCGGGTCCTCGTGTGCTGTATCACGCGGGTGCCTTCCGGTAGATACATGTTGCCGAAGGAGTGATCGCCGTGGGCGCTGGTGTTGACGGCATAAGCCACGGGCAGCGCCGTCGCCTTGCGCACCAGATCCATGACTTGCCGGTTCAGGCGTTCGTTGAGCATGGTGTCGATGAGCAAGGCGCCATGGGTGCCGACGATCAATCCGCTGCTAGTGGCCGCCGCGCCGCCGCTGGCATTGAGCGCCCTCGCATCGCTAGCGTAGAAGGCGTAAACGCCACTGCCCAGTTCTTCGCTCACCATTCTCACCTTGTTGGCATCCCATATGGGTTCGGCACCATGGCTTGCCTGGGACAGAAACATTAATGCCGTCACGAAGTTCAGCTTGCGCATGTAATTCCTCCTGGGTTAAGTTGACAGGATTATCGGAACTGCAAGAATGCAAGGCAATTAGCGTTTCCTGAAAGCAGGGTTTGCATCCATGCAAAGCAAGGACGATCTGACCGACCTGAGATTCGCCGCCGCCATCGCGCAAACCGGTTCGCTTTCCGGAGCGGCCCGGCGCTTAGGCGTGAGCCACGCCACCGCCTTTCGGCGCATCGAGGCCTTCGAGGCACGCCTTGGCGTGAAGCTCTTCGAGCGCAGCGCCGGGCGCTATGTCCCGACGGTTGCTGGAGAGGAACTCGCCCGCGCGGGTGCGCAGATCGAACTCGAAGCCACGGAGTCTCTGCGCAAGGTGGCGGGGCGCGACCTACGCCCCACGGGGCATGTGCGCGTCACCACGACGGACAGCTTCGCCAACGGGCTCATCGCGCCCATGGCGCACGCTTGCCGCGAGATGAATCCTGGCATCGTGCTGCAGGTCATCGCATCCAACGAGATTTACAGCCTGACCAAGCGCGATGCGGACATCGCCATTCGCCCGACAAAAAAGCCGCCGGAGTACTTGATCGGCAAGAAAGCTGGGATCGTGGCGATGGCCGTTTACGGGGAAAAGAACTATCTACGGCGCCACGCCCGCAAGAGCCTGGAACAATATGACTGGATTGCCGCCGGCGATTCCTCGGGAAACAGCGCGTCGCTGGGATGGATTGCCAAGATCAAGCCGCTGGACGAAGTGGCTTACCGTACCAACTCATTCACCGGAGTGAGCCAAGCATGCGCGGCCGGCATAGGGCTGGCGATATTGCCCTGTTTCATCGGTGACCGGCAGCCAGGGCTCAAACGCGTTACCCCGCTCATCGAGGAGTGCACCATCGACCTATGGATACTCACTCATCCGGATCTGCGCAATACCGTGCGGGTCAAAACCGTCTTCCAAGCGTTCCACCACGAGTTACGCAAGGCGGCGCCGCTCCTCGCCGGACGGCAGCCACAAGGGGCTAAGCGTTGAGAGACAGCCCTGCATACAACTCACCGCTTGACACTCTAGAGCCCGTTTCACCATAATCCGCCGGTTTGCACGCTAGCCCGCCGTTCCGCGGCGGGCTTTTATCACCTACAACTAAATAAATACTGGAGGAGATCCCATGGGTAAAACCCATTCTCTCGTTCGCCCGCTGGCAGCGCTTACTCGTGCGCTGTTACCCGCAGCGGCGGTTTTAACGCTTGCCCTACCAGGCGGTGCATTCGCGCAAAGTGCGGCAAAGCGCGCGGTGGACGCCGCCAAACCCCTGTGTGCCGGCGGCAAGACCATCACCATCGTCTGGGAAGCGGGATTGCAATCCCTTGATCCCCTGAACTACTCCGGCCCCAAGTGGGAAGCGGCCACCGGTTGCAAGGTGAAGGTAGTGGAAGTCTCCACGGCGGAGATGTTCACCAAGATCATGCAGGAATACCGCGCGGGAACCGGCGCCTATGACGCGCTGAACGTCATCCCCGCCTGGATGCCCGACCTGGCCCAGGCCGGTGCCTTGGAAGTGCTGGATCCCTACGTCGACAAGTATGGCTACCGCGCCGAGCTCAAGAAGATCGCCGCTACCTACCGCGACAACCAGATGACGGTGAACGGGAAGATCTACGGCTTCCCGGACGATGGCGACGTGTTCTTGTTCTACTACCGCAAGGACATCTTCGACCGCGCCGACCTCAAGAAAGCCTTCAAGGCCCAGCATAAGTACGATCTGGCCGTGCCCAAGACTTGGAAGCAGTTCATCGAAATCGGCTCCTTCCTGACCGAAGCGCTGAAGAGCGAAGGCATTTACGGGGCTTCCATGTTCCGCGAGCCAGGCTATGGCAACTTCATGTTCCAGGAACGCTTCCGCAACGAAGGTGGCAAGTTCTTCGACTCCAACATGAAGGCGCAGGTGAACAACGCTGCCGGCGTGAAGGTGCTCACCGAATGGCGCATCGAAAACAAATTCATGCCCCCTGGCGTGGAGAAATTCGGTTTCGTGGAAAACCTGGCTGTGTTCTTGAAGGGCCAAAGTGCCATGACTATTTCATGGCCGCCCTATGGCCGCTTCGCCGCGGGCTATCTCGCCAACGAGAAGGCGCTGGACTGGGTACCCAAGTCCACCATTGCGGGCAAGGTGGGTTACGCCCTGCCCCCGGGCGGACATCCGGAACTGGCCGCTGGCTTCGCGCTCTCCGTGGCTTCCACCAGCAAGAACAAGGAAGCTGCCTACCTCTTCATTCAGTGGCTCAACAGCGAGGAGATCAGCAACGAGCGCGTGAAGTTGCCCTATGCCTTGCGCGACCCGTTCCGCGATTCGCACTTCACCAACCCGGATTACCTCAAGCTGTGGCCCGATGCGAAGCACTATCTGGCTGCGTTGCAAGCGGGTTCCAAGTCAGGCCTGTTGGATCTGTCCTTGATTCAAACGGACAAGTACGAAGAAGCCCTGCGCCAAGGCATCAGCCGCCTGTGGGCCGGCGAAGATCCCAAGGCCATCCTGGATGACGTCGCCAAGAGCTGGGACGAAACCACGCAGAAAGTCGGTGTGGATAAGCAGAAAGCCGTCTACAACTCCTGGGCCGCCAAGGGCGGAGCCTATCCGAAGTAAGTAATGCGCGGCGGGGTTCATTCCCCGCCGTGATCTGAGTCCAACGGGAGCGCTTGAAACGCTCCCGTTTTCTTGTGGGAAACGATGGTGGCTTCAACCGCGGCACGCAGACCCTTCGGCGAACGCAATTTCAAGTACGCCTTGATTGCGCCGTCGGTCTTGGTGCTATTGCTCATCGGCATTTTCCCGCTGGTTTACTTGCTCGTGGTGAGTTTCCAGAACATCACCATGACGGACGTGGACAAAAGCTTTCAGGGCTTGTTGAACTACAAGCAGTTGTTCCACGACACGCGCTTGTGGCAAGCGCTGTGGCACACCGTCGTGTTCACGCTCATGGCGCTGCCCATCGAGTTGGTCTTGGGCCTTCTGATGGCGCAGTTATTCATCGACAAGCTGCCGGGCCGGCAGGTGTTCATCGCGCTGCTGGTGTTGCCGGTGATGGTGTCACCCATCGTGGCCGGTGCCACCTGGTCCTTGATGTTCGATAACCGCTTCGGGCCCATCAACCAGATCGCGAGCTGGCTCTTCGGCCGCGAAATGACGCTGCTGTGGACCATCAATCCAGCATTGGTCTACCCCGCCATCATCGTGGCGGAAGTGTGGCAATGGACGCCCTTCATGTTCCTGTTGTTGCTGGCTGCGCTTGCCAACGTGGATAAATCGCAGTTGGAAGCTGCCGCCATCGATGGCAGCGGCTATTGGAGAACCTTCTTCAAGATCGTGTTGCCGGCGATTTGGCCAGTGATGGCCGTGGCTATTTTGATTCGCGCCTTGGACTTGTTTCGGCTGTTCGACATCGTATGGGCCCTGACCAAGGGCGGGCCAGGCACGAGCACGGAAACCATCTCCATGTTCACCTACGTGAAGGGTTTCCAGCAATTCGAAACCAGTTACACGGCGGCGGTGGCGCTGCTCATCATCGTCCTGCTCTCCGTGGTGGTGATGTGGGCGTTGAAGCGCGTGGAGTTGTCGCGATGAATGCGCGCACCGCCCTGCGTTTGGCCGCGGCCACGCTCATCACGATTGTTTTTCTGTTTCCCATTTATTGGCTGTTCATGATCTCCTTCAAGACGGCCGATGAAATTTACGCCTACCCGCCCGTGTGGTGGCCGCACACCTTGCAGTGGAGCAACTACGCCGTGCTGTTCAAGGACGGCGATGCCACCACCGTGTGGAACAGTTTGGTCATCGCGGGCATCAGCACGGTGATTGCCATGTTCGTGGGCACGTTGTGCGCGTACAGCCTGGCGCGCTTCAAAACCGGCGGCGAGCACCTGTCCAACTGGATCATCTCGCAACGCATGGTGCCGCCCATCGCGGTGGTGTTCCCCATTTTCTTGCTCTACGTGTTCTTCGGCTTGGTGGATACGTATCTGGGCGTGATCCTGCTCTACACGGCCTTCAACCTGCCCTACGTCATCTGGATGATGCGCGGCTACATCATGGATGTGCCCAGGGCCTTGGAGGAAGCCGCGCTGGTGGACGGCTACTCGCGCTGGGAAGTCATATGGAAAGTGGTATTCCCCATGTGCCGCGCGGGTTTGTTCGCCACGGCGATCTTCACCTTCATGTTCGCGTGGAACGAATTCTTGTTTGCCTTGGTACTCACCCGCACCGAAGTCACCACCTACACCGTGCAGGTGACGCACTACTTCGGCGGCCAGTCCAACTTCTGGGCCAAGATCTCCGCCATGTCCGTGCTGGGTACAGTGCCGATATTTATCGTGGTGGCGTTTTTGCAGCGTTATCTGGTTAGGGGAATGTCCCTTGGAGCGGTAAAAGGATGAAGCGTGAAACACACAATCCTCATTCTTTCCCGCGGAATTCCGAACGCCGAGAGTCCTCACCCCTCACGCTTCACGTTTCCCGCTTCACGGATCAAAAATGTCTGACCTAAAAATAACCGCCCTCCACAAATACTACGGCCAGGTGCACGCCGTGCGCGGCGTCGATCTGGAAATTCCGGAAGGCGAGTTCATGGTGTTGGTGGGGCAATCGGGCTGCGGCAAGAGCACGCTCCTGCGCACCATCGCGGGCCTGGAGGATGCGGACCAAGGCACCATCGAGATCGGCGGCACGGTAGTGAACCAGTTGCCGCCAGGCAAGCGCGACATCGCCATGGTGTTCCAGAACTACGCGCTCTACCCATACATGACGGTGTTCGAGAACATCGCCTTCGGCCTGCGCGCGCGCAAAACCCCCAGCAGCGAGATCCCGGGCAAGGTCAAGCGGGCAGCGGAAATGCTGGCCATCGGCAAGCTGCTCGATCGCTATCCGCGCCAGCTCTCCGGCGGGCAGTTACAGCGCGTGGCCATCGGGCGTGCCATCGTGCGCAATGCGCGGCTCTATCTTTTCGATGAACCGTTATCCAACCTGGATGCGCAACTGCGCGACGAGATGCGCGGCGAAATCAAACGCCTGCACCAAGAGCTGGGCAAGACCATGATTTACGTCACTCATGACCAGATTGAAGCCATGACGATGGCCGACCGCATCGTGCTGCTGCGCGACGGCAAGATCGAGCAGCAGGGTTCGCCCCTGGATCTCTATGAGCGCCCCGCGACCCAATACGTGGCGGGCTTTCTCGGTTCGCCCGCCATGAATTTCATCCCGGCCACGGTGTCGGACGGCGGCCTTAATCTCGCGGATGGAATCGAACTACCTTTGCCCGCCGCTCGCAGCCAGAATTTGTCCGCATGGCAAGGCAAGGACGTCACCCTCGGCGTGCGCCCGCAACATATCAGCCGGGCCGGTGCGCCCCGCGAAGGCGAAGCTCGCATCCAAGTAAAGATCGAGTTGCTGCAACCCACGGGTGCCCGCACCTATGCGACATTCCGCCTGGGTGGTAACGAAACCATCGCCGAATTGCTGGCGCACGACGTGTCGCGCCCCAACGAAAATGTTGAACTCGCCATCGACATGAACCGAGCGGTGCTGATCGATCCGGCGA
>JBJXGQ010000424.1:0-11502 GCA_046160525.1 Burkholderiales bacterium
TCCTTCCTGAAAATCCTCGGTTCCTACCCCGTGGCTGGCTGACATGACCGGCGCTTGCGAGCTTGCACCTTCCTACGTACGCGCCATCGCGCCTTACCAAGCCGGTAAACCCATCTCCGAGCTGGCGCGCGAGATGGGCTTGGACGAAAGAACAATCGTCAAGCTCGCCTCCAACGAGAACCCCCTGGGATGCAGTCCCTTGGCACGCCAAGCCGTGGAACGGGAAATGGCCGAGGTGGCGCGTTATCCGGACAGCAACGGCTTCGCTTTGAAGGCAGCCATCGCCAAACATTGCTCGGTGGCGCAAGAGCAAATCGTCCTGGGCAGCGGCTCCAACGATGTGCTGGAGATGGTGGCCAAGGCCATGCTCTATCCCGGATGTTCCTCCGTATATTCGCAGTACGCCTTTATCGTCTATCCATTGGCGGTGCAGGCCATGGGCGCCACGCCCATCGCCGTGCCCGCGAAAAATTTCGGGCACGATCTGGACGCCATGGTGGCAGCGGTGCGAAAAGATACGCGGGTACTGTGGATCGCGAACCCTAATAATCCCACGGGCACCTTCGTCCAGGCGGATGTGTTGAAACGGGCCATCGCCCGCGTACCGGCTTCAGTCATCGTGGTGGTGGATGAAGCCTATAACGAGTACTTGAGCGATGGGCTGCGAGTGAACACGGCTGCGTGGCTCAAGGAGTTTCCCAACCTTGTCATCACCCGCACCTTGTCCAAGGCCTACGGCTTGGCGGGGTTGCGCGTGGGCTACGCTTTAATGCACACGGATGTGGCGGGAATTCTCAACCGCGTGCGCCAGCCCTTCAACGTGAGCAGCCTGGCGCAAGCTGCGGCTGTAGCAGGGCTCGCCGACCAGGACTTTGTGCGCCGATCCGCCGCCGCGAACGCGCACGGGGTGATTCAGATTACGCAAGGCTTGGCCCAGCTTGGCCTGGACTACATTCCCTCCCACGGAAATTTCGTGACGGTGAAAGTAGGGGCCGCTGGCGAGGTCTACCAACGCCTGCTGCGCCAGGGCGTGATCGTGCGGCCCGTGGCCGGATACGGCATGCCGGAATATCTGCGGGTGAGCATCGGTTTGCCCGAGGAAAACGAGCGTTTCTTGAGCGCGCTCGCCACCTCTATTCACGCCTAGGTCTTGAGTTTGCCGGATCGCCCATTCAGTATAGGTAAGCTGGTGGTGTTCGGCGTGGGTTTGATCGGCGCCTCCTTCGCGCTTGCCCTAAAACAAGCTGGCGCTGTACGCAAGGTAGTGGGGGTAGGGCGTAGCCGTGCCAATCTGGATGTGGCCATGGAACGCGGCGCCATCGACGAAATTGGCGGCGATTTGGCGGCGGCGTTGCACGATGCCGATCTGGTATTGCTGGCGGTACCCGTCGCACAGACCGCCGCGGTGATGGCGAGCATCGTGCCGCATCTTCCTGCCCATTGTGTGGTTACCGATGGTGGTAGCACGAAGCAAGACGTCGTGGCAGCCGCGAGAAAAACCTTCGGAGCGAAGATATCGCAATTCGTGCCCGCTCACCCCATCGCGGGGGCGGAGCATTCGGGTGCAGGTGCGGCGGATGCCGGGCTTTACCGCAATCGCATGGTTGTATTGACGCCACTTGATGAAACCAGCGTTGCCGCGACCAAGTTGGTACGAGCCGCCTGGACGACGTGTGGTGCGAGGGTCATCGAAATGCCGGCGCAGCGCCACGACGAGGTATTCGCGGCGGTGAGCCATCTTCCGCATGCCCTGGCATTCGCGCTCGTATCCATGTTCGCACAACGGCCGCGAGGCGAGGAATTGTTCTCCTTCGCCGGTGCTGGCTTTCGCGATTTCACTCGTATTGCCAGCAGTTCCCCGGAAATGTGGCGGGACATCTGCCTCGCCAACCGCGACGCGCTCCTGGGGGAATTGGATGCCTACCAAGCGGCGTTGCATTCCATGCGAGGCCTGATCGCCCAAGGCGATGAGGCTGGACTGGCCGCGCTCTTCGAGCACGCCCGCGGCGCGCGCAACCGCTGGTTGAGCGGCAAAGGATGAGGCTTTACCCCCCTTACGTTGACTTGCCCGCACTCACGCGTGCTCAGGGCAGCGTGCGGTTACCCGGCTCCAAGAGTATTTCCAATCGCACGTTGCTGCTGGCTGCCCTGTCGCAAGGCACCACCCGCGTGCACGATTTACTCGCCTCCGAAGACGTGGAGCACATGCTGGATGCGCTCAGATCGTTGGGCGTACGCATCGGCAAAGGGGCTTCGGCGGAGGAGGTGGTCGTACACGGTTGCGGCGGAGTGTTTCCCGTGAAGGAAGCGGATCTCTTCTTGGGCAACGCTGGGACGGCGTTCCGGCCGCTGACCGCCGTGCTTGCCGTGAGTGGCGGCCATTACAAGCTTTCGGGGGTGCCGAGAATGCACGAGCGCCCCATCGCAGATTTGGTGGAGGCCTTGCGCCAAACGGGTGCCGATGTCCGTTATCTGGGCAAGGAAGGGTATCCGCCGCTGGAGATATTTCCCGCGAAAGTGCGGCTTGGGGAGGCGGTGCGGGTGCGGGGGGGCGTGTCCAGCCAATTCCTCACCGCCTTGCTGATGGCCTTGCCCTTGACGGGCGAAGACGTGCGGATTGAAGTTATCGGTGACCTCATCTCCAAGCCCTACATCGAACTCACGCTAAAAATGCTGGCGCGTTTTGGCCTGGCAGTGACGCGCGAGGAGTGGCGGGCTTTCAGCGTGGCTGGCGGCCAGCGCTACCGGGCACCGGCGGATCTCTATGTGGAAGGAGATGCCTCCAGCGCTTCGTACTTTCTGGCGGCGGGGGCCATTGGCGGCGGGCCGGTGCGGGTGCAAGGGGTGGGCCGCGACAGCATTCAAGGCGATGTCCTCTTCGCCCAAGCCCTGGAGCAGTTGGGTGCCCGCATCGAATATGGAGACAACTGGATCGAGGCGAGCGCAACCCGCCCGCTGAAAGCCTTCGATCTCGATTTGAACCACATCCCCGACGCCGCCATGACCCTTGCCGTGGCCGCATTGTTCGCGGATGGACCCTGCCGCCTGCGCAACATCGCCAGTTGGAGGGTCAAGGAAACCGACCGCCTGGCGGCGATGGCCACGGAACTGCGCAAGGTAGGCGCTACGGTGGAGGAGGGTGCTAATTACCTTGTGGTTACCCCGCCTCACGCCTCACGCCTCACGCCTCACGCAACGATCGCCACCTACGACGACCACCGCATGGCCATGTGTTTCTCGTTGATGGCCCTGGGCGGGGTTCCCATTCGGATCGAGGACCCCAAGTGCGTGGCCAAGACGTTTCCAGGTTACTTTGAGCGTTTTGCCGCTATCACCGGCCGCGCCCCCGTCATTGCCATCGACGGCCCCTCGGCCTCGGGTAAAGGGACGGTGGCCGAGCGCGTGGCGAAGGCCTTGGGTTACCACTTTCTGGACAGCGGAGCGCTCTACCGCTTGGTGGCGTTGGCGGCCATCGAATCCAAGACCTCCCTGGGGGACGAGAAGGCGTTGGCCCGCCTTGCCCTCGGCCTGGACGTTAGCTTTCAAGGCGGCGAAATCTTCCTTTCCGGGAAGCGCGTCACCGAGCGCATTCGCCGGGAGGATGTGTCCGATGCCTCTTCCCGCGTTTCTGCCCTTGCGGACGTACGGGAAGCATTGCTCGAACGCCAGCGTGCCTTTCGTACCCTGCCTGGACTGGTGGCCGACGGGCGGGATATGGGTTCCGTGGTCTTCCCCGATGCCGCGCTTAAGGTGTTTTTGACCGCATCGGCCGAAGAGCGCGCACAACGCCGATATAAGCAGTTGATGGCAAAGGGGATAAGTGTTAACCTTCCCGCCCTTTTGGTAGATATCAACGCCAGGGATGCCCGCGACGCACAGCGTAGCGTGGCGCCACTCCAGCGTTGCCAGGATGCGCAACTGCTCGATACCACTGCGATGGACATTGAGCAGGCCGTTAATCAGGTGCTCGCCTGGGCCGAATCGATACTAGCAGCACAACCTACGGACTCGGATTAGTAGTACGCCTCGCCCCTCGTGGCGAAGGCGCTGCTAAAACGAGTATTGGCCAACCAACCTCGCGCTCGCGCGCGAATTTTTTGAATCGAATATTTCCTCGTGACCCCTACAACCTCCAAACCCCAAGCCATCGTATCCTCCGCCAAATCCAACGTTCTCGCCGCTGGCGGAGCCGAGAGTTTCGCCGCCATGTTCGAAGAAAGCCTGTCGCGCAAGGAAATGCGCACGGGCGAAGTCATCACCGCGGAAGTCATGCGCGTGGATGCCAATTTCGTCGTGGTGAACGCGGGACTCAAATCCGAGAGTTACATTCCTCTCGAAGAATTCAAGAGCGACCGGGGCGAGCTGGAGGTGAAGGAGGGCGACTTCGTGCAAGTCGCCATCGATTCGCTCGAAGACGGCCATGGCGAAACGCGCTTGTCGCGCGAGAAGGCCAAGCGCCTGTCGGCGTGGATGAGTTTGGAGACGGCCCTCGAACAAGGCGCCATCGTGCAAGGCTTGGTGAACGGCAAGGTCAAGGGTGGCCTGACCGTGATGATCAACGGCATTCGCGCCTTCCTGCCAGGATCGCTAGTGGATTTGCGTCCAGTAAAAGACACCAATCCCTACGAGGGCAAGCTGATGGACTTCAAGGTCATCAAGCTCGACCGCAAGCGCAACAACGTGGTGGTATCGCGGCGCGCGGTGCTCGAAGCGACGCAAGGCGCGGAACGCGAGGCATTGCTCTCCAATCTGCAAGAGGGTTCCACCGTCAAGGGCGTGGTGAAGAACATCACCGACTACGGCGCCTTCGTGGACTTGGGCGGTATCGACGGTTTACTGCACATCACCGATCTTGCTTGGCGCCGCGTCAAGCATCCGTCCGAAGTGCTGGCGGTGGGCGACGAGGTGGAAGCCAAGGTCCTCAAATTCGATCAAGAGAAAAACCGGGTATCGCTGGGACTCAAACAGTTGGGCGAGGATCCCTGGGTCGGTATCGCGCGCCGCTACCCGCAGGGCACGCGTTTGTTCGGCAAGGTCACCAACCTCACCGACTACGGTGCCTTCGTCGAAATCGAGTCTGGTATCGAAGGTTTGGTGCACGTCTCCGAGATGGATTGGACCAACAAGAATATTCACCCCTCTCGCGTGGTGCAGATGGGCGATGAAGTGGAAGTGATGATTCTGGAAATCGACGAAGAGCGCCGCCGTATCTCGCTCGGCATGAAGCAGTGCATGCCCAACCCTTGGGAAGAGTTCGCCTCCAGCTTCCGCAAGAACGACAAGGTGAAAGGGCAGATTAAGTCCATCACTGACTTCGGTGTGTTCATAGGTTTGGCGGGCGGAATCGACGGATTGGTGCACCTTTCCGATCTTTCCTGGACCATGTCCGGAGAAGATGCCGTGCGCCGCTTCAAGAAAGGCGACGAAGTGGAAGCCATGGTGGTTTCCATCGATGTGGAACGCGAGCGCATTTCGCTCGGCATCAAGCAATTGGAAGGTGACCCCTTCACCGCCTATGTAGGAAGCCACGACAAGGGCACACTGGTGGACGGTGTGGTGAAGACCGTGGATGCCAAGGGTGCCATCGTGACCCTGGATGGCGACGTAGAAGGGTATCTGCGGGCATCGGAAGTTTCCCGTGATCGCGTGGAAGACATTCGCTCGCATTTGAAGGAAGGCGACCGCGTCAATGCCATGATCATCAACATCGACCGGAAGAACCGCACCATCAATCTTTCCATCAAGGCCAAGAGCATGGCGGAGGAGACCGAGGCGATGCAGAAGCATGCGGCCGAGGCACCCGCCAACGCGGGTACCACTAACCTGGGCGCGTTGCTCAAGGCGAAATTCGATACGAAGAACACCAACTAGTAAGCGGGTGGGCCATGACGAAGTCAGAGCTGATCGCGAAGCTCGCTAGCCAGTTTCCTCAACTGGTGGCGAGTGACGCCGAGTTGGCGGTGAAGATGATTCTCGACAGCATGTCCAAGAGCCTGAGCCAAGGACACCGCATCGAGATTCGGGGGTTCGGTAGTTTTGGTTTGAACTACCGGCCTCCGCGCACCGGGCGCAACCCGAAGTCCGGGGAGAAGGTGCATGTGCCGGCGAAGTACGTTCCCCACTTCAAGGCGGGGAAGGAGTTGCGCGAACGCGTGGATCGCATCGGTTCCGCGTCACCGGCGCCGGCCGCTTCCTCGCCACCTCCATCCCCGGCCTATAGGGAGTCCACGGAGACTTGAGGCGAGTTCTTGGCCGAGAGGGCGCCTAGGGCGCGGACAAATCGCACGGCCTATGCGCTATCTTTATTGGGTTGTTCTCACACCGCTGTTCTTCTTGCTCGTGGCCTTCGCGCTGCGCAATTCGGACCCCATCACGGTGCGCTTTTTCCTCGGGCGCGAATGGCAAGCGCCGCTCGCCTTGGTGTTGTTAGTGTTCTTTTGCGCAGGCGTTCTACTCACTTTGACCGCGGTCATCCCGGCGTTCTACCGCCTGCGGCGCCACCTGGCGCTGCAGCGTAAACCGTCCGTGCCTGGCAGCGCGCCCGGTGAAGCGGGTAGATCCTAAGCCGGACGAACTGGAACCAACGGATGCGCTCGCTTCGGCAAAATACATGTTACGAACAAGGGGAGCCCCCCTTGTTTATCCCCCTCGGAAGGAACAAGGGAGGGCCCTTGTTGATCCCCCAAACCAGAAAGTAGTGGCGCAAAATCTTCTCCAAATTTGTCATCGGTGAACCCGTAAGCGACTAACGACATGGAATTCGAGTACCGCTGGGTGTTGCTGGGTTTCGCCCTGTTTTTCGCCTTGGGGTGGATCGCCGCCCGCATCGACATCAAGCAGCTCATCACCGAATCGCGCGCCTTGCCACGCTCGTACTTTCGCGGTCTCAATTTCTTGTTGAACGAGCAACCCGACAAGGCCATCGAGGCCTTCATCGAAGTGGTAAAGGTGGACCCGCAAACGGTGGAGCTTCACTTTGCCCTCGGGAGCTTGTTTCGTCGGCGCGGTGAGGTGGAGCGCGCCATCCGGATGCACCAGAACCTGGCCGATCGCGCGGACCTCGTTCCCGAACAGCGCCTGCACGCCGTATTCGAGTTGGGCCAGGACTTTCTCAAGGCGGGTTTCCTCGACCGTTCCGAGGAGCACTTTCTCAAGCTCAAGGGCACTTCCTACGAACCGCAGGCCCGCGAGATGCTGCTGGAGATTTACCAAAAGGAGAAGGATTGGGCGAAGGCCATCGAGATCACCCGCGCGGCGGCGGCACAAGGCGACCAACCCAACCAACGCAACGTCGCGCAATATTATTGCGAACTGGCGCAGCAAGATCTCACCCATGCGCGCTACGACCCCGCCCGCATTCGCGTCTACGAAGCCTTGGCTGCGAACCGAAAGTGCGCGCGCGCGTCCGTGCTCTTGGGGGACACGGAGGCCGCGACAGGCAACCCGCTACAAGCCATCGAGGCGTGGAAAAGTATCGAGGGCCAGGATCCCCGTTATCTCGCCCTGGTGGCGCAACGCATGTTGTCGGCCTACAAGGAGGCCGGGCAATTGGAGGCGGGTATGATCCTGATGCGCGCCTATCTAGCGGCCTATCCTTCTTTGGATCTATTCAATGTCCTCTACCAATCGGTGTTGGATATGGAGGGCGCGGCCAAGGCCCACGAGTTCGTACGCGAAGAGTTGAAGCGCACGCCTACCCTAATGGGATTGGATAAGCTGCTGGAGGCGCAACTCTTGGACGCACCCTTGGAGCGCAGGCGGGATTTGGAAATGATCCGCGCCCTGGTGCACCAGCATACGCGCGGGTTGTCCCTCTACCGGTGCGATCAGTGCGGCTTCAAGGCTCGCCAATACTACTGGCACTGCCCGGCCTGTGGCGGCTGGGAAACCTATCCTCCGCGGCGTATGGAGGAACGCGAACTGATGGGGCAGCATGGGTCCTAGAATCATAGTGGCGTTGGATTTTCCGCAGGCCATGGAGGCTGCGGAGTTCGTGCGTACATTGGATCCGAAGTTGTGCCGGTTGAAGGTAGGCAAGGAGTTGTTTACCGCGGCAGGGCCTGCCTTCGTCGAGAGTTTGGTGACGCGCGGATTCGATGTGTTCCTCGATCTGAAGTTTCATGACATCCCCAATACGGTGGCGCAGGCTTGCCGCTCGGCGGCACGATTAGGCGTGTGGATGCTCAATGTGCACGCCTTGGGAGGGCGGGCCATGATGCAGGCGGCGCGCGAGTCCCTGGAATCTGTTTCCGGGCGCCGCCCGCTTCTCATTGCCGTGACGGTGCTGACCAGCATGACGGACGCGGACATGGCCGAGGTCGGACTTGGAGCCAATGTGACCGAGGCGGTTTCACGGCTTGCCGCGTTGACGGCCCAATGTGGTTTGGCGGGCGTGGTATGTTCCGCCCAGGAAGCGGCGCGCTTGCGTGCGGAGCGCGGTCATGAATTTCTACTTGTGACGCCCGGCATCCGTCTCGCCGGAGAAGGCGCGCAAGACCAGAAACGGGTAACGACACCCGAGCAAGCCATCGCATGGGGTGCGACCTACTTGGTTATGGGTAGATCCATCACGCGCGCACTCGATCCAAACAAAGTTTTGATTGAAACGGCCCTTGGCATTGAATCTGCACAGGGCGCGTGATTTGTTCGCCGGGAGAATAAGCATTGAAAGTTAGCATCATCGGAACCGGATACGTGGGATTGGTCACGGGAACTTGCTTGGCGGAGCTGGGCAACGATGTGCTCTGTCTGGATGTGGACCAACGCAAGATCGATCTCCTCAAGCAGGGCGTGATTCCCATTCATGAGCCCGGCTTGGAGGCGCTGGTCAAAAACAACGTATCCGCGGGGCGGTTGCGCTTCACCACGGATGCGCAAGAGAGTGTGGATCATGGCACCTTGCAATTAATCGCGGTCGGGACCCCGCCCGAAGAGGACGGTTCCGCCGATCTGCGGCATGTTGTAGCGGCCGCTCGCAACATCGGGCGCTACATGAAGGATTACCGGGTAGTCGTCGACAAATCCACGGTTCCCGTGGGTACCGCGGATAAGGTGAAGGCGGCCATCGCTGGCGAACTCTCCGCGCGCGGCGTGACCGTACCTTATAGCGTCGTGTCCAATCCCGAGTTTCTGAAGGAGGGCGCGGCGGTGGAGGATTTCATGCGGCCGGACCGCATTGTGATCGGTTCGAGCGATGAACGCGCCATTCAGGTCATGCGCACGCTCTACGCGCCCTTGCAGCGCAATCACGAGAGAATTCTGGTGATGGACGTGCGTTCCGCGGAACTGACCAAGTATGCCGCCAATGCCATGCTGGCCACGCGTATTTCCTTCATGAACGAATTGGCGAATCTGGCCGAAGCGCTGGGCGCGGACATCGAGAAGGTGCGCGTGGGCATCGGGTCGGATCCGAGAATTGGCTACGACTTCTTGTATCCAGGGTGTGGGTACGGCGGATCGTGCTTTCCCAAGGATGTGAAGGCCCTTCAGAAAACCGCCCGGGATGCGGGCCTCGGGCTGAAAATATTGAATGCCGTGGAGCAGGCCAATGAAGCGCAGAAGCGGCGCTTGACGGAAAAAATAGTGAGCCGCTTCGGAGAGGATCTTTCTGGCCACCGCTTCGCCCTTTGGGGACTGGCCTTCAAACCCAACACCGACGACATGCGCGAAGCGCCCAGTAGGGTCATCGTCCAGGCACTGGCGCAGCGCGGCGCGAGCATTACCGCGTACGACCCCATCGCGATGCCCGAAGCGAAGAAGGTTTTTGCGAACGAGCCCAGGGTCGCCTTCTGCGATTCGCCCGTGCAAGCGTTGAAGGGTGCGAGCGCGCTCGTCATCGTCACTGAATGGAAGCAGTTCCGCAGTCCCGAGTTCTCCGAAATCAAGGCGCAACTCAAGAGTCCGGTGATTTTCGATGGCCGTAATCTCTACGATCCAGTGCTCGTCCGGCAATTCGGTCTGGAATACCATGCCATTGGAAGGCCCTAGCGCAATCCGATGATGGCGCCCGATCTTTCTTCCGTTCGCATGCTGGTGGTGGGTGACGTTATGCTGGACCGCTATTGGTTCGGCGACGTCAGCCGCATTTCTCCCGAGGCGCCGGTGCCAGTGGCGCGGATCACCCGCGAGGAAATGCGAGCGGGGGGCGCTGCCAACGTGGCGCGCAATGCCGCTGCCATAGGAGCGAAAGTGGATTTGCTCGCGGTCACCGGGGAAGATGAAGCCGGCCGCGAGCTTGAACGCTTGTTGCGCGACGAAGGTGTTGGCGTGGCGTTTACTCGCGACCCAGCCCTAAAGACCACGGTGAAGCTGCGCGTCATTGGGCGCCAGCAACAATTGCTGCGGGTGGATTTCGAGAATGTACCCGGCGAGAGCGCGCTGGCTTCGAAGCTAGCCGGCTTCGACGAGAAAATCGCATCGGCGGATGTGGTCATTTTTTCCGACTATGGCAAAGGCGGGTTGGCGCATATCGAGCTGATGATCAAGCGCGCGCTCCAGCACGGAAAACCGGTGCTGGTGGACCCCAAGGGCGATGACTATGAGCGTTATCGCAACGCCACGGTGCTCACCCCCAATCGTTCGGAGTTTCGCGAAGTGGTGGGGCGGTGGAAAAGCGAAGAAGACATGGCGCAACGCGCGCAACGCCTGCGCGAATCCTTGGGCCTGCAGGCATTGCTCGTGACGCGAAGCGAGGAGGGAATGTCCCTTTACGAGGCGAATGGCGCCACCCATGTGCCGGCCATCGCGCAGGAAGTGTTCGATGTAAGCGGAGCGGGCGATACGGTCATCGCCATCCTGGGCGCAATGCTGGCTAGCGGCAACACCCTTGCGCAGGCGGTGCAATGGGCGAATAAGGCCGGTGGCATTGTGGTGGGTAAGTTGGGAACGGCCGTGGTCCATCCCGCGGAACTCTTCGGATAGGGCATCTTCATGACCATCGTATTGACAGGGGCGGCAGGATTCATCGGTTCCAATCTTTTGCGCGCGCTCAATGCCCGGGGCGAGACGGACATCGTCGCGGTGGACAATCTTACCCGCGGGGACAAGTTCAAGAACTTGGCGGATTGCCGTTTTGCCGAATACTTCGACAAGACCACATTGCTTAGCGTGCTCAAGCAAGCGAACTGGGGGCGCAACGTGCGCGCGGTATTGCACCAAGGGGCCTGTTCGGACACCATGCAAACCGATGGCCGCTACATGATGGAGAACAACTACCGCTATTCGGTGGATCTGTTCGAATTCTGCCGGGAGCATGCGATTCCCTTCATCTATGCTTCCTCGGCGGCGGTATATGGATCTGGCACGGTGTTCGGGGAGGAAGAACAATACGAGCGGCCCTTGAATGTTTATGGCTACTCCAAGGCTTTGTTCGACCAATACGTGCGGCGGCACTGGGCAAGCAAGGCTGCGCAGGTTGCGGGGCTGCGCTACTTCAATGTTTATGGACCGCGCGAATCCCACAAGGAACGCATGGCCTCCGTGGCTTACCATTTCTTGAATCAA
>JBJXGQ010000425.1:0-4767 GCA_046160525.1 Burkholderiales bacterium
AGGCGCTGAACCTGAAGGGCCACGGCGGCCGCACGCTGGATCAGGCCTGGCAGGATGGGCCGCATACCTATCTGGGCATCGCGGTTGCCGGCTTTCCAAATTTATTCACGATCACCGGGCCGCAAAGCCCGTCGGTGTTGTCGAATATGCCGGTCTCGATCGAGCAGCACGTTGAATGGATCACGGATTGTATCGATACGATGCGCGCGACCGGCAAGACCGTCATCGAGGCGACCCCGGAAGCGCAGGAGCAGTGGGTCGCGCATGTGAATGAGATCGTCGGCGGGACGCTGATGACCAGCGCCAACTCCTGGTACATGAGCGCCAACATCCCGGGCAAGCCGCGCGCCTTTTTGCCCTATTTGGGGCCAGAAGGTGTAGGGGGTTACCGGAAGAAATGCGACGAAGTGGCCGCAAAGGGCTACGAAGGATTCGCGCTGGCATAACCGGCCTAACCAAAAAGGGGAGACCTTAACCTCCCCTCGCTCAACGAATTGGAGGAGACATCATGATCAACAACACCTATTACTCGCAGGAAGTGCACGGCCCCTACGAGCTGCACGATATCGGTAATCTCGAATTGGAAGAAGGCGGCACCATCCGCGGTTGCAAACTCGCCTACGCCACTTTCGGTACGCTCAATGCCGCCAAGGATAACGCCATCCTCATTCCCACCTGGTACTCCGGAACCAGCAAGATCATGGAGCAGGTGTATACAGGAAAGGGGCGCGCGCTCGATCCCGATAAGTACTTCATCATCATCGTCAATCAAATCGGCAACGGCCTTTCATCCTCTCCGCACAACACACCGGAACCGGGAGGGATGGGGAATTTTCCCCGCGTGCGCATCGGCGATGACGTACGCGCGCAGCACAAACTCCTCACGGAAAAATTCGGTTTGACCAGTCTTGCACTCGTTGCCGGAGGCTCCATGGGCGCGCAGCAGACCTATGAATGGGCCGTGAGATTCCCGGACATGGTGAAGCGCGCCGCGCCCATCGCTGGCACGGCCAGGAACACGACCCATGATTTTTTGTTCACCGAGACGCTGGTGGAAGCGATCACCTCCGACCCCGGTTTCAACAAGGGTTTTTATGCATCGGCGGCAGACGTACGAGAAGGCTTGATGCGCCACGCCAAGATGTGGGCGGTGATGGGTTGGAGCACGGAATTTTTCCAGCAAGGCCGGTATAAGGCGCTCGGGTTTTCATCCTTGGACGATTTCATCGTCAACTTCATGAACGGCTATTTCAGCGTGATGGACCCCAACGATCTGCTGTGCATGGCGTGGAAATGGCAGCGCGGAGACGTCAGCCGCCACACAGGGGGCGACTTGCGTGCGGCTTTAGCCCGCATCAAAGCCAAAACCTATGTCATGCCCATGTCTTCGGACATGTTCTTCCCTCCGTCCGATTGCCAAGCCGAGTGGCGGCTCATTCCCGGTGCCGAATTCCGGCCCATCGATACCATCGACGGCCATCTGGCACTGTTCGGGGTCGATCAGAACGCGCTGGCTCAGCTCGACAAACACCTGAACGAGTTGCTCGCGACGAAAGTTTAATGGCGGTGGGCGCCTCTTATAAAAGAGCGGCGCCCCGCATTTTCGGCACCACTCATAACTCCTTGCGAATCGCATCCAATGAGCACTGCACCGCATAAGCCCTTCTCGATGATTCGCGAGTTCCATTTGGCGGACTGGTTCACGCTGGCCAATGCCGTGTGCGGCACGGGGGCGCTTTTTTCCATCATGACTTACCTGGAGGTGCAGGAAGCCAAGCACATCTATTTCGCATGCGGCCTCGTACTGGCTGCATTGATATTCGACGTCCTGGATGGCCGCATCGCCCGATGGCGGCAGAAAGCCTCGTCCTTGGGCCGCGAACTCGATTCGCTCGCCGATGTGATTTCCTTTGGCGTCGCGCCCGCCATCATTGCCTACGGCTGCGGTATGCAGAGTCTGTACGACCGCATCGTGCTCGCATTCTTCGTTGCTTGCGGCGTCTCACGCCTTGCACGCTACAACGTTACGGCGGAAACGCTCTCCCAAGGCACCGGCAAGGTCAAATACTTCGAGGGAACGCCCATACCGACTTCCATCGTTCTCGTTTTTGTGTTGGGCATGGCCGCATGGACCGGGGCAGTGCGCGAAAATCTGTGGTTTGGGGAAGTAACCTTGGCTGGCTATAAGCTTCATCCGCTCGTGCTCATGTTTGCCCTGTCCGGTTCCCTGATGATCAGCCGCCTGCGAATTCCGAAGCTGTGATCCTTGCGAAATTTGCTTGGGCGTGTGCTTGCGCACCGACTTCGGCCTTTCCAAAGAAGAATAATGCACCTGTTTTCTCGTTAAACAGGAGGCCGCCATGGCCAGGTGCGATGCGTGCGGAAACGACTACGACAAGTCCTTTCAGATCATGGCCGCAGGCAAGACTCACACTTTCGACAGCTTCGAGTGTGCGATCCATAAGTTGGCGCCTGCATGCGAGCACTGCGGCGTGCGCATCATAGGCCACGGGCTGGAAAAAAGCGGCCGCATGTTTTGCTGTGATCATTGCTCCGAGCATGCGGGCGTGAAAGAACTTCGAGACCGCGCCTAATTCTTACGGAGCATTCAAATGAAACCTGCCAAGACCTCCACCAAGCCGCGTGCTACGCGCAGTCCACTCGATCCCCAGCGATTCCCGCTGGATTCGCAGACCCCTGCCACTCCCACTCGCGAAGATGCTCGCGAAATAACATATCCGGTCCTTGCGCGCGATACCGCAAACCCCACGGGAATAGAATCTCGATTCGCCGCCCGCTCCTTATTCCTATCTGGATAAAGAGCAGAGAATTCAAATACTCCCAGTGGAGACCTTCCCATGATGGATCACGCCTTGGGTCAAATCACGATCACGCGCATCGTCGAGTCCATATGCAGGGGATTCGATGCGCGCGGCTTCTTTCCACAAACCACGAGCGAAGACTGGGTGCGCCACAGGACGTGGATGGAACCCTGGGCGCTGGAGCCCGCCACCGGAAAACTCATCCTCACGATCCAGGCGTTCTTGGTGCGCACACGGCATCATACGATCCTCGTCGATACCTGCGTGGGAGATCACAAGCCACGTCTAGCACGCCCGTTCTGGCATATGCAAAAGCTGAACACATTCTTGCCGCGTCTCGCCGCCGCTGGGGTGGAACCGCGGGACGTGGACTACGTTATGTGTACGCATCTGCATTGGGACCATGTGGGATGGAACACCCAACTGCGCGATGGCCGCTGGGTACCGACGTTCCCCAATGCGAAGTACATCTTCGCCAAGCAGGAATGGGACAATTTCGAAGCGCTGAACCGGCGCGAACCCCAGCCGCATTACGGCGACAGCCTGCTTCCAGTTATGGAGGCGGGCCAGGTGCAGTTGGTCGCTGGCGATTTTGCGCTAGACGACGAAGTATGGCTGGAGCCCACCCCCGGCCACACGCCGGGCCATGTCTGCGTGCACCTCGCCTCCCAGGGCAACGACGCGGTCATCACCGGCGATTGTATTCACAGTCCGGTGCAATGCCTGGAACCCGGCTGGATCATGCGCGCGGATCTGGACCCTGCCCTAGCCAGCTCCACGCGGCGCAGCTTCCTTGAGCGCTATTGCGACACCAGTGTTACGGTGTGCGCGACGCATTTCCCGGAGCCGTCCTTTGGCCGCATTATTCAGCGCGATGATGCGTTTTGGTTCGACTACAACCCCGCCGGTAACAAATAGGCAGCACGGAGCATATATTGTCACCGGTGCCCGTAAATCTCCTTGTTGACCACGTTCCCCATCTCAGGTTTCCCATCCAGCACGGACAGTACATTGCTCACCAGGGAAACCGCCATGCGGTCCAGGGATTCTTGGGTCACGCCCGCCATATGAGGCGCCAATACCACGTTCGGTAGTTGAAGTAACGGATTGTTCGCGTCCGGCGGTTCGCGCTCAAGTACGTCGAGGCCGGCGGCTTTGATGACACCGGTGGTAAGTGCCTTATGCAGCGAGGGCTCGTGGATGATGCCGCCGCGCGCGGTGTTCACGATGAAAGCGCTGGGCTTCATGCGCGCGAGCTGGGTCTCGGCGATCATGCCGTTGGTTTCTTTCGTCTTCGGGCAGTTGATGGAAACGAAATCCGCCTTGGCCAGCGCGTCACCTAAATTGGGTTCGGCGTTACATCCCGCAGCGCGGATCTTGGCGGCGTCCACGTAAGGATCGTAGGCGCATACCGTCATGCCAAGGCCGAGACACATCTTGGCCAGGCGGCTGCCGATCTTGCCGAAGCCGACGATCAACACCGTCTTCTCGAACAGATCCACGGGCAGGCCTTGCGCCATGCGCTGGTTCCAGCGGTTCTCGCGCACCATGGCATCGAAGGCCGTGCCGCGCTTGGCGAGTTCCAGCATGAGATAGAGCGACTGCTCGGCCACCGAGGGCGAGTTGGCCACACCGGTGATCATGAGCGGCACATGCGCTTTCGTTAGGGCTGGCACATCCACCATGTCGTAGCCCACGCCGTGGCGCGCGACGACTTGCACACCCGGCCCGGCCTTGAGTTCAGCCTCTCCAAACGGCGTGAGGCTTAAGCCCACGCCTTGCGCGCCCACCAAGAGACGGTGAAATTCCGCTGGGGCGATGTTCATGTCGAAGGGAATTGCTTCGATGTCCTCGCGCGCTTGCGCCACTTTCCACCCCGCCCGCGCCATCGCGGCGGGCAACAACACTTTTCTTTTGGCCATGACTGACTCCTCCCTTGAGATCA
>JBJXGQ010000426.1:0-3746 GCA_046160525.1 Burkholderiales bacterium
TAGGATGCATTTGGGCTAGCTCCTTGAGTATTCGGTGGTTGTCTTGAAACTCCACCTTATCACTCTTCGAGCTAGCCTCTTTCACTCTACGCATCAAACTCTTACCGTTAAGTAAGTGCCATTCGGGCATGGGTCTTTGTCTCCGCCGCGAGGGCTTTGTAGTGCTGGGCACCGGCGGCCAGCTTATCCGAGATGCCCAATTCGGCGGCTATACAGATGATCTGTGACACGCGATAACCATCGATCATCTGGCCTAACGTGGCTTGCGATGTTTCGGAGATTGCGGTCATGATGGATCCTCATCTCAATAAGAAATTATTCGGCCTTGATTCCCGCTTCTCGAATGATGCTCCCCCACTTGGCGTATTCCGTCCTGATAAGGCCGGCAAATTCTTCTGGACTCTGGATGAGTGGCTCGCTCCCCTGCGCTGCGAACCAGTCTCGCGCCTCTTGGGTTTTCAAGATCTTCGCGATCTCGGCGTTAAGCTGGGCGATGATTTCCCTGGGTGTTCCAGCGGGGGCGCAAACGCCCGACCAAGGCATGTATTCGTAACCCGGCACTCCCGACTCCGCGATGGTGGGAATGTCCGGCAATGTGGCAACGCGTTTGGGGCTGGTGACAGCTAGCGCCCTCACGCGCCCGGCTTTCACTTCGGGCAACATCATGGAGATGCCATCGATGGTATAGGACAACCGTCCCGCGATAAGGTCTATTTCAGCCTGGCGGACGCTCTTATAGGGAATGTTTGCCACCTCGATCCTGGCCAAGCGCCGGAATAATTCGCCCGCCATGTGGGGCGGCGATCCTACCAAGCCAGAGCCCCAGTTGAGCTGTCCTGGCTTTTCTTTAGCCAGCCGCACAAGACCGGCCACGGAATTCGCTGGCACACTGGGATGGACCGCTAATACCAGCGCGCTCACCACCAAGCTTGCTACAGGTGCGAGATCCTTGACCGGGTCATAACCGAGGCGGGCGTGCAGGTGCGGGTTCAGCGCGAGCGTTCCTTGGTGCACCATTACCAAGGTATACCCATCCGGCGCGCTTTTGGCTGCCGCTTCCGTTCCTATGCGCCCCGCGGCACCTCCTCTATTTTCGACAATGACCGGTTGTCCGAGCAGCGGGCGAAGTTTTTCCGAGAGCCACCGGGCGCGGATGTCGGGCGGACTTCCGGCGTCGGCGGGCACGATCAGTTTTATGGGCTTGGACGGATAAGTCTGCGCGATTCCCGCGCCAATGGATGCCGCGAACAGCGAAATGACAACCGCAACGATCAATGGATTCATCTTGTTTCCTCCTGGAGACCCAGAGTAGGCCTTCGTGTACGGTGGAAGCAAGAGGGGTAAGGGCACTTCACTGTTGCATGAAAATCACGAATAATCGGCGTTCCTGCATTCCTTTCGAGAGTAAAGATGAACCGGGTACGCAGGCTTGAGCTATTGGTGAGAGCGGTGGATGCAGGCAGTTTCGCGAAAGCTGCGCGGTCCTTGAATTTGACGCCTTCCGCCGTGAGTCACGGTATCGCGCAACTGGAACAAGAGCTTCAGGTCCAGCTTTTCTATCGCACCACGCGCCAACTTCGGCTCACTGAAGATGGTGAAGGAATCTACCGGCGTGGCTCCGAAATCCTACGCCAGATCGCCGCGCTGGACAGCGAGCGGCGCAGGCCGGCCGCAAATCTCACCGGCACACTGCGCGTGGGGCTGGCCTTGCCCCTGAGCCGCCTCGTGATCATGCCGCTGTTGCCCGTTTTCCTACGGCGCCACCCGAAGATCACACTTCAATTCCATATGATGGGTGAAATAAAGGAAATGCATGCGCAAGGCGCCGACCTCTTTTTGTCCGTGACCGATCCGCCCGATTCCGCATTGATCGCCCGCAAGATTGCCCATACCCTTCCCGGAATCTACGCATCGCCCCAATACCTAGAAGTGGCGGGAGTGCCGCAAGTACCGGAGGATTTGATCCGTCATCATTGCCTTGTTCTCAATGTGCGTTCATTGAGCAAGCCCCTGGATGAATGGGAGTTCGAGCGCAATGGCAAGCGCAAACGAGTAAAGGTCATTGCGGGTGTCACGACCTACGACCGGGAAGGCCTCATCGCGGCCGTGGTGGCTGGCGCGGGCGTGATGCATATGGGGTGCTTCGATCCAAACTTGGTCAGATCAGGCCAACTGCAAAGGTTGCTTACCGATTGGTCCTGCCCCGGCGGCGTCCCCATCCAAGCGTTGTACCGAAAGACAGCGCGCCTGCCACCGAAGATCGCGGCGTTCCTGGATTTTGCCGAAGAAGCTTTCGCGGCCTTCGACCCCGAGGAAGTCACGCTGATTCACCGTGAGCACATTGGAATTGCACGTTCCAAGGAAGCAGCGGTACACAAATCCTCACGAGGTTAGAGCAATACCTTTCCAATTCGCGTTTCCCGGTCGCAACAGATGGACGCCCCTTGCGCGCCCGCGCAAGAAAGTGTTCAGCACAAAGGATGAGTGCTTCAAGGCCATTTGACGTCATCCGCACGACGTTCCGGCCTCGGGTCGGACCCGCGCTGTGCGCCAATGCCGGTGGACTCAGCCTTTACGCAACGATGCGCTGTGAAGCCAATGACCGGCAGGGCGTCGCACAGCTCGCCCGCCACATCACCCACCCGGCAATTTCCAAGGAATGGCTGAGCGTGAACCAGGAGGGCAATGTGGGGCTCAAGCTCAAGCCTGTCCTGAGGTTGCCGAAAGCACCCCGTGGCGAAAAGGCGCAACCCACTTCGTACTCACGCCGATGGAATTCATGCAGCGGCTGGACGCGCTGGCGCCAAGGCCACGGATGCATCTGATCCGGGCTGGCGCCGAATGGCAGTGAGATCGAAGGTGGTGGCCGTATCGCCGCAACTGACAGTGACGGGTGAAGGCGAATGCCAACACGCGCATCACATGGGCGCGATGACGCAAGCGCGCGTTCGATCCCTGCGTGGCGTGCGACACTGGTTTTGCGGGGAAACGACGCGGCTTCGCGACCCCAAATAACGTGTGATGCCGAGAGCATGTTACGCGTGATTGACCGATTGCGCTGTACGGTGATACATTTCGGGCAATGAAAAACGGGCGTTAAAAATTCCTATCCCCATCCCCTCCCAGCAATCTCAACACCGCATGAATATCTATGCGGGTCTGTTTTTAATATCGGCGGCGACACTGGCCCTCGAGATCGCGCTGACGCGCCTACTAAGCGTCGTATCGTGGTATCACCTTGCATTCTTTGCCATTGCGACGGCGATGCTGGGAGCCACGGCGGGTGCCATCACGGTGTATGTTCGGCCGGCCTGGTTTGGGCCGGAGCGGCTGCGCGGCAATGTGCAGCGCGCAGCGGCGGCCTTCGGCGTGAGTGTGTTCGTGCCGCTGATCGTTCTGTGCACGACACCTCTGGTGTTGTACGACTCCGTGATGTCGCTGTTAGGGTTGCTGCTGGCCACGGCATCGATCTCGTTGCCGTATTATTTTTCCGGTATCGCTATCGGCGCGCTGCTCACGCGCGGCGATCTGCCAGTCGGCCGCATGTACGCCGCCGACCTCATTGGCGCGGCAGCGGGTTGCCTTTTGGTGCTGGGTGCCATCGCATTCATCGATGCGCCAAGCCTCGTGATCTTGTGTGGCGCGGTTGCTCTGTTCGCGGCGATGGCTTTCGGCGGCGACGATGCCGGTACGATTCCGCGCAAGCGCCTGCGGCTGGCGGCGCTATTGTTAGTTGCGCTGGCGGG
>JBJXGQ010000427.1:0-16735 GCA_046160525.1 Burkholderiales bacterium
CGCTTCTCGGCGCTGGGGGAGTCCTATGGGGGCTGCGATTGGTGCTACCCGCAGCCGGTGGATCTCGCCAGTCTGGACAGCGGAGGCAACGGCATGGCCGATGGAAAAAACCTGGGCCGCCGTAACACCTTTGCCCGGCCGCAAGGCGTGCCCTCGTGGGTGCCATCCTCCCCAGGCAGCCCCTTCGCGGCACCGATCACGGCCGGTGACGTGCTAGCGTGGTCGCAGTCCGGTATGTCCGCCCAGGACATGGCGGAGCGAATAGGTGAGTCACGCTTCCCGCAAGTAATTGAAAATCGCGGTGTCCTACCGCGGAGCGTTACAACCCATTTCGCCGCCGGGCTGAAGGGCTCGCAACTCGCGGCACTCTCGCAAGCGGGTGTTCCCGGGGAAGCCTTGGATGCACTACAAGAGAAATTTCTCGCGGAGTACATCGAATTCTCCCGGCAGCGCTACCAGAACTGGGGGAAAGGCAGCACTAAACGCTAGAGGTAACGGGGGAACCGGAGCCAACAATACACTGCTTCGGGGGACCCAATTTTAGGTCTCTGTCAAGTTGGCCATAGATGTGAAGAAACTTCCCTCAAACGATTATGGGCATCGTAGTTGCGTAATGCTCACCGTTACGACCTAAGGCGTTTACAACCCTTCCACGCAAAATGGATCTCGGGGCGGCGATAAAAACTGGCGTATTTCTCTTATGCGCTTTGGTGCCCGCAATGACGAACGCGGGAACGATATACCGTTGGATCGACGAGAACGGACGTGTTCATTACGGCGACTCAAAGCCGGATTCGGAAAAAAATCCCGCCAAGCCACTCGATTTATCGAATTCGGCAGTGACCGATGAGCAACGCATGCAAGCCGAGGCAGAACCAGACAGTGCCCTTGCCAAGAAACGTAACTGCCTAGAGGCGAAAAGGAAATTCGAAGAAAGCTGGGCGTGCTTCAACCCATACAGGAACCAGAACGGCAGCATCAGGGCGGAAGCATTCCAGCACTGCACGGAAGTAAAGGGAACGGGAGATATCTGCGATTAATATTCCGTGCTGGGCGTACTTTGGTTTAACAGAAGCGAAGGCCGGTAAGCGAGGAGGCGAATAAACGCTCAATAGTTACGCCAGGCGCCACTCTTGGAACCTCGGTGTTGCTTTGACGGCATAGCTGGCTACCGCCAGAATGATTCATCGCGCACCCGCTCCCTATTTGTATCGGTACTAAGGAACCTAGAAGTACGTTATTCCATGAGGCATAGGCAGCCAGCGTCGCCAGGGGATGACGGCGGTAGGCCAATCCAAGGGCTAAAAAAGGGACTAAGTCTCTGTTTCGGCATGACGGCATAGGATCTAGCACGATAAGTGCAACAGGGGCAGAGGAAAGAAGCCAGCAAAATAAAAAGTGGGGCAATCACCCGCGGATGAGGCAAGACCTAAGTACCTTGCACACCCAAATTATGCGAATGAACTCCACGTTGGTGATTAATCCGAAGGGAGGGTCGGGTAAAACGACCGTCACGACTAGTCTCGCGAGCTATTTCGCGGCGAAGTCAGTTCCCGTCACCATCATGGACTATGACCCGCAGGGATCGAGCCTCAATTGGCTGCGCCAGCGGGATCCCTCCAGAAGTCGTATCAACGCCGCCAACGCCGCGCCGCAACGTGGCAACCGCCTGCGCGGAATAGAGATGCACGTTCCCGGCGATACCCAACAGCTCATCATTGACGCCCCCGCAGGCGCCTCCGGACTTCTCCTTCAGGAATTGCTTTCCCGCGCGGACTGTATCGTGGTCCCGGTGGCACCCTCGGCCATCGACATTCATGCCACGGCGAATTTCATCAAGGATTTGATGCTTACGGGCCGCATCCGCATCCGCAACATCCGCTTGGCAGTCGTGGTCAACAAAGTGCGTAAATCCATGCCGGCCTACGATCCGCTGGAGCGCTTCTTGAAGTCCCTTAATTTGCCTTTGCTTACCCGCCTGAGCGACTCGGACGTTTTCCTCCAGGCCGTGGAAACAGGCCTCGGATTATTCGAAATGGACTCCGGGGCAGCCGAGCGTGAGCAATTCCGTCCCGTGGCCGAATGGGTGGAGGGTCAGCAGCCGCCCAAGCTGGCAGGGATGGACCCAAAAGTCGTTCCGATTCTCGCCCGGCTACGCCGTCCCGCCGATATCGCCAACCTTGGATAACTCCCTCCCATGAAATTACTGCACGCCACCACCGCCGTATTGCTTGCCAGCACCCTATTCGTTTTACCTGTATCCGCCGCCGAAGATGGAGAGAATGCCTGCCGCGCCGATGCGGCGAAGCTTTGCAAGGATGTGAAGCCGGGCGGCGGGCGCCTCCTTCAATGCATGAAACAACACGAGTCAGAATTGTCGGCGCCCTGCAAGGAGCGCATGGCGCAAGGTAAGAAGCGCGCCGAGGAATTCAAGGAAGCCTGCAAGTCAGACGCCGAGAAGCTTTGCAAAGATACCCCCAAGGGCAGAGGATCCGTGATTGGCTGCCTGGCTAAGCACAAGCCCGAGCTATCTAGCTCGTGCCAGCAAAAAATCACCGAGGCGCAGAAGAACCACCCTTGCAGCAAGGATGCGGAGCGCCTGTGCAAGGATGTCAAGCCCGGTAAGGGCCTGATTGCGCAATGCATGAAGAGCCACGAGAAGGACCTCTCGCCCGCCTGCAAGTCCAGCCTGCAAAAACGCCACGCCAAAGCTACCAGCTAGCGCCCCGCCCTCCCAGTACTTACCCGCCCCGGATGGCAGGCACCAAATGCACCTCGCTATCCGGGCCAATGGGCGCAAACCAAACGTCCTGGAAAATCTCCCCGTCGATGGCGATAGCGTAGCCGTCATGCTCCAGATGGGGAGCGAGCGCCGGATAGCGCTCGCCCAACATCCGTAGCAACTGCTTTATATCCCGCGCCGCCACCTCGACTTCGGCCTCCCCGCCCGCGAGATTCTTCAGGGTACCGGTGAGTATTACCCGAGCCAAGGCGTGGCGCCCTACTACCCTCCCCGCTGGCTATCGATGGCCGCGAGCACGCGCGGCGGCGACATGGGCAGGTCGGTGAACCGGTAACCCGTAGCGTTGGACACCGCGTTGGCGATGGCTCCCATGGGCGGAACGATGGGGGTCTCCCCCACGCCGCGCACGCCGTAAGGGTGGCGGGGGTTGGCGACTTCCACGATGACCGTGTCAATCATCGGTACATCGGAACACACCGGGATGCGGTAATCGAGAAAGCCTGGGTTCTCCAAGCGGCCCTTGTCGTCGTAGATATATTCCTCGTTGAGTGCCCAGCCGATGCCTTGCACGGCGCCGCCTTGCATCTGGCCTTCCACGTAGCTCGGATGTATGGCTTTACCCGCATCTTGAATCGCCGTGTAGCGCAGGATGGTGACCTTGCCCGTTTCGGGATCGACCTCTACATCCACTAGATGAGTGGCCAAACTCGGCCCCGCGCCCGTGGCATTGATGGCGGCATTGCCCACGATAGGGCCGCCGGTCTTGCCGGCAGTCCTGGCGAGATCCGCGAAAGAGAGCGACTTGTCTCCGCCCAACAAGCGGGCGTGTCCACTGACCCATTCCACTTCCTCGGCCGAGACTTCCCAAATCTTCGCGGCGCGGCTACGAAGCTGTTTGATGATATCGCGCGCGGCTTCCACCACCGCCATGCCACTGGAAAAAGTGACCCGGCTACCGCCCGTGAGGAAGTTAAATCCCAGGGAACTGGTGTCGCCGATAATCGCATGCACCTGCTCCATGGGAATACCCAGCTCCTCTGCTGCCATCATGGAGAGGGATGCGCGCGAGCCGCCGATATCCGGCGTTCCCAGCACCATGGCCACGCTGCCATCCTCGCCCACGTTGAGCGTGGCGCAGGTTTCCCCGCCGATGTTGAACCAGAATCCCGAAGCGACACCACGGCCTTGATTGGCTTTGAGCGGCACCCGGTAATGGGCATGGGCCTTGGCGGCTTGCAACGTCTCCACCAAGCCTATGGGCCCAAGCTTCGGCCCGTAGGGCGCGCGCGTGCCTTCCTTGGCGGCATTCTTCAAACGAAAATCGACGGGGTCCATACCGATCTTTCTGGCGACCTCATCGATCACGCTCTCCACAGCGAACTCCGAGATGGGCCCGCCCGGCGCGCGGTAGGCGGCGACCTTGGGGCGGTTTACCACCACGTCGAAGCCGACGATGCGTACGTTCTCCAGATCGTAGGGTGCGAAGGCACACATGGCGCCCGGCTGCACGGGCGAGCCTTGAAACGCCCCGGCCTGGTACTTGAGCAACGCCTCCGCCGCGGTGATGCGGCCATCCTTCGTTGCACCCACCTTTACCCAAATCTTGGCACCCGACGTGGGCCCGCTGGCGCGGAATACTTCCGTGCGCGACATGGTCATCTTCACCGGCTGGCATGCCTTGCGCGAAAGCGCTAACGCCAGGGGTTCCAGGTACACCACGGTTTTTCCGCCAAAACCTCCACCGATTTCCGAGGCGGTCACGCGTAAGTTCGAAACTTCCATTCCCAGGAGCTTGGCGCAAAAGGCGCGCACGATGAACTGTCCTTGCGTGGTACACCACAGTTCGGCCCTGCCGTCCTCCGATACGCTAGCCAGGCAAGCATGCGGCTCGATATAGCCTTGGTGCACGGGCTTGGTGGTGAATTCGCGTTCGACGACGACATCGGCCTTGGCAAACCCCGCCGCCAAGTCGCCGAAACCGAACTCCACGCGCTTGGCGATGTTGGAGGGCTTGGCGGGCTTGGGTTCCACCCCGATCGTGTACATATCGTCGTGCAGCAAGGGAGCATCGGGCTCCATGGCTTTCGAGACATCCATCACATGAGGCAGCACTTCATACTGCACGTCGATCAGCGTCAGCGCGTGCGCGGCCACGGCGTCGCTGACGGCGGCCACGGCGGCTATGGCGTGCCCTTCGTAGAGCGCCTTCTCGCGCGCCATGACATTGCGGGTCATGTCCTTGAAGTTCACCATCATCTCGCCAGCGGGAATGAATTCCGAAGGCAGATCGCACAGATCGGCGCTGGTAATCACGGCCTTCACCCCTTTCAGGGCTTGGGCCTTGGAGACATCGATGGATTTGATGCGCGCGTGGGCGTGCGGGCTACGCAACACTCTTCCGATCAACATGTTTGGAACATGGATGTCGGCGCCGAATTTCGCGCGCCCGGTCACCTTGTCCACGCCATCGGGGCGCAGCGGACGGGTTCCGACGATCTTCAAGTTTTGCTGAGCCACTCCTGGTACGGTCATGTCGTTCATCGTGTCGCTCCTGTATTAAGCTGTTCGCATCACCACGGCGGCATCCATCACCGCGCGCACTATCTTGTCGTAACCCGTGCAGCGGCACAGGTTACCGGCCAGCCAATATCTCACCTCGGTTTCCGTCGGGTTGGGCTTCTTCGCAAGCAACGCTTTTGCCGCGATCAAAAATCCCGGCGTGCAGATGCCGCACTGTAGGGCGGCATGCTCGAGAAACTTCTGCTGCAAGGGATGCAACTCATCGCCCTTGGCCATCCCCTCGATGGTTTCCACCGTACGGCCCTGCGCCTCGACTCCCAGCACCAAGCACGCGCACACCAGGCGCCCGTCCAGCATCACGCTGCATGCGCCGCAATCGCCGGAGCCGCAGCCTTCCTTGCTACCCGTCAAATACAGCTCGTCGCGCAGTACGTCGAGCAGAGTCTGTTCCGTGCCGCAGAGGAACTCCACGCTATCCCCATTCACGGTCGTCGTTACATGTTGCTTGGCCATTTTTCCTCTGTCTCCCTTATTTCTTGGCGGCGCGGTCAAGCGCAATCTTGGCGGCACGGCGGGCCAACACTCCCGCCACTTTGACGCGATAGGCGATGGTGCCGCGCTTATCGTCGATAGGTTTGCATGCGGCACTCGCGGCAGCGGCCAGGGCCTTCAGCGCGGCATCGTCCACGCGCGTCCCGATAAGGGCCTTGGCCCCGGCAGCCACGAGGAGTGGGGTAGGCGCCACGGCACCCAAGCCCACTCTCGCATGCGTGCACACGCCTTGCGCATCGAGCGCCAGCGACACGCCGACTCCCACCACGGCGATATCCATCTCGGTGCGCGGAATGAAGCGCAGATAGGCATCCCCTGCGCGTCCTGCGGGTTTCGGCAAACGGAAGCCCAAAATGAACTCGCCGCGCGCCAGCGCGTTGCGGCCCGGGCTCGTGATGATTTGCTCCACGGGCACTTCGCGCTCGCCTTGCGCACCTGCTACCTCACACACCGCTCCCGCGGCGATAAGCGCCGGCACGCTATCGGCCGCCGGCGAGGCATTACAGAGGTTCCCGCCCAATGTGGCGCGCCCTTGAATTTGGGTGGAGCCGATCAGTTGCAATGCTTCCACCACGCCTGGCCACGCCGCGGCAAAGGCCGCGTGCTCGCCAATTTCAGCGCAAGGGGTGGCCGCCCCGATGCGCCAGCCGCGCGCATCGCTCTCGATGCCCCGCAGACGCGGCACGGCCTTCAAGTCCACGACCATGCGTGGCGCGACAAATCCGGTGCGTAGCTTTACCAATAAATCCGTGCCGCCCGCGAGTCCGTAGGCGCCCTCTTGTGCCAGGAGCCCTGCTGCGTCCTTGGCGGTCGTTGGTGATCGGTAGTCCATTGTTACAACGCTCTCCTCTTGGCTCAATAAATTCAATCCAGCTTTTTAACCCAAACCGCCGTGTCGTGGAACACCGCGCCGCCGTTAGGCCAGCCCGGCTCGGCGCTGGTCAATGCGTTGATCCCCATGCCATTCTCGAAATACTCGTTGGGCCAGATGCCTTCCACCACCGCCACCCCGCGCTGTTGCCCTTCTTGCGGCTTGACATGCACGATCACAGCGCCACGCTCATTGCCCAACCGAACCCGCCCATCCTGGGCTACTCCCAGGGCAGCGCAATCCTCGGGGTGCAAGAGTACCGTAGGACGGCGCTCGCGTTTGACCGAACTGGGCGTTTCCGTGAAACTCGAGTTCAAAAAAGTGCGGGCGGGTGCCGCCACCAAGCGGTAGGGCTTTTCGGGGGTGGCGTTGTCGATGACGTTCTGATGATCGGGCAATACCGGCATTTCCTGCCAGCGGCCGCCGAAGCGCTTCCAGTCGCCCTTGAAGTGAAACTTGCGGTCCGCCGTGTCGAAACCTTCCAGGAAGTGCATCTTCTCGAAGGGATAGGCGAAATCCTGGCCGCCGCGCTCGTAATTGGTCTGCGCGTCCCACATACCAGACGTGCGCAACGTCGCATCCATGATTTCCCACGCACTCATATGAAAACCCGGATGCTCCGCGCCCAGCCGCTTGGCCAGTTCGCAAATCACATAATGGTTCTCGCGTGCCTCGCCCGGAGCTTCCACCACCTTGCGCGCGACCTGAAAGGAGGTGTGGCCGCTGGCGGTGTAGAAATCGTCGTGTTCCAGAAAGGTCGTGGCCGGTAGCACGATATCGGCGAAAGCAGCGGTCTGCGTCATGAATTGTTCATGCACGCAGGTGAAAAGATCCTCGCGTGCGAGCCCCGCGTGGACCTTGTGCAGTTCCGGACACACCATGGCTGGGTTGGTGTTTTGGATGAGCAACGCTGTAACGAGCGGACCGCCCTTCAATGCCTCCGCATCGCCCGTAAGAATGGGACCCAGGCGGGATTGGTCGAGATCTCGCACCGAGGTATCCACCTTGTCCAAACCTTCGATCAGCGTGCGGTTGAGCGGGTAAATGCCCGTGTGGCCATAGAGCGCGCCTCCGCCCTTGCGCTGCCAGGCGCCCGTGACGGCCGGAAGACAGGTCACCGCGTGCATGTTGGCAGCGCCATTGCGCGAGCGCGAAAAACCGTGATGACATCGGATGAAACTGCTCTTGGCGCGACCGTACATACGGGCGAATTCCGTAATCGTCTCGGCCGGCAATCCTGTGATGGCCGACGCCCATTCGGGCGTGCGCGTTTTCAGGTGCGCGGCCAACTCCTCCGGGCAATCCGTATAGCGGCGCAAATACTCCCAGTCGGCGAATCCCTCCTCGAACAGCACATGCATGACGCCGCAGGCCAGCGCGCCATCGGTACCCGGCCGTAAGGCGAGATGCAGATCCGCCTTTTCCGCGGTCCCCGTGCGATAGGGGTCCACCACCACCAGCTTGGCGCCCCGCTTCTTGGCGGCCATGGCGTGCTGAATCACGTTGACTTGCGTGTTGACCGGGTTGCCGCCCCAGATGACGATCACATCGGCGTGTTCGGCCGCTTCTCGCAAATCCACCCCGCGCTTGCTGCCCACCCCAGCCAGCCAGCCGCTGTCGGAGAGCGCCACGCAAATGGTGGAAAACCAGCGCGAGTACTTCATGGAGTGGCGCAGGCGCTGAATGCCGTCGCGCTGAACCAGCCCCATGGTGCCGGCGTAAAAGTAAGGCCAGACGGATTCACTACCGTGTTGCGCGGCCTTCTGGATCAACGCCTCGGCCGTGCGGTCCAGCGCTTCTTCCCAGGAAATACGCTTCCACTGCTTGCTACCCTTGGGCCCCGTACGCAGCAAGGGGTGCAGGAGGCGGTCCGGATGGTGCTGGCGCTCCGCGTAGCGCGCCACCTTCTCGCAGATGACCCCCGCCGTATAGCTGTTGCGCTGCGACCCGCGCACGCGCCCAATGGTGCGAGCATCCACAATTTCCACGTCCAGTGCGCAGGTACTGGTGCAGTCGTGGGGGCAGACGGAGGGGAGGATTCGCAGCGGCGCGTTCATCGGAGGGGCTTGTCACGAAACAAACCGAAACGTACCACATCGGACACCGGGGAGAAAGTGGCCTTTCCTGGGTTATCCTTGCCCCGCGAAAGTAGCAGTACCCCCTCCACTCATAAATAGGAGCCCCCATGATTCACGTCATCGCCACGATCGACCTCGCACCGGGCACGCGCGAAGCGTTTCTTACCGAATTCCGTAAGTTGATTCCCGATGTTCGCGCCGAAGCAGGCTGCATCGAGTATGGTCCGGCCATCGATGCGGAAACCGGCATTCCAACCCAAGCCAAGGTGGGCGCCGACAAGGTTGTGGTGATCGAAAAATGGGAAAGCGTTGCCCACCTCAAGGCGCATGCCGTGGCCCCTCATATGCAGGCTTATCGCGGGCGCGTCAAGGAGTACGTGAAGGGAACGGAACTGCGGGTGCTAAGTCCGGCGTAAGTCCAGACCAGCGGCGCAGAAGTACGCCGCCCTTACGCATCCCGGGGAGGCTCTCGCTTGCTTTCGCCTTCGATCGCCGGGCGCTCGGGGGGGGCTTCGTGGACCTCGTGGTACTCCGTGGTTTCGATGATGACATCGCGCCGTGCCCGGCGCAGCGAGCGCGTCTTCCACCAGAGAACCGCCAAGATAACGACGGCTGCCACCAGCACGATGGCGAAGATCACGACGGAAAATACGAACGCCAGCACAAGCACGGCGGCGCCAATCAGGATTCCAAGAATGCGGCTCAACAAGCCCGGCGCTTGATTCACTGCTCACCCCCATTCCAACGGGCTTGTGCGCCGTATTTCGCGAGTACGGGTGCGCACACTGGCCCGGCCAGCGCCGCCACCTTGGTCAAGGCATCGGCGATCATGCAGGTACGCGCCGCCACTGTTACGCTGCCTTGGCCAAGCCAGCGGTGCCCCTTGAGGGGATCCATGATGCCGCCAATCGGTTGCTCCAACCGGTTCGGGTCGCTCTCCTCGCAACTCGACGTGGCCATGGCTCCGCAACGCAGTTGCGCCACCGGTACCAAGCCAGATGCCTGGCGCAGTTGAATCACCTCGGGCTCAGGTCCAAAGCGGCGCAGGTCTCCGCCCGCGTTCACACTGGCTTGCGTACAACCACCCCGGCGCAAGGCGTGGACCGCCTGGTCCACGGCGAAACCCTTGGCGATGCCGCCCAAGTCGATGAGCATGGGCTTCTCGAAGAAGACCCGGTTATCGTCCAGCAACCGCAGGTGTTTCCAGCGGCGGATAGCGGGCAGTTTGTCATATTGCCTAGGTAGTAGCCCCGATTCCACCAAAAGTGGCGCCACCGTAATATCGAACATTCCGTCACTGGCTGCGCTGATTTGTCCCGCACGTTTCAACACCGCGTAGGTCCACGGATGCACTTTTTGCGGTTGAATCACCGCCTCGCGGTTCAGGCGGGTGAGTTCGCTCTCCCGCCCATGAAAACTCATCAACCGGTCCACTTGTTCCACCGCTAAGAGCGCGGCATCTACCGCTTGGCCCACTTTCCCCTCGTCCTTACCGCAAGCCACGATTTGCAACATCGTCCCCATGGCGGGACGCGCGCGGCGGATCTCAGTGCAGGACAACTTGGTGGAGAAAGAGCAGGCGCTTGATGCCGTTGGCCATGCTATTACTGGACATGGTGCCGCCGCTGACGTTCACGATGTCGCTACCCACCTTGAGCGGGTCCGCCGTCGTCTTGCCCACGAATTGGTCCCGCCACTTGAGTTCCTTGACGTGACCGCCCCAGGCTTCGCGGTACTCGATGACCTGAAACTGGCGCAAGGTGCCCTCGGGATTGATGCCCACCGCGTAAGTGATCAGTTCGTGTTTGCCGATCACCTGGTCGATGATGAACCAGCCGAGGAACTTCCCGCCAGTCATGGCCTTCCAGACAGGTTGTTTGAGCATGCGAGTTTTGACGCCGGAGAGTTCCTCGATACGATGGCTCTGTTCCGGGGTCAAATCGATGGTGTTGGGGATGAACTCCCGCGCCTGCGCGAATATGAGACCTCGCGCTTGGTCAACGCTCATGTACTGAGCGGCGATGCATTGGGGCGTAGCAGCGGAAAATACAACAGCAGGGGCGAGCCAGCGGATATCGAGCGTCATGCGAAATTTCGATTACAGCGCGTACGCGTCGAGAGTACAAAGTCCTCATGCAGGCACCCGCTAATTTTTATGGTAACCGGCGCTAGTCCAGGGCTGAACCAGCGCCGCGGAATCAAGTGACTTCTACTTCTTTTTCCCGCCGGCAGGTGCCGCCGGCTTTGCCGCCGCCCCGCCCGAGGACGCCGGCCCAGAAACCACCTTCTTATCTTGCTTGGGTTTCTTCGCTTCCTTATTGCTTCGCATTTGGCCCTTAGCCATTTGAGCACTCCTTAAAGTATGCGCATCCCCATGGCGAACAGGGGAGTCTGGATGCGCGGTTGGACACCCCCGCCTGGCTACGCTGGCGGCGAGAGCCCGGTACCCCAGACCTTCTCGCTCTTCCCTGTGTGCGCCAAACGCGGCCGGGCGCAACTATACACCCGGCGCGCCTTTGGCCGGAATACGTACTCGCTCTTTTACCGCCAGGACAAGTCGAATCGCCGAGTTAGCGCGCCGTGCCCGCGAGAGCTTCGATTTCCCGCAATGCCCAGTCGTACTCCATGAAATCCGTTATCCCCGTCTCCACCGCGGCGCTAAAACTCTTGCGCGCGAGATCCTTTTCCCCCTTGGTCAAGTAATACTGTCCCAGGTAGAACTGAGCCTCGCACTGGAGCATGAGGTACGCGCGGGGATTGGTGGCGTCAGTCTGTGCCAAGAACTGTTCCGCAGAGATGGAACCCTTCAGCAATTCGGCCACGGGCACGGGCCATTGGCTACGATCTTGCCCGCTTGGCACGGTGATATTGAGCGGCGAGGGTTTACCCGCGCGCTGGGCGGCGAGGCTCACCCACAACATCGAGTAGGCCAACCCCTCCCGGTCCGCGCTGCGCGAAGCATGCAGGAAAAAACCCTCCGCGGCTGCGTAGTCCCCACGGTAAAAAGCCGTTCGGCCTTTCTCTCGCAACGCGCTGAAATTGGTGCGGTCCAGGCCCAGCACCATCTCCAGGTCCGTATCGGCCTTGGAGAATTCCCTGGCCCTCAAGTAGGCGATGGCACGGTCCTGGTAATACTGCGGGTTGAATCCATCGAGCTCGATGGCCGTACTGAAATCCTCGATAGCTTTGTCGTAGGCCAGTAGATGACTTCGGTTTACCCCACGCGTCCTGTAGGCCGTGGCTAGGCGCGAGCCATGGACTTGGCCCGACTCGATCTCCCGGGTCGCGCCCTCCACGGCGGATTGAAACTCCGCGCGCATTGTCTGTTTCGCCTTTGCCAGGGACTGTTGGTCCGGCGCCGCGAAACTTGGCGCCGCCAGCAGCATCGGAAACAGTACAACCGCTCCCATCAGTACACGCCAAATTGCCACGGGAAATTTCCTTTATGGGGTTTCGGTGTGCTCCTAACGGCTAGGCCAGATGGAACATAAGGACCTCAGCGATGTTCCGGAGTCTTCAAGTGCCCGTAGCGCTTCACGCGAATGTCTGCCTGCGCCTTATGTCCCGCAAAACCCTCCAGGGCGCATAACCGGGAGCAATATTCTCCGATCATCGCGGAGGCTTCCGGTTTCACTTTCTGATAAGTACAGGTCTTGAGGAACTTACCCACCCACAGCCCGCCCGTGTAACGCGCCGCTTTGCGCGTGGGCAGCGTGTGATTGGTACCGATGACTTTGTCGCCGTAGGACACGTTGGTTTCCACACCCAAAAATAGCGCGCCGTAGTTGGTCATGCGCTGGAGGAAGTAATCCGGGTCTTTGGTCATCACCTGCACATGTTCGGAGGCGATTTCGTCGGCCACTTGCACCATTTCCTCGTAGCTATCGCACACGATGACTTGGCCGTAGTCACGCCATGCCGCGCCTGCCGTCGCGCCGGTCGAAAGAATTTTCAGTTGGCGCTCCACTTCGGCCATGGTTTCACGCGCCAGTTTCTCCGAGTTGGTCAAAAAAATGGCCGGCGAATTGGGGCCGTGCTCGGCTTGCCCCAGCAGATCCGTGGCGCATATCTCGCCGTCCACGGTTTCGTCCGCGATCACCAATGTTTCCGTGGGGCCGGCGAACAAGTCAATTCCCACCCGCCCCGCCAACTGGCGCTTGGCTTCCGCCACATACGCATTGCCAGGCCCCGCCACCAAATCGCAAGCCTTGATGGTGGCCGTTCCCATGGCCATGGCGCCGATCGCCTGCACGCCCCCCAGACAATAAATCGCATCGGCTCCCGCGAGATGCATCGCCGTAACGATGGCCGGCGCGGGCTTACCCTGAAACGGCGGCGCGCAGGCGATGACGTTCTTCACGCCCGCCACTTTCGCCGTGAGAATGGTCATGTGCGCGGACGCAAGCAAGGGATACTTCCCACCCGGTACGTAACAGCCCACGCTATTCATGGGAATGTTCTTGTGACCGAGAATCACGCCCGGAAGGGTCTCCACCTCCACGTCGCGCAACGCATCCTTCTGAATGCGGGCAAAGTTACGAATCTGCGTTTGCGCGAACCGGATATCGTCCAAATCGCGTGCGGACATTTGCTGCACGCACGCTTGAATCTCGCTCTCGCTCAGCCGGAAATCCTTGGGCTCCCATTGATCGAACTTGCGCGAATACTCGCGCACCGCTTCGTCGCCGCGCTTCTCGATATCCGCGAGCACGCCTTCCACTGTCTGCCGCACGCGCGCCACGTCCGCCGCATCCTGCTCGGCGCTGATGCCCTTCTTGATATAACGAATCATTGAATCTCCTAGGTTGCAAATTAGTTCGAGGCCCCGGAAGGCGGCAAATCCGCGAAAACGGATTCTGCTGAGCACTGAAACCCGACGCTCTCCAGCCGCAGCGTTTCATCTTGAGAAAGGTCCAGAAACTCCCACTGCGAGGGACCCGCACGGCGCCGCAATTCGATCGCTCGCGTCTCGGGGTCGATCAGCAAGTACTCTTGCAAGACGGCAATGCGCCGGTAGGCGTCGAACTTCCGTCCGCGGTCATAATCTTCCGTCCCGAGTGACAGGATCTCTACAATCAACACCGGGTGTTCGATGAATTGCGTATTGACCAAGCCGGCGGGGTGACAGCTAACCTTGACGTCAGGATAAAAGGCATCTTTATCCACTCTGAGCTTCACATCGGGCCAGAAAACCCGGCAGCGGGAATTCGCGAGATGAGACTTGAGCAACGAGAGAATGGTGAGCCCTACCGCGCCATGGGCTGTCGAGCCGCCGGTCATGGCAAATGCCTCCCCGTTCACCAATTCATGCCGGTCAGGCTGGCTGGCTTCCCACAGTACGAACTCGTCGAAGCTGAGTTTGCTCTTGGCAACGGATGTGGTCATGGTGCAAATTATATCTCGGCACCTCCGCATAACTTACGCAGCACCAGGGGACTCCTTCCCCTGCTCGCGGGGGAAGGCTCGGATGGGGGCATGCCTGCAGCGTACAGCCAGACGAAACCTAGGTCAGCACTTCACCTCGATGCATTCCAGAGGATATCGCATGGAGGTGGACTTGGTGCTATTGAGTAGTCCTGGAGGAACCATGGTAGATTAGAGTGCAGACTAAACTCTCGCCCAAGAATGCCATCATTGCCGCATGCAGGAAAGACGCGCAGCCTGTTCTGCCCATTTGAATCGTCTGACCGATACCGACCCACACAAACCGGAGCGATTATCATGGAACATGTGATTCAGTTACACATCGAGAAGCTGCCCGAGGGCGTATATATCGCCACCAGCGATGAGGTGCAAGGCCTGGTGGCGCAGGGCCGCACGATTCAAGAAACCCTGGAGATCGCGCGCGACGTGGCCAAGAAGTTGATCGAGGCACGCGCGGGAACACAAGCCCCGGCATTGTCTCCGGCACGCGAGGCATTCGACTACCCATTGATCGTGGCAAGTTGATGGGGCAACTCGCCGGTTTGGCTATCGCGAGATCATCAAGCGGTTGAAGCAACTCCTTCTCCCTCCGGGAGGGCGAGGGAGGAAAAACCCATCTCCCGCCGGAAGAGAGGTGCAAACCTCGTAGGTTGGGCTGAATGAACTGAAGCCCAACGGATCGCGGCGCGGGCACGAATGTTGGGCTTCACGTAGTACGTTCAGCCCAACCTACGTTGAAGCTGTCTTGCTTCCCTCGGCCGCCAGGAGAAAGGGGAGATAAGGGAAAGTAACGTGTCATGATTTTCGCAAGAATCAATAATCCGGCGCTGTCGTCAACGACTCTGATCAACTCGTTGCGGCCAGTCAAACAACTTCGTGGTCGTTTCCACGCAACTTGATTTTGAGTTCTTCCCATGACATCTCGTCCGCTGGATTAGCCTTTAAATCCTCAAGCCTATTGTTTAGCTCTGCGAGTTGCGCCTCACTCAATATCAAGCTCTCTTGATCCCAACTAGCCCATAGCTGATCAATGAGGTCAGCTTTCTCTTGGGGGGTAAGCCGAGCCATTTCTTCCGCAGTCAGAATCTGCATGGTATTTCCCTCGTGTCGTCGCGCACATGCGGGGTGCTGGAGTGCATTCTAATCGTACTGAAAATACGTGAGTGGACCTTCGCGTCCCTGGTTGTCGCTATGATGTTGTTGATTTCCTTTGCGTCCTTCGCGTTGAAATGTTTTTTCTATTGATCTTTTCGTAATTCATGACACCTTCTTTCCCTCACCCTCGGTCCCTCTCCCGGAGGGCGAGGGTAGTAAACAGCCCTTCTCCCGCCGGGAGAAGGGTGGGGATGAGGGAGACGACCTTGAATAAAATCCTTGTCGTGAATTTAGGAATTCTCGATAGGTTGAATGGTTTTCTAGCGGGTGCGAGTGCGCTCCTTGAACCGTTCTTCCGTCTCACGCTCGCGTACTTTCTCCTTGAACGGACGGAACGTGCGCGGCCCTTCGTTCTTGATGCGTTCCCAGATAATGTCCGGGTCGGTGGCAAAAATGCTGCTGCGTTCGAAAATCCATAGATGCGGTGCCGCGCCGGTGGGTGAGTTCGCCGGCGCGGTCATCACCTGATTTGGGGCAAGTTCTCGGTAAAGCGAATGACACGATCCTCGGCATGCTCATCCGTTGCGGTAACGCGGGACTGCGCATATGCGCCGCTCGCTGCTAGCGTAAAGGCTAACACCAAGGCACGAACGAGTGTCATGCCCCGTCTCAACCTTGTCCGCGGCCCCCTGGCCCGGCTGCAGGTTGAGTCAAGGGCTGGGGAACTGGCGTTGGATTGGGTAACGCACCCGGCTTCGCCGTCACATGGTGCACGAAGCGCCAGTCAGAGTAGCTGGCAGCGGCGGAGAACTCCTCGTAGCGTTCTGGAAATCCCGCCACCTTGGCGGGTGCGTCCTTGGACTTGCTATGCACGCCGATGATCCGCTCTTGTTCCTTGATCAAGTCCCACTCGACATCGCCAGTCATGGGATCACGATAAATACGACGCAGGTGGCGAATCGGCGTGGGCAGGCGGTTGTCCTCGACCAGATCTTCCAGGGACTTCGGATCTTGCGGGGTGCCCGTGGCGTAGTAACTGGCGATGGCCTTGCGAAATTCCTCTCCAATGAAGAGGAGCTCTTGTTCGCGTGCGCGCCTGGCTTCCATGTGCCACCAATGGCTGGCCACGGACAAGCCCATGCCCACGAGGAAAACCAAGAAGAGCAAGCCGAGGTAGGTATAGCCGCCGTGGTTCCTGGCGAAAGCGGCGCGCCTACCAGTTGGAGTACTGCGTTCCATCCTTCCCTTCCCCCGGCGCCCCGCTCTTGACGTCGTAGACATCGCCCTTCACTTCACGGTCCGCGGGCGGCACGATGACCCAGGTGTCCGCCTTCTCGGTGATGGGGTCCACGGGCACGCTGCGTATGTAGCGCGCGCTCACCAGATCTTCCAACGACGCCGGATATTGGCCCTTGTCGCCGTGATACTTGTCGATGGCATCGCGCATGACTT
>JBJXGQ010000428.1:0-8434 GCA_046160525.1 Burkholderiales bacterium
AAACTCGCGCAATAGTCCTGCTTTAACGCCTTCCATGCCAGCACGCTTTCGCAAAAAGTTCGCGGAGGATTCGCTCCCTCGTGGGCGCGAAAGGTCCTCCACCAGCCGTTGCTGAGTTCGGCCAGGAGCTAGATCGAGCGTCAAGGTCGCGGATCCCGAGGCGGAAATGGCGCCTCGCAACGCGGCTGCCAGGGCATAGATCAAGCCGCCCTCCAAGCCAGTTTCAGTGATGACAAATTCTCCCTGCAACCCTGGAGCTTCACCGCCGGCGCGTCCCGCCACCGCCTTCACCGGCGCACCCGAAAATTTCTTCCGAAAGTGTTCGCTCCAATTTACGTTGAATCCGCAGTTAGCGGGTTGCAGCGGCGCCACGGGGATTGCGCGCGACTCCAAAATGCTCGCCCATGCAGCGTCCGAACCCAACCGCGCCCAGCTTCCGCCTCCCAAGGCAAGCACAACCGCATCCGCCTCAACGAGAACTTCTCCTTGCGGAGACTGAAATGCAAGCGCGCCTTCATCGTTCCATCCCACCCAGCGATGCCGCACATGGAAACGAACACCACTCTCCCGCAACCGGTGCAACCATGCGCGCAGCAACGGTGCCGCCTTGAATTCCGAGGGGAACACTCGGCCAGATGTCCCCACGAAAGTTTTGATGCCCAACCCCTTGGCCCAAGCCCTAAGGGCATCCGGCCCGAACGCCTCGATCATGGGCTCAAGCTGCGCGCGCTTGGCACCATAGCGTTGCAGAAATTTCTCGGGGGCTTCGGAGTGAGTCAGATTCAAGCCGCCCTTTCCCGCCATGAGAAATTTTCTACCCACAGAGGGCATGGCATCGTAGAGGTCAACGAGGTGTCCCGCTCCCCGAATAACCTCCGCCGCCATCAAGCCCGCCGGCCCGCCGCCGATCACTACGACTTTGTTAGGTGTTCTCGGTTTCAGCATGGATATATCATGGCGGCTGGCGGTTCAATATACGCGATCACGAGAAAGACTTACGCGAGGAGAAATGAATATGCCGTTCCTCTACCGGACCCTGCTCACGCTTTCCAAGGCTGTACAGTACCTGCCATGGCGCAAGCACTCGCTGTACGCGATGCTGGCCCTTGGCATTGTTTCCAACGCCAACGAATCGGCTGCCGGGGAAGCCCTCGCGGCGCGGGCCGATGCGGTCCTCGTCCTGGAAGTGTCCTTCCTGCCCTACGGCCACCTGGTGCTCCTGCGGGAGGTTCTGTATGGCGACAAGAACTCCCTGCCCGATCCCATTCAATACCTGGGCGTGTGTTTACCGAGAAAGCCAGGCGTGGTCTGGCTTGCCGAACAGGCCCGCGGGCCTGCGGTGCGAATCTATCGCGAAGCGATCGAGCAAGCCACGTATACAGCCGTCCTATTTCTGAAAAGCGAAGTGGGCTCGATTAATCCAGTTTGCGACGAATCGATCAATGCTCCGGAACATTGGTCGACCCATCCGAATCACAGCGCGTGGCGCGAGAAGGTCGTGGCCGCGTTACGCAAGCGGACAGATCGATAGGTCCACGAGTTGCAGGAATCAAAGCCTTGGGAGTAATCTGCGTAGATGGAAACACTGACCATATCCTCCAACCCCGAAATTATGGGGGGAACTCCGGTCTTTGTAGGTACGCGGGTTCCGATTCAGACGCTGCTCGACTATCTTGAGGCGGGGGAAACTATTGATGATTTCCTGGCCGGATTCCCTTCCGTGAGCCGGTTGCAAGTTGTCAGTTTTCTAGAACAGGCAAAAGATCGGTTGGTCGCTTCCAGCCTGTGAGAGTGCTCGTCGATGAATGCGTCGATTGGCGCCTATGTCGTGACATCGTTGGGCACGAGGTCAAGACAGCCAAGCAGATGGGTTGGTCCGCCATCAAGAATGGGGAGTTACTGGCGCTTGCGCAAAGGGAGTTTGATGTATTCGTGACGGTTGATCGAAACCTGTCCTTTCAGCAAAATCTTCCTAATTTCTCGATTGCTGTGATTGTTTTGCGCGCAAGGTCCGATCACCTCGCTGATCTCCAGAAGCTCATCCCTGAGCTTCTAACAGTCCTCCCAGTGGCCAAACCGGGCATTGTTACCTATGTCGGAGCATGACTGCTGCGGGTGTACGTAGTTTCTGTGATTACAACAAGGAAAACAAAATGCCGGGAAGCCTATTTTCATTGGAAGGTAAGGTCGCGCTTATCACGGGCGGCAATAGCGGCATCGGCCGCGCCCTCGCCTTCGCCTTTCGGGATGCCGGGGCCAAGGTCGCCATCGCGGCCCGGCGCGCGGAGCGCAACGCTCAAGTGCTGGCGGGCCTGGGAAACGATCACGCCGCCTTCGAGATGGATGTCAACGATGAGGCGGCCATTGAGCGAACGATGGCAGGCGTCATGGCGCGTTATGGGCGTCTCGATATTCTCGTGAACAACGCGGGCGCGGTGAACCGAAAGTCCGTGCTTGAACTGGAACGAGCGGAATGGGAACGAGTGATGAACATCAATTTGACCGGCCCGTTCCTTTGCACCAAGCACGCTGCCCGATTAATGAAGACGCAAGGCTCGGGAAAGATCATCAACATCTCGTCGGTGTATGGGTTGGTTGCGCCCAGCAAGGGATTGCAAGTGCCTTACGCCGTATCCAAACATGGCCTGCTCGCGCTTACACGAGTCAATGCCGTGGAACTGGCACCGCTCGGAATTCAAGTCAACGCCATCGCGCCCGGTTACTACTTCACGGAGATGACCGCGGAGTTAGCCGGCACGCCGCTCGAAAAGGCGATGATCAAACGCACACCGAGCGGCCGTATCGGACAGACAGATGATCTAGTTGGAAGCTGCCTGTATCTCGCGTCAGCGGCATCCAATCACGTGACCGGGATTTGCATCCCCGTGGATGGGGGATACATGGCATCGGATGGGCTCGACCGGGGATAGGTTTTACTGGCATCACCGCATGCATCTTTGCTCCTTCCCCTGGGCTGTCCCCCGGCCCCACGAACTCCAGTGAGAGTTAGCTCAGCACGCTCAAGCCCGTTATCTTTCTAAAATCGCGATCATGTGTCACCAGCGCAGCAGCATTGATCGCCAACGCGCTGGCCGCTTGTATGGCATCGGGCAATTTCAAACCGTATCTGCCGCGCAAGCGCGCGGCGCTCTCGGCAATATCCGCCGTCAATTCGACCACTTGCCATGACTCCAATGTGGCGCGAAAGCGTTTCGCAAGCGCTTCGTTCCCAGCACTGAGCGGGCCGGTTAATACTTCGGCGATGCTCACGGTTGAGACCGCGAGTTCAATTTCGCCATCGGCATGACGCTGGAACAACCGCTCGAACCGTTTGGCGAATCGTGCATGCGCCTCAAGCGTATAGATGATGGGTGCGCTGTCCACCAGCACCAGCGCATCGCCGGGCAAAGCATCGGCGTCTAGCGGAGCCATTCGTCCCGAAGCCGGTCGATGGTTTTCACGCTGTCCTTGCCCCACATGCCTTTGCCGGTGCCCGAGAGTATCAACAAGGAAGAAGGCTTGCGGGCTTTGACGCTCGATGCCGGAACCACGGCCGCTACCGCGCGGCCGTGGCGCGTAATAAAGGTCGTTTGCCCTTGTGCCGCCGCCGCGAGGATGGATGGTAATTGTTGCCGGGCTTCCTCGGCACCCTTGGTTGCGTGTTTGGCAGGCTGTTTCATTGGGGAACTGTAAGGTCTGTACGGAAATTTGTCAACAGGCGCAACCGGACAATGCCGGCAGTAAATTAGTTGTCCGGTTTGTGGAGGAGAAATACCCGACGCCGCACTTCAAACCGATCAACCGGGGCATGAAGTTATTGCCCACCGATCTTTACGTTGCTGCCCGGCACATTCGAAGATGCGCTTTCCCACATTCTCGATCGCGAACTCGTTCTGTGGAGCGTGGAGGGGCGCGAGGACAACGACGCAGGCGGCGCTCCGGGCTAAAAGGCCAGCGTAACGCTCTAGGTCATCTTGTTTCCTTGTTCCGGGAGCGAGCGGGATCAAGGGATATTTGCGTGTCCTTTAAAGCACCCATTCGGGCGTGAAAAACATCGCGCTAAAGCCAAAATTTCTCCGCGTTTCCACGGATAAGTGTATCACTTCAATAAGTTATGCGGGTCCGACCTGCGGCCGGTCACTTGGACGAAGCCGCGCACGCTGGCCCTAACTTGGCGCATCAGTTGGCTGATCGAAGACAAGGCAAACTTTCGAGAAGTGGAGGCCCTCACCCAATGGGTATTCGGCGGCAAGCAACGAGCCTCGTTTCGAATGCTCGTCGAGCGCAAGCTTGACCAACTTGCCCATGACAATTCTTGGTACGTGCTTCCTGTCCAGCCCCCGGGCGACATACCACTCGATTGGATTTCGTGCTCCCTTCTCGCGGTTGCACTTGGCACACGAGAGGACCAGATTGTCGATGGTGTCAGGGCCGCCACGGCTCAGCGGAACGATGTGTTCCCACTGAAGGCTTCCGGTCGCTTCGCAGTAGGCGCACTTCTGACCCTGTGAGACCAGGAGCTTGTTCTCCCGCAGTATGGCTGACGCGGCGATCTCGCCTTGCGAGAGCTTCTTGAACGTCCGCGATACGAACGACCAATAGCCACTGCCGACCCTTTCAGCGGGAGCAAGTGCGTTGCGCTCTTCGACAGCGCGGTCAGCGATGAGTTTCGCGTACTCGTACATGAGGGTTTCGAATACGCTCGTCAGGAGAACTGCCATTGTTCATGCCGTTGGAGGATGTGAGGCCGTTCTCGTGACGCCCAACGCCAAGCATGAGGGGCAGCCGGAGGCAGGCGAAGCCTGCCTGCCGTAGGCTGTCCCCTCGATGCGCCAGTTGGGCTGATGACAAGCATGGCAATGTGAGCACACTAATGACCCAGGCCCTGGCTTTTGCGCCTTGCAATATTGCGGCATTTCGACGCGCCCGCACCTACGCCTAGGTGCCAACGCTACAATCAATGCACCACAACATTGAACAAACCGGAGGAAATGGCTATGTCTATTGAAGCGCGCATTCGCGAACTCGGAATTACGCTGCCACCCGTTCCCACTCCCGCGGCGAACTACGTAAATGCCGTGCAAATGGGAAACGCGATCTACTTGTCTGGAACCGTTCCGGCACGACCGGATGGAACCATTCCGCGAGGAAAGGTTGGTGCCGATGTGTCTACAGATGAGGCGGCTCAGCATGCGCGTCTCGCAGGACTGAACATTCTGGCAATTGCCAGGAAAGAGTTGGGGACTCTGGATCGCGCCATTCGAGTAGTGAAGCTGCTTGGTATGGTCAACGCAGCGCCCGATTTCCTCGAGCATTCACGTGTAATCAATGGATGCTCGGACTTGTTCGAGCAAGTTTTTCGCGCTAAGCATGCGCGTTCAGCAATTGGTGTGGGCAGCCTTCCATTCGGGATAACGGTTGAGGTCGAAGCAATCATTGAGATAACCCCTCCATAAACCACACCGCTGACGAATTCACCGCCCAACGTAAAGTTGAGGGGCGCACCGATTTTGGCGCGTCCCTCTCGAACGATTCGTTGGGCGTCAGGCATTGACGAATGGCACTCACTGCGGCTGTATCTTCGCAGCCTTGATGTACTCTTTCCAGCGCGCGGTCTCCTTGAGAAGAAACGCCCGGTATTCTTCAGAGGTCAAAGGCTTGGGCGTGATGCCCATCTTCATCAGATGCTCCTTGAAGGCTCCATTTGCGAGGGCGTTACGCATGGCTTGGTTTACCTTCAGCACGACCTCCGTGGGCGTACCACGTGGAGCCACCAGCGCAACAAAGCCGTGCAACTCGTACCCCGGATAGGTTTCAGCCACGGTTGGTACTTCTGGCCAAAGAGGCGAACGTTCAGACTCGGTGACGGCGATGGGCAGGAGTTTCCCGCCGCGGATTTGCCCTGAGGAGGTGACGTAGTTCGCGAACATGAATTGGATCTGTCCCCCGATCAAGTCGGTCAGGGCATTTGCGATCCCCTTGTATTGCACGCCCTCGATAGGGAGGCTTCCTCTGGCCTTGAGCAACTCCGCGGGGATCTGCGAGCTGGTATCGGCGTAGCCAAAGAAGACCTTGCCCGGATTGGCCTTGGCGTAGGCGACGAGTTCTGGGATCGATTTGAATGGGCTTCCAGTCGGAACAAGGGCGACAGCGCCCTGCACTCCGAAGAGGCCGACATGCTCGAAATCCTCGATGGGGTTGTAGGGTAGCTCCTTGAATAGATAAGCCGCCGCTGCATGCGTGGAGTTAGTCGCGAAGCCGAGGGTGTATCCGTCCGGTGTGGTATTGCTAAGCATCTCGGTGCCGATCACACCGTTCGCCCCCGGCCGGTTCTCGACAACGATTGGTTGCTTCCATTGGTCTTGAAGATACTTCCCGAAAGTCCGAGCGATGACATCACTCGCGCTGCCTGGGCCAAAGGGGACGACGATGCGGATGGGCTTGCTGGGATATGGCTCAGCTGCCGCGCAAACGAGTGACAGCACCAAGCCTAGGGTTGCCCAAGAGATGCGAATGATTGCGTTCATGCGCAGACCTTGAATATCGCTTCCGCTGCCAACACTGAGGTGAATGCGTGTTCCCAAGGCGATATCTCCCCTGACGCCCAACGCCTTACATCAGCGGCAAAAAGCGGCGGGCAAAGCATGCGATTCACTTGAGCGGTGGTCCCACTACTTCCATATTGTGCGCTTTCATTAGCGCGCGGTTGGTGTCCGCATCAACGCCTTGCCTTTCCTCGAATATCTTCTCGAATCCACCCGGCGTAACGCCAACCAGCAACACCCCGGGCTCGGCCCCCACATTCTGGAAAGCGTGCACGGTTCCACGAGGTACAAACATAACTGACCGGACTGGAGCGCTCACGATACGGTCGCCTACTTTGACTTTGAACTCTCCACTGACGACATAGAAGAACTCATCTTCGGTTTGGTGAACATGGGTAGGCGGTCCGCTGTTCGGGGCGATAGTCTGGCGAAACATGCCCAGCGATCCGCCGGTTTGGTCCCGTGTTGCCAGGACTTCGGTAACGTCCTTCTCTCTACCCTGAGGCCCGGCGAATCGCGGCCCACCGTCAGGTAGCACGACAAAGCCCGCTGCGGCAACCAGCCAAACAGCAGCTACTGCGACAGGGCCGGCGAGCAGCGCGCCCACAGTCCATGCGACCACTAGCCACGTCCGAGAGTTGAAATGTATGCTCATGGCGCGATTCCTCCCTGTGAAAGCAATTCGATCAGGCTACGGTCCTCACGTCTGCGGTACGGGAGACAATAGTTGTAACTGCGAGCTCCTAGGGCTTGTCTCCTTATCTATGCAATCCGACTAGACGCCCAACGCTGCCGTTCAACGGCGCGCCGCTTTTGGTGGGTCCGTTGCGACGGCTTGTTGGGCCACTTGCGAAGACCAAGGTCGGATTTTTACCAACTTTGGACCGATTGCACGTTCGGCAACTTCAGTGTCGTAAGCGGCCTGAGCACGGAGCCAATATCCATTGGACAAACCGAAAAATCGGCAAAGCCGCAAATCAGTATCGGCCGTTACGCTGCGTTTCCCGGCGACAATATCTCCAATTCTTTGGGCTGGAACACTGATTTCCTTCGCCAGACGATATTGACTAATGCCCATGGGCTTAAGAAATTCTTCCAAGAGCAGATCGCCGGGTGTAACAGGTTCGAGTTTGCGCATATGAGCCTCTTTTCAGTGGTAATCCACTATTTCCACGCCTTCAACGCCTGCGTCGGTCCAGCGGAAGCAAATTCGCCACTGATCGTTGATACGAATGCTGTGTTGCCCTTTTCGGTCGCCGGCAAGCGCTTCAAGTTGATTTCCCGGGGGCACCCGTAAATCGCTCAATTGGCCTGCGATCTGAAGCTGCCGAAGTTTTCGCTGCGCCACCGTGGCGATATTTACAAATCGCTTGACGCGCTCGCCTTTGGACAGCGATTCCGTTTCTGCGCAGGCAAACGACTTAATCATGCGTAATAGTAACGCGACGCGTGCCTACAGTAAAGCGTGGCTATGTAGCCCAACGTGTAGTTGAGCATCTCCAACGTGTAGTTGAGCATCTCCCCCGCGTGCGTGGGAGGGTGTGGAGGGATTCGGTCATGTTCATCGCGTGGGGAGTATGCTCGAACTACGGGTTGGACTAGCCTAGCACGACTCTGGCCCTATGGAAATTCAACGCGGGCATACCGGCGCTGTGTGGCCAGGCGAGGGCGCGCGGGAGGCGCGCTGCTTTCATCGCGCGCCCCGCAAACGCTGCGTGGCGGCGGGAGTGGTGCGAAATGGTTTCGGTACACGCGGGTGCATGCGTACTTGGCGCGGGGCCGGGCGAGCGCCGCCGTCTCCCGCGGCCGGGCCGGTGAAATGCGAGCCGCCATGAGCGGTGTCACGGCGGGGCCCGCGGATGGGTAAGCCGCGCGAGAAACACGATGGG
>JBJXGQ010000429.1:0-4549 GCA_046160525.1 Burkholderiales bacterium
AAATGGCCGAAGAACAAAGTGATCACGCCGATGAAGACCGGCAAAAAGCGGTGTACCCGCTTTAGCCCAGCCATGAGACTTTCGCCGCGCTCGTTGCACAGGTAATACTTGGCGATGATGGAGACGAAAACGTAACGCACGAACAAGGCAATGACCATGGCCCACATGAGGCTATAGCCATAATGCCCGCCGGCCACGGCGGAGTCCACCAAATCGCCCGCGCCCAACCAGGTCAGGGCCACGATCAATCCTGGCCCCATGGCGCGCACGTACTGCCCGAAACTGGTGGGGACGGGTGGCGGTGCAACGGGAGCGTGCATGGGTGTGGGTGTTTATACGTAGAGAGACTTAGCCAAGCGCGCCTGAGCGCGCGGGGGAGCTCTCACACAGGGCGAGTGCCCTTGAGCAATATGCGTTGGTGAAGGCGTCTTTGTCCCACGGGAAAATCCATGTTGACGGAGTGAATGAGGCTGCGGTTGTCCCACAACAGGATATCGCCAATACGCCAGGAGTGATCGTAGCGGTACTTGGGTTGCGTCATGTGCTGGTGGATCCAGTCGAGAAGTTTGTCGCTTTCAGCGCGCTCCATGCCCACGATGCAATCGGTGCGGTTGGAGTTGAAGTAGATCGCCTTCTGGCCCGTATCCTCGTGGGTACGCACCAGGGGGTGCACCACGTCCGGGGTTTCGCGTTTTTCGATCTCCGAGCGGGGCAGGGCACGTGCCGGTGCGCGCACGGTGTCGTAGCTGTGAACGGCTTGTAAGGAATCAATGCGCGCCTTCATCTGCGGGCTTAGGTCTTCGTAAGCTTGGCGTGTATTGCAAAAGCGCGTCTGGCCTCCTGCGTCTGGTATGGCCAGGGCTTGAAATAGGGTGGCCTTGGCTGGAATCTCGAAGTAGGAGTCGTCGGTGTGCCATCCAGACAAGCGCGCCATGGCCATATCGTCCGGTTTGTCCTTGGGGGTCTTGTAGGTGCTGTCCAGAACGGAAACTTCCGGCAAATCTTCCACGCGCTGGCTGCGTAGCAGCTGCGGCTGCGGTTCGCCGAAGTAACGGGCAACCCGCGCAAAGGCACCCGGTTCAAGCGGTTGTCCGCGCAAACAGAGCAGATGATCCTCCAGAAAGGCGGATTGAATGGCAGCGACATCGGCCGGCTGGGCGGGTCGCGTTAGGTCTAGTCCCGAGACTTCCGCGCCCAGGGCATTGCTTAGAACATTGATCTGGATGGCCATGGCTCCCCCGCACTATGCATTGCCGGTCATCATAGCAAAGCGCAGCCGCGGATTTTCCCGTCCTATAATGGGCCACGCAAATGTCCTAGGAGGAGAACACAAATGCATGATCTCGTGATCGATAACGCGAAAGTCATCGATGGTCTGGGCAACCCCGCGTTGGAGGGCGGTGTCGCCATTCAAGGCGGGCGCATCGCGGCCGTCGGCAAGGATCTCGGACCGGCCCGCAATCGTGTGGACGCGGACGGATGGGTGGTAGCGCCCGGCATCATCGATCTGCATACCCACTTCGATGCGCAACTCACCTGGGATAGTTTCGCGACGCCTTCGCCCACCAACGGTGTCACCACGGTTGTCATCGGCAATTGCGGTTTCACCATCGCGCCGTGCAAGCCTGAACATCGCGACATGACGATGCGCAATCTCGAACACGTGGAGGGCATGCCGTTGGAAGCCCTGCGCGCGGGCTTGGACTGGGGCTTCGAGAGCTATCCGGAATACCTAGACCTTTTGCAACGCAAGGGCTCGGTGCCCAACGTGGCCTCCTTCTGCGGGCACTCCTCCGTGCGTGTGAACGTCATGGGCGAGGACGCCATGAAGCGCAAGGCGACGAAAGACGAAATCGCGCAGATGAGAAAAATCGTGCGAGAAGCGGTGGACGCGGGCGCCATCGGATTTTCCACTTCCACTCTCGAACAGCACAACGGAGAAAACGGCGTTCCCATGGCATCGCGCTTTGCAGGCGAAGATGAATTGCTGGCACTCACCGATGTGCTGGGCGATGCGCGCAAAGGCGTGTTCATGCTCACCAAAGGCATGACGACGACCGTACCCTGGCTGGAGAACGTGGCCGCGCGCAACGGGCGTCCCGTGATGATTGCCGCCATGCTCTCGGACCCCAACGACCCCGAACGTGTCCAGCGCGAGTTCGGCGAGATCGCCGCCGCACGTAGCCGCGGACGCGAGTTGTGGGGCCAGGTTGGGTGTTATCCGTTGGGGATGGAGTTCACCATGACCTTGGCGTATCCGCTGCACGCGATGATGTCCTGGCGCCCCGCCATGGAATCCATCGGCAAACCGCGTTATTGGGAATTGTTCACCGACCAGTCTTTCCGCGAAACCGTGAAGGCCGAAGCGCTCACCAAGGGCGTACCCGTGCGCTTTTCCTATCACTCCTTCGAGCACATGCGCGTGCAGGAGGTGAAAAATCCCAAGTTCAACTCGCTGCTCGGGCGCACGGTGGCGGACATGGCCCGCGAAGCGGGGAAAGATCCCTTCGACTGGGTGTTCGACCATGCCTTGGAGGGCGGCCAGCAAACCATGTTCGATTGCAAGCTGTTCAACTTCGACGAGGAGCGCGTGCGCGAGCTGTTGGTCAATCCCTACGCAGCCCTGGGCCTTGGCGATGCGGGTGCGCATCTGGCGTTCTTGTGCGATGCCGGGTTTGGCTTGCATCTACTTGGCCACTGGGTGAGGGAGCGCCACGCTTTGTCCCTGGAGCAAGGCGTGCAGATGGTGACCAGCCGGCTGGCCGATGCCTACCGCATCCCGGACCGGGGCCGTCTCGTGCCGGGCGCCCACGCGGATGTGATCATGTTCGACGAGAAGAGTGTGGGCCGCGGCGAGAAGCGCCGGGTGGCGGATCTGCCAGCAGGGGCCAGCCGCGTGGATTTGCCCCCGGTGGGCTTGAAGGGTGTGTGGGTCAACGGCCAACGCGTGGTCAACGAGAACGGGCCGCTGTCCAACTGCGGCAAACCGGGCACGTTGATCCGTAAATTCCCGGCTTGATTACTTCCCCTTGAAGACCGGCTTGCGTTTCTCGTTGAAGGCGGCGATGCCTTCGAACCGGTCTTCCGTATCCACCAGCTGGTTGTAGGCCTCGACCTCGAAGCGGTAGGCCGTGCGCAGTTCCATCTGCATGCCGTAGCGCACGGATTTCTTGATCTGCCGCACGGAAAGGGGCGCGTTGTTGGCGATGGTTCTCGCGGTATCGAGCGCACTCGCCAGCACTTGCCCCGGTTCGCACAGTTCGTTGACCAATCCCCATTCGTAGGCCTGCTCCGTCGTGAAGGGCCTACCCGTCAAAATGATTTCCTTCGCGCGCCGTTCGCCCAGCGCACGCGGTAGATTCTGCGTGCCGCCGGCACCGGGCATGATGCCCAGTGTTACTTCCGTCAACGCCATGCGGGCGCCCTTCACCGCGTAGATAAAATCGCAGCACAGCGCGGTTTCCAATCCTCCCGCGTACGCATGACCGTTCACCGCTGCGATCACAGGCAAGGGCAAATCCACCAAGGCCCAGTAGGCGCGCTCGAACACCTCATGCTGCAAGCGCCACGTGGCGCTGCTCATTCCCTTGCGTTCCTTCAAATCCGCGCCCGAGCAAAAAGCCCGGTCGCCCGCTCCCGTGAGCACCACGCAGCGTATCCCTTGCGCATCTTCCGTGAGCCTAGTCCACAAGTCCGTCAAGTCGCGGCCCATTTGCGTGTTCAATGCATTGAGCACATCCGGCCGGTTCAAGGCCACCACCAGCAGATGAGGTTCGGGGGATGCCGTGTTAAGGGTTTCGTAGGCGGGTAGATCCAAGGCGAGGCTCCATCAAGGGGCTAGGTTTTCTCAAAGTCGATGCGCTCATCCACGGGCAAACCTTGCAGATAACGGCGCAGGCAGTCGAGCGCCATCTCCACCGCGCCCAAGCGTACCCATTCGCGCCCGCCCAGCATGCGGCTGTGGCGCGTCACCCCCTCCTTCTCGGTGGCGATGGCGATGAAAATACTGCCCCCGAATTCGATGCGGTCGGCACCTTCATCCAATTCGATCAGCACCGCCAAGGCGTGGGTGGCGCCGGAATGCTGCCGGGTCGCGCGTGCCGTGGCCTGCGCGAATTCCAGAGTGAAGCCGGCTTGCTTCGCATCCAAGCCCGTAATGGCGCATAGCTGGGCAAGATCTCGCGTGACGATTCCGCGGCGAAATAATTTCTCGGCACCGGCCAGGTGCGAAACGCGAGCGGCCAGGGTGCCGCCGGTAAAAGTTTCCACGGTTGCGAGCGTGGCCTGGTGGCGTGCCAATTCTCCCAGGACGACGGTTTCCAATTTCTGGTCGTCTTCACCCAGAATGAAATTACCCAGCCGCTGGCGTACCGCTTTTTCGGCGGGGGCTAGCTTGCGGCGGATGTCTTCCATGTCCGTGCCGCGTACGGTGAGTTTGGTCTCGAGCTGCGGGTAGTGGGCGCGGAAACCGAGTTTGAGATTTCCGTCTGGCACGAGCGTTTCCACGCCGGCGAGTAGCGTGTCGGCGTGGGATTCACCGATGCCGTAG
>JBJXGQ010000430.1:0-20147 GCA_046160525.1 Burkholderiales bacterium
TCCGGGGATCGTGCATGCACCGAGGGCCACGCCCATGGAGCCCAGATCGTCCGCCGCTTCGCGCGCGACTCGTGCAATCTCGCCGAGACTTGCCCTGCCTGCCGCGGCCGCCCCGGCGATTTTGTGCACCAGTACCGTTCCGGCGATGCCGCGCCGGCGCGCCGGGTCAACGGTTGCGCGCAGCGATACATCGTCGGCCACGATGACGACCTCGGCGGGGATGCCTTGCGCGCGTGCCATTTCGGCGGCTAGGCCGAAGTTCAGCCGGTCTCCCGTGTAGTTCTTGACGATCAACACCACACCCGCGGGCCCGGCCACGCTTGTGATGCCGGCGAGCACCGCATCGGTACTCGGCGAGGTGAAGACATCGCCGGCGATGGCGGCCGTGAGCATGCCCCGGCCCACGTAGCCGGCATGGGCTGGCTCGTGGCCACTGCCACCGCCCGAAATAACCGCCACGGGGCGTGCGGCGGGTGGCGGCAAGTCCGCCTGGACGACGACATTCTCGTCCGCTAATAAACGCTGGCCGGGGGCGAGGGCAACCGCGCCTTCGAGCATCTCGCGCACGGCGGAAGGCGGATGGTTGATGAGTTTCTTCACGCGGTGGTCTCCTAGCCTACCTGAGCCGGCATGGCCGAAACGAAAATGGATGCGCTCCCTCAATGCTTGTCCAGCAACATCCGCAATTTCGGTGCATGCACAGGACTGATTTTCGCCAAGTTATCCCAACCTACCTGGTAGGCCCGCTCCAGATAGCGCTTGGCGTCGGCATCGCTCAGGCGGATTGTTTGTACGCCGGCCTGAGCCTGGCGTTCCAGTTCCTTGGCGATGTTGGCATCGTTCTCGCGGTCCAGCCCTTCGAGCCAGAGCGCGGCGTCGTTTAGAACTTTCTGCTGGGCCGGTGCCAGGCTTTTCCACTTGGCGAGGTTGACCAGCACGGTGACATCCACCGCGTAAAAGGGTGGATCGATGCGGTACTTGGTGCGCTCGTGCCAGCCCAGATCGAAGATGCCCACCGTGGGCCAGCCGTAGCCGTCCACCACGCCGCGCTCAAGCGCGGTATAGATCTCGCCTGGCGGAATGATCACGGTGCTGGCCCCCAAGGCCGTGAAGAAATCGCGATAGACCGGATTGGCGCGCAGCTTCAATCCGCTCATGTCCATGCCCTTGGCGGGCGGCTTGTTCAGGTAGATGTGGAAGGCAATGTTGGCGTGCTGTTTGGCCAGGTACCAGGCATTGACCTTTTCGTTATGCAGTTTGTTGAAGTATTCCCAGGTGCCGTTGCGGCGCTGCTCGGCGGTGGAGATGCGGGCCAGCTTGTGCGCATCGCCCTCGGGCATCAGATTGGCGTAGAAGGCGCTGGACAGGCTCGCGATATCGACGACGCCGTTGCGCAGCGCATTGCCCGCTTCCATGGTGGGGATGGCCCTGGGGCCGCCGATGTAGCGGATCTGCAGTACGCCTTTGTGCTGCGCGTTGATCTGCTCGATCATGCGCTCGAAGTTCTTGGCGAAGTAAGTGCCTTCGGCGAAAGCCGAGAGTGCGCGCAACGTTACCTCTTCGGCGAGCGCCGCGGAAATGGAAAGCCACAAGAGCAGCAATGCGCCCAGTGCGTTGCGATGCATTTTTCTCCCCGGTTGTTATAGGCTAAGGCAGTGGCATTATGCCCGCGTGCGCCAACACTCACGCACGGTCGCGCCGCACGTACTGTCCGAAGCCCGCCGGTCCCACGATGCGGCCGTTTTCCATGATGGTGGCGCCGCGCACCATGGTGCGCACCGGCCAGCCCTTCAATGACCAGCCATCGTAGAGACTGTAGTCGGAGTACGAGCCCAGTTCCGCGGCATCGACCACGCGCGTCTTTTGTAGATCCACGAAAGTGAGATCCGCATCGGCACCGATGCGCACAACGCCCTTGCGCGACCCCAGATTGAAGATCCCCGCTGGTGCCGAGGTGATGACCTCGCACACCCGCCGCAAGCTCAGGCGCCCCTTGTGGTAGCCCTGGTCCAGCAACACCGGCAAGATGGTGGCGGTGCCGGGAAATCCCTGCGAGGCCTGCCAGATGGGTTTGTCCTTGGTGGCCTTCTTGCGCGGTACGTGGTCCGAACCCACCACGTCGATGCTGCCATCGGCCAGTCCCTGCCACAGGGCATCGATGTCGTCCTGGGTGCGAAAGGGCGGGTTGGCCTTGCCTATGGAGCCGGTGTCGCTGTCCTCCGTGTGCGTGAGATAGTGCGGACAGGTCTCCACGAAAATTTCGCCGTAGCGCTGGCGCCATTTGCGCACTTCGTCCAACGCCAGGCGCGAGGACAGGTGTGGGATGTAGATGCGCGCACCCAAGTGCTCGGCGAAGTACATGGCGCGCACGCAGTTCTCCGCTTCCGTGATGGCGGGCTTGGAACGGCACCAGTCGCGCAAGGTGGAGCGGCCTTCCGCAAGAAACTTTCTGCGAATGCGGTTCACCATCTCGATGTTTTCCGTGTGGCACACGATGGTGACGCCGCCGATGCGCGCGGCCTCGGCGAGTAGATCGTGGAAGTAGCCATCGTCGGTGCCATCCAGGCCAAGATAACGGCCTTCCTCGCCCTTGAAATTCATGAAGTACTTGAAAGAGGTCACGCCGTAGTCGCGCACGTAACTTTCCAGCTCGCGGATATGCTGCTCGTTGGCGGTGGAAAAGTGGAAGGCGTAGTCCACGTGACAGCGGGTGCGGGCATGGGCTTGCTCGCGCTCATAGACGCCGCCGTAGGCCTCGTTGTTGAGAAAGTAGGCAACGATGGTAGTGAATCCGCCCTGGGCGGCATAGACCGTTTCGGTGCTGTACTCGGTGATCTTCTCGCCGAAGCCGAAGTGCACATGCGCATCGATCAGGCCTGGGAAGATGTGCAGGCCCCTTGCGGACAGCTCGGGCGTGCCCGCCGCAACGCTTTCTCCGGGACGCAACACTCCGGCGATGCGCCCCTCGCGGACCAGGATGTCAGCGGCTTCCGGCTCGCGGTCAGGATGTACTAGTGTGCCTCCGCGGATGATGAGATCTGGTTGGATCATGTCTCTACCTATTTTCGATTTGTGCTGGCCACGCTACTTGCAGATCCCCGAGTGTGAACCGCGCGTCAACACCGGCTTCCACCGTGAGCGCCGCAAGGCATTGGCGCAATGCTTCAGCCTGCACATTTTGCACGATGCAAACGATGTGTCCGCGCGGATCGGTGCTGGGCCAGACGGGCAAGCGCTCCGGCCGGTGAAATACGCATCCCACGCCTTGGATGAATACCGCGCCTGGCGTATCGGATACGCGCAGGAGGGCTTTCGTGCGCAGTAACCGTTCGCCGAAGGTCTCGCTCAACAAGCGGCTCCAGGCGGCGATGCCTGCCCAGGTTACGCACGCATCGAGGGTGAAGCAGTGCGCGCGGATATCGGAGCGGTGCTCAGCCGCCGGTAGATAAGCGGGATGCAGGCGCGGCGAGCCCGCTGGGCCAAAGGCGTCCAGGGGAACCTCACCGGGTTTGGACTCATGGCATAGCGCCTGGGGATTGAGGCCCGCGCAGAGTTCACGCGTCCTGGCCACTTCCATCGTTGCCGTCAGATCGGTTTTGGTCAGCAGCAACTGGTCGGCCATGGCGATTTGGCGGCGCGCCTCGCCGTGGCGCGCCAGTTGGCCGGCTACTCTTTGGACATCCACGGTGCAGAGCATGGCGGCCAACTTGTAGAAGTCCGTTACCAGGCGGTGCCCTAGCAAGGTGTTGAGAATGGGGCCGGGATCGGCCAGACCGCTGGTCTCGATAACCACGCGGGCAAAAGACTTGATCTCGCCCGTGGCGCGGCGGCGATGCAGGTCCGCCAGGGTTTCCTCCAGCGAGCCGGACAGCGCGCAGCACAAGCAGCCCGAATCGAGCAGCACGACGTTGTCCGTGGCGCTGGCGATCAGGTGATGGTCAAGGCCTATCTCGCCGAACTCGTTGACGATCACCGCCGTGTTGGCAAAAGCGCTGGTGCGTAGCAGTGAATTGAGCAGCGTGGTCTTGCCGCTGCCGAGAAAGCCCGTGAGCACGTAGAGCGGCGTGCGTTCGTGCTCTGGCGTGGCTCGTAGTGCAGTGGGGGGCATTCGAAGGCCGGGGTTCTCTGGGAAAACGCGATTGTGCTTGACTGGGAGTGCCATTGACAACGCAAGATCGGCGGTAAACTTCGTCACGCACACACCAACGCAAACCACGGAGTCCGATGCGCCCCTGGGACGGCATCATCAGCGAGGAGGAGCAGCGGGCCTACCAGGCCGCCGGGTTCGGGCGCTCCTCTGGAATGGGCCGCTCGCCGGCGCTGCTCATCATCGACGTACAGTACCGCACGGTAGGTACACAACCGGCACCCTTCTGGGAAGCCATCAAGGAGTTCAGCACCAGTTGTGGCGAGGTGGGGTGGCGCGCGGTGGAGCACATCGTGCCGTTGCTTGCGCGCTTCCGCGAGCGTGGCTGGCCCGTGCTCTACCCTTACGTGGCGCCGAAGAACAAGCGCACCGACGGCGGCCGCCTGGCGGAAAAAGTGCCGGCCATCATGAATATCGCGGACAAGGGCTACGAGTTCGTCGCGCAGATCGCGCCTCGGGAAGGCGATATCCTATTGCCCAAGAAACATCCCAGCGCTTTTTTCGCCACGCCGCTCACCTCCCATCTCATCGATTTGGGCGCGGACACTTTGATCGTCACCGGGTGTACCACTAGCGGATGTGTGCGCGGCAGCGTTGTCGATGCCTTCGCCTATAACTTCAAGGTGGTGGTGCCGGAGGATTGCGTCTACGACCGCAGCCGCGTGTCGCACGCGGTGAATTTGTTCGACATGGCGTCCAAGTACGCGGATGTCGCGCCCGTGGCCGAGGTGCTGGAGCGCCTCAACGCTATCGCCTAGATGAACCGCTTCACGACGTTAGAATCCGCCGCGCCCACACATCAAACGGAGAAGTAGCATGATCGTCGATGAAAGAACTTACCAAGTCGCCCCCGGCAAGATGCAGGAAATCCTGGAACTCTACGAAAAGGAAGGCCTCGCCATACAGGCGAAGTATCTGGGCAAACCCTTCGGATACTTCGTGGTGGAGGTCGGCGAATTCAATCACCTGGTTCATATGTGGGCCTATGACAGCATGGCTGACCGTGAACAAAAGCGCGAACGCCTGTTCGCCGATCCCCAATGGAAGGCATACTTGAAGAAAGCCGCGCCGTACTTCGTGCGGCAAGAAAACCGTCTGCTCAAATCCGCGCCGTTCTTTCCGGTGAAGTGAAGGGGCCGTCCCGCCTCGGAAATTCCTAGGCTAGGCGCATGCCTCTTCGTGCGAAAATGTCCCCCTTTAGCTCGCTCAACGCCGTGTTGGCGTGACGGATCACCCTCCTTTAGGTTTACACCATGGCAATTCAATACGTCATCGATGCTCCACCCACTCCCTCGGTCCCCGTAGTGGGCCAGAAGGCTCGCTTCCCCGTGCATCGCATCTACTGCGTGGGCCGCAACTACGCGGCGCACACGCGCGAGATGGGTAAGGATCCCGACAAGGAGCCTCCGTTTTTCTTCATGAAACCCGCCGACGCCGTGTTGCCCGAAGGTGGCGACATGCACTATCCGCCGGGCACGAAGAATCTGCATCACGAAATGGAATTGGTGGTGGCCATTCACCGCGCCGGCTCCAAGATACCGGTGGAACGCGCGCTGGACTATGTTTATGGCTACGCTGCCGGACTGGACATGACGCGGCGCGATCTTCAAAGCCAGGCCAAGGATGCCGGCCGGCCGTGGGATTTCGGCAAGGGCTTCGATGAATCCGCGCCCATCGGTCCCATTTATCCCGTCGCGACCCATGGCCACCACTCGGCGGGCTCCATCATGCTCAAGGTCAACGACCAGATCAAACAAAACGCTGATTTGAACGAGATGATCTGGAACGTACCGGAGACCATTTCCTACCTCTCCGATTACTACACGCTACAACCCGGTGACCTGATTTACACCGGTACCCCGGCGGGTGTCGGTGCCGTGGCGAAGGGGGATGTGATGGTTGGCACCATCGCGGGGTTGGGCGAACTCAGAGTGAGGATGATCTAGCTTGAGCGAACACAAAACCTGGGTGGAAGTCGCACTCAACGGGCCGTGGTCCCGCAAAACCCAACCGCGCATTCCCATCACCATTGCCGAGATCGTGGAAGAAGGCATCGCCTGCGTGCAAGCTGGGGCGTCCATCGTGCATGTACACGCCTACGACGAAGCCACTGGCAAACAGAAAGACGATCCGGAACTCTACGCACGCATCATCGGTGGCATTCGCTCCAAGGTGGATGCCATCGTCTATCCCACGGTACCCTCGGGTAGCTTGCTGGGAACGGGCCAAGAGCTAAGCGCGCAACAGCGCTACGCTCACATCGAAGCGCTGGCGCAGCGCGGGTTGTTGGAATGGGCTGTCGTGGATCCGGGCTCCACCAACTTCACGCTCTACGACGATGCGGCGCAAGACAAGGAAACAGGTTTCGTTTATCAAAATCCCGAAAGCCATGTGCGGCACGCGCTGAGTCTCTCGCGGCAGTACCGCTTTCATCCTTCTTACGCGATCTATGAACCGGGCTTCATCCGGCTGGGCTCCGTGCTGCATTGGCGCATGTCCAGTCCCTCGCCCATCTACCGGCTCATGTTCACGAGCGGCTACACCTTCGGATTTCCTCCTGACGATTACGGCATGACGGCCTACCTCAATCTATTGGACCGCGTGGCACCCGGCGCCATCTGGATGGTGGCGGGCCTTTATGTGGACACGCTGCCGCTCATTCCGCGCACCATCGCCGAAGGCGGCCACGTGCGAGTGGGATTGGAAGACGCGCCGCACGGTTCGGAGCGTTCCAACGTGCAATGGGTCGAAGCTGCCGTGGCAGCCATAGGCCGTTTCGGTGGCGACGTAGCGAAAGTGGGCGATGTGCGTTCTCGCCTGGAATCCATCGAAATGGGTGAGGGTTGAATATGACGAAGTTTTCTCTGTGTCTCTGTGCCTCTGTGGTGAGGTTTGTAGGATGACCCTGCTATCCACAATCGGAATCACGATGGGCGACCCATCCGGCGTCGGCCCGGAAATCATCGTCAAGACCTTGGCGGAAATGCCCGCGGCACAACGCTCCGCCACCGCCGTGATCGGCAACATCGGTTTACTGCGGCGCGCGGACAAACTGCTCAAATCCAATTTGAACTACGTGGATTCCTTGAACGCGGCGCAAAACGGCGCGGTGCCGGTCTTTCATGTGGCAACCAAGGGCCAGGAAAAAATCACCGATGGCCAAGTAAGCGTTGCGGGCGGAGAGGCGGCCTACCAGTACGTCGTCAGGGCAGTGGAATTGGCGCTCGCGAAGGATATCTCCGTGATCGTCACCGCGCCCCTCAACAAGGCGGCCATGCACTCCGCGGGGCATCACTACGATGGGCACACGGAACTGCTCGCGGATCTCACCGGAGCCAAGTCCTCCTTCATGCTGTTGGCGGGGCCCAAACTCTCCGCGCTGCACGTCACCACCCACGTCAGCCTGAAGGGTGCGGCCGAGCGCAACAAGACCGAACGCATTCTCGCCACCATTCGCATTGGTCATGAGCATTACAAGGCCTTGGGGCTGCCGGGCGCGCGTATCGCCGTGGCGGGGCTTAATCCCCATTGTGGCGAAGGCGGCCTCTTCGGCCGCGAGGAAATCGAGCAGATCGCTCCTGCCGTCGAGCAGGCGCAGCGCGAAGGCATCAACGTCAAGGGCCCCATCTCAGGCGACACGGTTTTCTACCGCGCGTTGAAGGGCGAATTCGATTTGGTCATCGCCCAGTATCACGACCAAGGCCACATCCCGACAAAGCTGCTGGCCTTCGACGAAACCGTGAACGTGTCCCTGGGGCTACCCATCCGGCGTACCTCGGTCGATCACGGCACCGCCTTCGACATCGCCTGGACTGGCCAGGCCAGCCACGTCAACATGAAAGCCGCCATCGCCTACGCGCGCATGATGGCGGACGCCAAGCAAGCTTAAACGTGCGCGCCGTGCGCACGCTGATCGTTGCCGATGATTTAACCGGCGCGCTGGATGTCGCCGGGCCTTTTGCCGAGCGCGGCGCGCAAACCTGGGTGGTGGCCGATGCCAACCAAGACTGGGCCGCGCAAACGCAAGACGCCGCCGTGATATCGGTCAACGCCGATTCGCGCCACTTGCCGGCGCAGGCAGCGGCGCAAAGAGTCGCGGCAATTCTTTCGCGCGTGGATGTTCGCGATCGAATTCTCATCAAAAAGATAGACTCCACTCTGCGCGGGCAAGTGGTGGCGGAAACCCTCGCGATGATGCGAGCCTCGGGCCGGCGCACCGCCATCGTTGCCCCCGCGTTCCCCGCGCAAGGCCGAACCGTGCGCGCAGGCGTGGTCTATGTGAAAGGCGTGCCGTTACCGCAAACCTCCTTCGCGAAAGACGCCCTTTCGCCCCCTCCCCTCGCACCGCTTCACCTTGCTTTTTCGAGTGCGGGACGATCTGTATTCGGAGTGTACGCGGGTCCTTCCTATTCGCTCCTCCCGTTTAGGGAACCTGGCTGCGAGGAGCGCGTCCTGGTCATCGACTCGGAAGACGAAGGCGACTTGTTGCGCACAGTGGACTCTGCTGGCTCCGCCGTTCCAGAATTGCTATGGGTGGGTTCCGCGGGGATAGCGCAAGCCCTCGCTCAACGCTGTTACCCCGCACAGACGGTACAGCGCGAAGTCCCCCGTGCTGTGAATACCACGCTTGTTGTCGTCGGCTCCCGTGCCGAACAGAGCCACTTGCAAGCACAAGCGCTTTCCCAGCGGAGCGATGTCGTAATCATCGAAGCACCTAACGGTATAGTGGACGAAGCGAAATTGCTAGCCTGCCCGTCGCCCGTGATCGTTCTGCGCGCCACGCCCGGGCCGGAAGGCGAAGGCGATCCCGAAAAAGTGGCGTACGCTCTCGGCACCGCAGCGGCGAAAGCTTTACGCGCGAAACCCATCGGCGCCGTCATCGCCACGGGAGGCGACACCGCGCGCGCCATACTTGCCGCCACAAGCAGCGCCGCGCTGCGCGTGATGGGTGATCTCATGACTGGTATTCCATACAGCCAGATCGCTGGTCCGAATGGCCCATGGTGGCTAATCACCAAGGCGGGCGGATTCGGAACGCCCAGCACCCTATCGGAAATTGTGGAGCGCCTTCGCCTCTGACGCGTCCTATGGCGCCGAAGAGTGGGCGTGCAACATTGCCGTGACTTTCCAAAGAAACCGTACTAGAGTTGTCCACGGGAAAGCGCGCCGGTGGAAAATGTCAATTGGCCGGATAGGGGGGAAACAAGAATGCAGCTACTGATCTACGAGACCGCGGTACCGGTATCCAGCGTGCGCCACGCGAAGGCGTGTGTTGAAACCGGTAGCGATTACGGGTTTAGCAAGAAGATCAACTCCGTGCCGCTGATGGCGGTGGAGTTTCCCTTCGCGGCGGCCGAGTACGCCATCGTCTTCGCCGGCACGAAGGAGACCCTCATGCCCGCCGTCATCCTGGGCGTGCGCGACAAGGAGAATCTGTACCTCGATGCGGGGGGATGCTGGCAGGCCAAGTATGTCCCGGCCTTCGTGCGGCGTTATCCCTTCGTGTTCTCCAGCAGCAACGAGGGCAAGACCTTCACTTTGTGCATCGATGAGGCCTTCGCGGGCTTCAACGGCGAGGGGCGCGGGCAGCCCTTGTTCAACGACGAGGGCAAGCCCTCGGAGTTCACCGACAACGTATTGAAATTCGTGCAGGAGTACCAGAGGCAGTTCCAGCGCACGAGGGCCTTCTGCGAGAAGTCGAAGGAGCTTGATCTTCTGGAGCCCATGCAAGCGCAAGTGTCGCTGTCCATGGGGGAGAAGACCTCGCTGTCCGGATTTATGGCGGTGGACCGCAAGAGGCTACGGGCGTTGGAGGCGGACAAGCTGGCGGACATGGCGAGGACCGACGAACTAGAGTTGCTTTACCTGCACCTGTTCTCCATGCGCAACTTCACTGCGGTAAAAGATAAGCTAGAGGGAACAAAAACCATGGGTGCCAGGCAAAGCCAACCCGTTGTGGCGGGCGAATAGTATTCAAGGCAAGGTGGCCAACGTAACCGCGTGGCAAGCTCGCGCTACACTGGGCGGTGTCCAGATCTCCAGCCGAGAAGCAATATGAAAATCCTTAAAGCCAGCATCGCTGTGTTTTGCGCGCTGTTGTTCGGGGTCATGCCATTGGCGAGTGTGGCCGCCCCGGAAAAAAACAAGGTCGCCATCGCGGTCGGTGGCAAGGCGGCGCTCTTCTATTTGCCGCTGACCATCGCGGAACGTCTGGGCTATTTCAAGGAAGAGGGCTTGGAAGTCGAGATCAGCGACTTTCCTGGCGGCGCGAAGGCATTGCAGGCCATGATGGGGGGCAGCGCCGACGTGGTGGCGGGAGGGTTCGATCACGTCATACACATGAATTCCAAGGGGCAGAACTTGCAAGCCTTCGTGGCGCAGCTTGCGACGCCCGCATTGTCGTTGGGAATCGCCAAGCAGCACGCGGGGCGTTACAAGTCACCGAAGAATTTGAAGGGCATGAAGATCGGTGTCAGCGCGCCCGGTTCGAGCACGCATCTCTTTCTGAGTTATCTGCTCTCATCCGTTGGCTTGAGTGATGACGACGTATCCATAATCGGCGTGGGCACCGGAGCCACGGCGGTAGCGGGCGTGCGCACTGGCCAACTGGATGCCATCGTGAACGTGGAGCCAGCCATCACGGCGCTGGAAAGAGCGGGGGACATCGCCGTTGTAGTGGAAACGCTGAGCGCGAAGGGCAGCAATGCCGTCTACGGCGCGACGCTGCCTTCTGGCTGTCTTTATACGAAGCGCGAATTCGTACAGAAGAACCCCAATACCGTGCAGGCGCTGGCCAATGCCATGGTGAAGGCGCTGGTGTGGCTCAAGAAGGCGTCCTCGCAGCAGATCATCGATACGGTTCCCCCGGAATTCACCATGGGGGATAAGACCCTTTATCTCGCGGCCCTGGAACGTTCGCGGCAAAGTCTTTCCACGGACGGGCTGATATCGCCGCAAGGGGCGCAGAGTCTTTACCAGGTGCTGCGAAAGTTCGATCCTAATGTGAAGGCAGCGGCCGGGATCAAGATCGCGGACACCTTCGATAACGGCTTCGCGTTGCGTGCGGCGGGCAAACGCTGAAGTGGGTTAGCATCGCGGTCTTTCCTTCCTTGAAAGACCGCGTGATGAACAAGCTATCCTTGAAAGTTGTTGCCTCCGTTTCATTCCTGGCATGTTGTGCCGTGGGCGCCCGTGCGGCCGATCCTAGCACCGAGGAGCAAAAGACGTTGTATGCCTTAGGCGTCGCCATCAGCCAGAGTCTCGCCAATTTCGGCCTGAGCGAGGCGGAACTCGACATGGTGAAGACGGGCCTCACGGATGGTGTGTTGAAGCACACTCCCAAGGTCGATATGCAAGCCTACGGGCCGAAGGTTCAGCAGCTCGCGCAGGCTCGCGCAACGAGCGTGGCGGAAGCCGAGAAGAAAAAGAGCGCGTCTTTTCTCACGAAAACAGCCGCGGAAGCCGGTGTGAAGAAAACCGCATCCGGCGCACTGGTCAAGACGATCAAGGAGGGGACGGGGCCTACACCTAGCGCCTCGGATACCGTGACGGTGCACTATCACGGCACTCTTGTGGATGGCACCGTGTTCGATAGTTCCGTCAAGCGCGGGGAGCCGGCCACTTTTCCGCTGAGCGGCGTGATCAAATGCTGGACAGAAGGCTTGCAGATGATCAAAACCGGCGGTAAGAGCCGTCTCGTGTGCCCGGCCAATGTTGCTTATGGCGACCGCGGTTCTTTGCCCATCATCAAGCCGGGTGCGACGCTTGTCTTCGATGTGGAGCTATTGCAGATCGTAAAGTAGGATGGGTGAAACCCGTCCCGTTCTTCTCGTGCAATATTCGGCTTACGTTACGTGAAGTACCTCGTCGCGCTTCTCCTCTTCGCGGTGCAACACTCGTATGCGCTGGAACTGGAAAAGCGCGAGGTCATCATCGCCGTGGGTGGCAAGGCCACGCTGTATTACTTGCCGCTCAGTCTCGCCGAGCATTTGGGCTACTTCAAGGATGAAGGGCTCGAAGTGGAGATCAACGATTTTCAGGGCGGCTCCAAATCCTTGCAATCGCTGATCGGCGGCAGCGCGGACGTGGTGGCGGGGGCCTTCGATCACAACATCGTGATGCAGACCCTGGCGCAGAAGATGACAGCCTTCGTGCTCATCGCCATGAACCCGGGGGTATCCGTGGGTGTCGTGAAGAGTAAAGCGGCGGGCTACCGCTCGCCGCTCGCGTTGAAGGGCATGCGCGTTGGAGTGACGGCGCCTGGCTCGGGCACGCACATGATCGTGAATCATCTTCTGGCGGGCGCGGGCTTGACGCCCGATGACATCGTTGCCGTGGGCGTGGGCACGGGGGCCACTGCCATCGCTGCTATTCGCGGCGGGCAGATCGATGCCATCTGCAATGTCGAGCCCGCCATGACGCTCCTGGAGCAACAAGGCCTCATCACCATCGTGCACGAGACCATTACCGATCAAGGTACTTTCAAGGTGTTCGGCGGTTCCATTCCCGCGGGCACGCTCTACACCAAGCAAGAATTCATCAGAAAGTACCCCAACACCGTGCAAGCGCTGGCCAATGCCATGGTGCGTGCGTTGTTGTGGCTGAGCAAGGCTACTCCCGAAGAGGTGGTGGCCGCGGTGCCGCCGGAATATTTGCTTGGCGACCGCGCGCTGTACTTGTCCGCTCTCAAGCGCCTGAAGCCCACCTACTCGAAGGATGGTCTCATTCCGAAGAAAGGCGTGGACCAAGCCTACAAGGTGTTGCAATCCACCAATCAGGCCGTGCGGCGCGCTCCGGTGCTATTCCTGCAGCAAACTTTCGACAATAGCTTCGCGCAGCGGGCGCTGGCGAAATATCAGTAAGTTCCATGTCGGCCCTGGTACTGGAGAACGTCACCTGTAGCTTCCCGGCGCGCGGGAACGGTGGCGCTGCCTACACCGCCGTAGCCGGTGCGACTCTGAGTGTTGCTCCTGGTGAGTTCGTGTGTTTAGTGGGCCCCACCGGTTGCGGTAAATCCACGTTACTCAACGCCGCTGCCGGGCTCATCACCGCCGCCTCGGGATCGGTCAGTGTGGGCGGCCAGCCATTGAAGGGGTTGAACCGCGATGCGGGCTACATGTTTCAAAGCGACGCACTGTTTCCTTGGCGCAGCGCGCTTTCCAATGTGGCGGCCGGACTGGATTTTCGCGGGGTTGCGCCGGAGGAAGCCGCGGTGCGCGCCGAGGAATGGCTCAAGCGTGTGGGATTGGGCGGGCACATGGATAAGTATCCGCATGAGCTTTCCGGCGGGATGCGCAAGCGCGTGGCGCTGGCGCAGGTACTCATACGCGACCCCAAGATCTTGCTCATGGACGAACCCTTCAGCGCGCTTGACGTGCAAACCCGCGCCCTCATGGAAAACGAGTTGTTGTCGCTGTGGTCCCAGGACCGAAAGTCCGTGCTCTTCGTGACGCACGATCTGGAGGAAGCCATCGCGCTCGCCGACCGTGTCGTGGTGCTCTCGGCTGGCCCGGCCGCGCGCTTCGTGGGGGAATTCAAGGTGGATCTTGCGCGCCCCCGCGACGTATCCGAGATTCGCTTGGATCCCCAGTTCATCAAGATCTACGGCGAGATCTGGGACTGCTTGCGCGAGCAGGTGCTGAAGGCTTATCAACAGCAGCGGTCATGAACCCAAGAACCCCACCACAGAGGCACAGAGACACAGAGGCACCGAGACACAGAGGCACCGAGAACAACGCGAACACCGGTAAGTGCGTTTGTAGGCTAGCTGCGTTCGTTATGGAGGATTCCTAAATTCATGAGACTTATTCAAGGTCATTTCCCTCATCCCAACCCTTCTCCCGGCGGGAGAAGGGCTATTTACTTCCCTCGCCCTCCGGGAGAGGGACCGAGGGTGAGGGAAAGAAGGTGTCATGAATTACGAAAAGATCGATAAATGAGTCCTCCCTCTCCTCTTCTATTACGCGCGAGCCAGATTGGGTTGTTCGTGGTGCTCATCTTGATTTGGCACGTCCTCACCGCGCGCGAAATCCTGCCGCCGTTTTTCTTTGGTACGCCTTTGGAAGTGGGGCAGCGCATCGTTGCGTGGTTCACCAGCGGAAAAATTTATCCCCATCTGGGTGTGACGTTGCTGGAAACGCTGCTGGCCTTCGTCATCGGCACCTTGCTGGGTCTTGGCGTGGGACTGTGGCTGGCGCTCAATCCTTTTGCCTCTGCTTTGTGCGACCCCTACATCAAGGCCGTCAATGCCATGCCGCGCGTTATCCTCGCGCCGATCTTCGCCGTGTGGTTCGGTTTGGGCATCTGGTCCAAGGTATTGCTCGGCGTGACCATCGTGTTCTTCATCGTTTTTTTCAGCGTGTATAACGGCGTGCGGGATGTGAATCCAATAGTGGTGGCCAACGCGCGCATGCTTGGCGCCAGTAAGCGGCAGTTGCTACGGCATGTGTATTTGCCGAGCGCCACCGCTTGGGTGTTTTCCAGCTTGCACGCTTCCGTGGGCATGGCTTTCGTGGGGGCGGTGGTGGGCGAGTACCTGGGGTCCGCGCGCGGCATCGGTTATCTCATCATGCAGGCCGAAGGCGTGTTCGACATCAACACGGTATTCGCGGGCGTGGTCGTCTTGACATTGTGTGCGCTGGTTCTTGATAAGATCGTTTCCATCGCGGAGGTGCGTTTGCTCAAATGGCGCCCGGGGGCGGTGGGAGGGGAATCGGCTTAAGGAGGTTTTTTTATGCAAAAGTTGCTGTGGTGGCTGTGCCTCATACCAAGCCTTTGTCACGCGAACGATTTCGGCGTGATCGTCAGCGATCTGCGCTGGCGCAATCAGACGGTGCCAGAAGGCCAGCAATGCAAGCGCGATGGCGGCAATGGCGCTTCACCCAGGCTTGCCGTGGGCCGCTTGCCAGAAGGCACGAATCGCATTCTTCTTGAGTTCAGCGACAAAACCGACAAGGCGCTCAACAACGGCGGCCACGGGCGTGTGGGGTTGCAAGTCTCCGAAGGGGCCACGGGGGTCATGGTGCCCTCCATCCCTGGACACACCTTTCAGCTTCCCTCCGATCGCATGTATGTCATCGAGGCCCATCGCGGCACGGACGAGCCCGGCGCCTATTTGCCGCCTTGCTCGGGCGGGATGATGCACTTGTATACGGTGCGGGTGATGGCGGCGCGCGAGGAAGGGGGGAAGGTCACAGTCCTCGCAACAGAGGATGTGATTCTCGGGTATTACTAGACGGTAAGGTCTGATGTTCCTTTGGGATGATGGATAAGGGGGAGATATCGTGAGCGAAGACAGTGAGACGGATCAAGGACGCCGCCGGTTTTTGGAAATCGCGGGATTGGGAGCATTGGCTTCTGCCGCTTCGTTGCCAGGCGCAACGGCCGAATCGGCGCCGCCACCGGCGGGGTGGCCCATGACGGAGACTTGGTTTCCCTCGCGCTGGGGCGCGGGAGACCAAGCCGGGGCATCCAACATGATGAGCCCGCAAAAAGTGCTTGAGGCGGTAAGCCTCATCAGGAGTGGAAAGGTCTACAGTCTCGGGCGCACCTACGAAGCCGGGATGCCCTTCTTTGGCACGCGCGGCTGGAACCTCAAAATTCCCAGCGCACCCTTTTACGGGCCCGCCGGGCGCAATAAGCTCATCGCCAACGAAGAATATCTATGCGCGGAAATTGGGCAGGTGGGCTCGCAGTTCGACGGCCTCGCGCACATAGGCGTGGAAACCAAGGGCCCGCACGATAATTCCGGCAAGCTCTACTACAACGGCTTCAATGCCTCGGAGGTGCATGGAGCCTTCGGTATGAAGAAACTGGGCGTGGAACACGTCAAACCCTTCGTCACCCGCGCCGTCATCTTTGACGTGAAGGGGTTCAAGGGCCGCAATCTCGAACGCGGCGAGGAAATCGGCGTGCAAGATTTGAAGGAAGCGCTCAAACGGCAGCAGATGAGCGAGGCGGAGTTCAGAGAAGGCGACGTGGCCTTGGTGCGAAGCGGCTGGGGCGACCAGTGGATGGTAGTGGAGAACAAGAAGTACTACGATGGCGAGCCGGGTGTGGGCCTGGATGCGTGCAAGTGGCTCGTGGACAAAGGCGCATGCATGGTGGGCGCGGATAACTGGGGTGTGGAAGTGATTCCGAACCCGGACCGCGAGCTGAATTTTCCTTGCCATCATCTCTTGCTCACCATGAACGGCGTGTTCATGTTCGAGAATCTGAATTTCGAGGGGCCGGTCAAGGACGGAATCTGGGCGGGGGCGGTTTTCTTCAGCCCCGTGCCCGTCAAGGGGGCTACGGGCTCGCCGGGCAATCCTATCTTGATCGCGTAGCTTCGCCCGCCCAGCAATATTGCGCGAGCCCAGCGCTCATACAGGGGCAAACGGAGTTTCGTAAGATGATGTTTGCGCCGCCCTATTTCCGTCCGCGCCTGCTCGACAGTCTCAAGGACTACAACCGCGGCAAGTTATTCTCCGATATCTCCGCAGGCGTGACGGTGGGTGTGGTGGCCTTGCCTCTTGCGATGGCGTTTGCCATCGCATCGGGATTGAAACCCGAGGCAGGAATTTTTACCGCTATCGTCGCGGGTTTTCTCATCTCCGCGCTGGGTGGATCATCGGTACAAATCGGCGGGCCCGCGGGCGCCTTCATCGTCATCGTGTACGGCATTGTGGAGCGCTATGGAGTAGCGAATCTTCTGCTGTGCACGATGTTTGCCGGCGCGATTCTTTTCATGATGGGCATGCTGCGCGTGGGCAGCCTCGTTCGGCTCATCCCCGTGTCCATCGTCATCGGCTTCACCAACGGGATCGCGGTGCTCATCGGGTTATCCCAGGTGAAGGACTTCCTGGGGTTGAAAGCAGACAGCGTTCCGGCCGACTTCTTCGCCAAACTTCATTCGCTCTGGGAGTTACGCACCACGCTCGATCCGGTGACGTTGATGCTCGCCGTGGGATGTTTGGCGATCGTGGTACTTTGGCCCAAGACTTATACGGAGTCGCGCAAGTTGCCCTACCGGCTCATGTCGCGCGTGCCCGGCACCATTGTCGCGCTGTTGGCCGGAACGCTGGCCGTGACGTGGTTACATCTGGACGTAGCAACCATCGGCTCGCGCTTCGGTGGCATTCCCACCACGTTGCCGGGCTTCGCCTTGCCGGATTTCCACTGGGCAACCGTAAAGCTGCTGTTTGCGCCCACGCTCACCATCGCCTTGCTGGGTGCCGTCGAGTCGCTGTTGTGCGCACGCGTGGCGGATTCCATGACTGGAGAACGGCACGATCCCAACCAGGAACTCATGGCCCAGGGCGTGGCTAACATCGCGGCTCCGCTTTTCGGCGGCTTTTGCGCCACCGGCACCATCGCGCGCACCGTCACCAACATTCGCTGTGGCGCAACCTCGCCCATCGCGGGAATCGTACATGCCGCGGTGGTGCTCGTCATCATACTGATCGCCGCGCCGCTGGCGGCGAACATTCCCCTCGCGGCGCTCGCCGCCATTTTGATGTTCGTCGCCTACAACATGGGGGAATGGCACGAATTCGCGCGGCTCAAGAACTTCTCCAACAACTACCGCATCATTTTGCTCGCAACCTTCATACTCACGGTAGTGGTCGATCTGACGGTGGCGGTGGAGGTGGGCTTGGCGCTGGCTTGCTTGTTCTTCATTACGCGCATCTCCAGCCTCACACGAGTCGAACCCATCGAAGAATCGGAAGAGGACTTGGAGGGTTTGCCTCATCGCAGCGTGGAGGCTTATCGCATCAACGGGTCCTTGTTCTTCGGCACCGTCAGCAAACTCGAAGGCTTGCTCGATCCCAAGCGCGAGCGCCCGAAGTTCACTGTACTCGAAATGTCCGGCCTGTTGAATCTGGACACGACGGGGGAGGAAGCCTTGCGCACCCTGCACGGCTTGATCGATAAACAAGGCGGCCGGCTCATGCTCTGCGGACTGCAACAGCAACCCGCATCGCTCATTGCGCGTTCTGGGTTCGCCGCGATCTTGGGAAGCGAGAATCTGGTGGCGGCGCTCAGCGATGCCAGGGATGCCGTGCAGCGAGATCTGGCTCTACGCAACGACTAACAACCAGTAAATCAACAGCGCGTTCACTACCAGGGACAGCAGTGCCACGGCCCGCCATAGGGTTGCCGGATCCTGTTGCGCAAGCGGCGTTGGCCTGGGTGGTTCCAGCGGCCGGGCCGCGCCGCGCTCCAAGGCGAGCAACAATTCCTCCGCCGTTTCGAAGCGCTGTTCCTTCGATACGGCCTTGAGCACGATGTTCTCCAGCCACGCTGGTATGTCCGGCCGGTAACGCGTGGGCGGCACGGGCTCGCCGAAGCGCGGGCGCTGAAAGGGCTCGATCTCGCCGTAGGGATAGCGCCGGGCCAGCGCGTAGTACAGCGTGACACCTAGCGCATAGAGATCCGTCTGGGCGCTGGCCGGTGCACCGGTAAACAGTTCAGGCGCCAGAAAACTCGGCGTGCCCGCGCGCGAGGAAAGAATACCCGCGGCGAAACCCGATTCGGCCACGCCGAAATCCAGGATGCGAACTTCGCCGTCTTCTCCCAGATGAATGTTCTCCGGTTTGATGTCGCGGTGAATGACCGAGCGGCGGTGCAGCGCGCCCGCGCCGCGCGCTAGCTTGATGGCGATGGATAACAAATCCGGTATGGTGAAGTGGCGCCCTGCTTCGAGGGCTTGTGCGAGGGTGTGCCCGTCGTGCCAGGTCTGCACGAAGTAGAGCGCGCTGCGTTGCTCCGTATCGAGGGGAATGACCTGCGGAAAAAAGCGCGCGACCACCCGGCGCGCGATCCATTCCTCGTGGGCCAATTGTTTGCGTTCCGCCGGATCTTCCGCGCGCTCGGGTATCAACGTCTTGAGGACGCAGAGCCGGCCCGTGGCCATTTGCTCCACCTTGTAGAGGATGTTCGTGGTGTTCCGGCGCAGCGTATCGATGACACGAAACCCATCGATCTGCATGCCGGGGCTCAAGACCGAAGGAACCGGCAGCCGGGTCAAGCTGGCCAACGCTTCGCCGAGGGAGTCTTCTGGCAGTTCGCCGATGTCCACCACGATGGCGCTGGCGTTGTCCTGAGAGCCTTGTTTTAGCGCCTGTGCGACCAGCGCGTCCGCCAAACCTTGAGGGGAGGATTCCGCCCCCGCCAGTTGCGAGATTCGTTCCGCGTTCAGATGCCCCCACACCCCATCGGAGCACAACATGAAACGATCATGGGTTTGTAAGGGCACGTCGCCGAAGTCCACGCGCACTTGCGAATCCAGGCCAATGCCGCGCGTGAGCACGTGGGACATATCGGGCCGGTCCCAGACGTGATCCACGGTGAGTTGCTTCAACTCGCCCTTGCGGTAGCAGTAAGCGCGCGTGTCGCCCACGTGAGCCCACACCGCGCGCCGCCCGCGAAAGACGATGGCGGTCAGCGTCGTGGCCATGCCCGCGACCTCACGCCGCAATTGCGCTTGCGCAATCACCCAGCGATTGATGGCCTCCAGCACGCGCTCCAATGACACGGAGGTCTCCCACGTGTCGGGCGTTGCGTAGTAGTCCGTAAGCAGCCCGCGCACCGTGTACTCCGCCGCCTCGCGCCCGCCCGCGTGGCCCGACACACCGTCGGCGATGGCAACGAGGGCACCCTTGCGCGCGAGTTCCTCGCCGCCAGGCGTGACCATGCCCGTGAAATCTTCGTTATGGGGGCGAACGCCCGTGGCGGTGGCGTGGCCGGTTTCTATTTTCAGGGGCATTGAGGACCGGGATGGCGATTAGGAGGATTTGGCGCATTCGCCAGCCGCTAGGGTGATGTCGTCTGGCTAAGGTGAACAGGTCCAGTTTGGTCGATGATATCATCGGTCGTTCAATCTGATGGGTGACGCCAAATGGCTGTGGTCACTGTCCGTAATCTACCCGAAGAAATCCATCGCGCCCTCAAATTGCGCGCAGCCAAGCATGGATGGAGCACGGAGGCGGAGATCCGAAAAATCCTTGAGGAGGCGGTG
>JBJXGQ010000431.1:0-2730 GCA_046160525.1 Burkholderiales bacterium
CAAGCGGGTTTCCGTCCGCGCCGGCCAACTCGGCTCTTACGCGATATGCCCCGGCGAAGGTATCGCCGGTGTTCCAGACTGCGGGCACGCTCTGGGAGGCCGAGCGTGGGATGGCTCCCACGGTGACCGTATTAAGTGCCTGAACGTTTTCCAGGCCATCGGCGGTCTCGATGGAGAAACGAAGCGTCGCGTTTCGGTCCAGGCTTCCCACGTTGCTAACCACTCCCGCGACGATTACGTCCGTATTGGCACCATAGGTAGGCTGGTCCGTGCTCACCTGCAAGTTGAACACCCCTGGCACCGTGGCCAGACCCAGGCTCACCCGGTTGTTGGTTTCGTCGCATTCGCTGATCTTGGCCAAGTCATCCACCACCGCCACCAACTCAGATAGGGCGGCGATGTCCGCGGTGTAGGAGAGGACCACGTCCTCGAACTGGCCGGAGCGGATGCGAGTGGTGGTCAGCGCGCTCCCCAGCATGACGCCCCCAGCACCAGGGTCACCGCTGTAGAAGCCAACGCGCATGCCGTTGCTCAGATCCAAGTTACCGGCATTTCCCACACGCACGGTGAAGGCCGAGACTTGGCCGAGGCCGCCATCCTGAACGCGCAAATAAGATGCGGTTGCATCGTGCGCGTAGGGCGGTGCATAGGTGGCCACGCTCAAATCGTCGTAGTGGGCGAGCACCGCGTCTTGCTCGGTCCCCACGGCACCATTGGACCAAGCCAAGCCCGTGTAGTCGATCGACAGTTTTCCGTTCAGATAAGCTCTCAAAGTGTTTCCAACCACTTCGAGGTTAAGCGCATGCCAGAACTGCGGATCGGTCGATAAGGACACGCTTGCCTGCTGCACGACTTGAATACTTCCGCTCGCGGACTTCACCAACTGAATTTGGCCGGTCTTGATGCGCACGGAGTACCACTCGCTCGCACTGCGCGCACGCAGGACCAAGCCCGCGCTGTTGGTGGCGCCACTTGGGAAACGCATTCGTATTTTCACGGTGTAATCGGTCCACGCCGTATCGCCGACGTAGGATGCGCCACTCCCCGAACGCACGTATTCGCCGTTCGATACGCTGCCCGGGGTGCTCCCACTTCCTGCCAGCGGCAACCAGCCGTCCGCGCCGCCGTCGTTGAAATCCTCCGTCAGTAGCGCGATGGGCGCCACACAAGAATACATGGGCTTACCTACGTTTGCCCGGTAAGTGTTATGCGCCTGCCAACTGTTTTGCTCCACCAAGGGGATGGAGCCGTCCTCGTTCACATTGGTGACGTGATAGGCGTACTGATTCCACATGGGACGAGCGCTTGTCCAAGTATTGTTGACGCTCTGAAATGCTCTTACTCCGGCGTAAATTCCGCCAAAAAGTGTGCTTGAAGCGATGAGCAACTCCGCGTGGCCATCGCCATCGATATCGGCCACCACGGGGTGCTCGCCCGCTGTTGCGCTGGAGTGGGGTATTGTGTGCAAGATTGCTCCAGTGCGGCCATCGAAGATGCGGGCTAAGGTCTGGTCCGCGAATACGACCTCGGCGCGTCCGTCGCCGTCGAAATCGAATACGGTGCTTCCGGTTTGGCTACTGCTGCTGTCATTGATCACTGCCGTCCACGCAATGCTCCCGCCGGCCCGGAACACGGCATAGCGGACACCCGCCGCCACACCGATCTCCGGCACGCCATCGCCATCCATGTCCGCGATCGTTGGCGCGCCTCCTTCGCCGCCGCCGGGCACGGACACCGGCCCCCAGATGATCGTCCCTAAGCGGTTCAGCATGAACACCCTAGCCCCGCCTGCCACCACGACAATCTCGGGATAAGGATCGGAGTTGAAGTTGCCCACGGCGGCGTAACCATTGCCCACGGTGCTGTTCTGCCAACGCAACGTGCCCTGTGCGCTGTACGCCGACGCGCCAACGATCACCTCTGGACTTCCGTCCAGATCCAGGTCCGCCGCGATAGAGTTCATCCCGACCTTGGCGCCCGTGAAGGTCCCGCTACCCTGCCACCACAGTGACCCGTTGGCACGTAGAACGTGGCGGCCGAATAGAATCTCAGGACTACCATCGCCATCCAGATCGGCGATGCTCGCGCCACCTCCATAGGGTTGTGCGCTGTAGGCCGGGCTAACATTGCTCACCCACTTCAGGGCGCCGGTATGACTGATAGCGGCGAGTTGCCCGGTCATGGTGGAAATTAGAAATTCGACTTTCCCATCACGGTCGATGTCTGCCGCCGCGAACCCTGGCCATCCAGAAAGACGCACTCCGCCAGGGGCCTTGAGACTCAGGATTTCGGTCCCATCGCGGCCGCTTACGACGCGTAACACGCCTTCGGAAACAGAACCGTCGTAAGCAATAAAGGCGACATCCGGGTTATCGTTTTCGTCGGTCTTGCCGTCGCCATTGTCGTCATTGACCTGCACGACCACGATTCCGGATTCCACCTGCTTAACACCCGGAAAATTGGGACTCGATTGCCAATACCATTTCAGCTGCGGTTGCAACTCCCCTACGCTTGGCTTGATTTCGTAAGCTGCCGCGCTTGATCCGAGATTGTTATCCTCGCCAAGTTCGGTGACTGCCTGCCTGCTATCGATCCAAAGGTGAATGGGCGCATCGCGGAAGGGGAGCTTGCCCGTCACCGGAATTGTGAGCACCGCACTGGCCCCCGCAGTCAAGGAGACTGGCAATGTTGCATTGCCCAGAAGCGTATCCGCCGCGCCGTTATAGGTGC
>JBJXGQ010000432.1:0-14866 GCA_046160525.1 Burkholderiales bacterium
ACGACATGTCGGGAGCCGGCAGCGTCCTGGGTACGCTCAAGGCCGTGGCGCACATGCGATTACCCATCAATGTCGTGGGCCTTATTCCCACCTGCGAGAACATGCCGGGCGGCAACGCCATCAAGCCGGGCGACGTGGTGACCAGCATGTCAGGGCAGACCATTGAAATTCTCAACACGGACGCCGAAGGCCGTCTCGTCCTGTGCGATGCCCTCACCTACGCCGAACGCTACCAACCGGAGGCCGTGATCGACATCGCGACACTTACAGGCGCTTGCGTCGTGGCCCTGGGCGGTGTCGCTACCGGGCTATATAGCAATGACGATGCGCTCGCCAAGGAACTTCTCGATGCCGGCATGGACTCCTGGGACCGGGCCTGGCACATGCCGCTGTGGGATGACTATCACGAACAAATCAAGAGTCCCTTCGCGGATGTCGCCAATGTGGGCGGGCGCCCGGCGGGAAGCGTTACGGCGGCGTGTTTCCTGTCTCGCTTCGCCAAGAAATTCAAGTGGGCTCATCTAGACATCGCGGGTACAGCGTGGCGCTCGGGCAAGGACAAGGGATCCACCGGCAGGCCGGTACCGTTGCTTACGAACTATCTCATTCGCAAATGCGCGTAGCACCCCGCGATGACGCGCATTGATTTCTACATCAACTCGGAAAACCGGCTTGCTACCCTGGCCACTCTGGGCGCCAAGGCCATGCGCCAAAACACGCGGCTCTTTGTCCTGACTGAGAACCAGGAAGGCACGGAGAAGGCGGGCCGTTATCTGTGGACGCAACCGGCCACTGGTTTCTTGCCCCATTGCCGTGCGGCCGGCAAGCGCGCGAGCGTCACCCCCATCATCGTCGATCACGTTGCCGAGCCCGTGGTGCACGAGCAAGTGCTGGTGAATTTCAGCGCCGATTGTTCCCATGTCTTTAGCCGCTTCGAGCGCCTCATCGAAATCGTGGGGTTCGATGAAGACGCCAAGCTGGCGGCGCGCGCGCGCTTTCGCTTTTATCGTGACCGGGGTTATGAAATTCACACCCACGACCTCGCCAAGCCCGCGCAAACCTAGCCCGGTGAACCCCTAGGCTATACTCGCCGCTCCTTTCGTTTCACCCCCTTCATGGAACTTTCCAAGAGCTTCGAGCCCTCGCAGATCGAGCGGCGCTGGTATCCGATATGGGAATCGCGCGGCATCTTCAACGCGGCCTACCATTCCTCCAAGCCTTCTTTCTGCGTGCAATTGCCCCCGCCCAACGTGACGGGTACTTTGCACATGGGACACGCCTTCAACCAAACCATCATGGATGCGCTCACGCGCTACCACCGCATGCGCGGCCACAATACCTTGTGGCTGCCCGGTACGGACCACGCGGGTATTGCAACCCAAATCGTGGTGGAGCGGCAACTGGAAGCGCAAGGCACATCCCGCCATGCGCTAGGACGGGCAAAATTCAACGAGAAAGTGTGGGAGTGGAAGGAGGAATCGGGTTCCACCATCACCGGCCAGATGCGCCGGCTAGGAGACTCGTGCGATTGGCGGCGCGAGTATTTCACCATGGACGCCAAACTATCGCCCGTGGTGATCGAGACCTTCGTGCGCCTGTACGAACAAGGCTTGATCTACCGTGGCAAACGGCTCGTCAACTGGGATCCGAAGCTTGGCACTGCCGTCTCCGATCTCGAGGTGGAGAGCGAAGAAGAAGATGGCAAGATCTGGCACATCCGCTATCCCAGGGTGGACGGCAAGGGGTTCGTGGTGGTGGCCACCACGCGGCCCGAAACCATGCTGGGAGATACCGCGGTTGCGGTGAATCCAGAGGATGCGCGCTACACGGATCTCGCCGGCAAGGAATTGGAACTGCCGCTGTGCAACCGGCGCATTCCGGTCATCGCGGACAGCTACGTGGACAAGGAGTTTGGCACTGGTTGCGTGAAGATCACACCCGCGCACGATTTCAACGATTTCCAGGTGGGACAGCGCCACCAGTTGCCCGTGATCAACGTGCTGACGCTTCAAGCCAGCATCAACGAGAACGCGCCCGCACCCTATCGCGGATTGGACCGCTTCGTTGCGCGCAAGCGCGTGGTGGCCGATCTCGAAGCCCTGGGGTTGGTCGAGGCGGTAAAACCCCACAAGATGATGGTGCCGCGTTGTGCCCGCACCAACGAGGTGGTTGAACCCATGCTGACGGACCAGTGGTTTGTGGCCATGTCCAAACCCGCGCCCGAAGGCACGCACTTTCCCGGCAAGTCCATCGCCGGAGTGGCACTGGAAGTCGTCGAACGCGGCGAGGTCAAGTTCTTTCCGGATAACTGGGTGAACGTCTACAACCAGTGGCTGAACAACATCCAGGATTGGTGCATCTCGCGCCAACTGTGGTGGGGCCACCAGATACCAGCATGGTACGACGATGCCGGTAACCTATACGTGGGTCGTAGCGAAGACGAAGTACGGTTGAAATACGCCTCACGCCTCGCGCCTCACGCCTCACTGAGACGAGATCCCGATGTCCTCGACACCTGGTTTTCCTCCGCCCTGGTGTGCCATTCGAGCCTGGGATGGCCCAGCCCCAAGGGCGAGGACCAAGCCGCCTACGATTTGTATTTGCCCTCATCGGTGCTGGTGACGGGATTCGACATCATCTTCTTCTGGGTGGCGCGCATGATCATGATGACCACCCATTTCACCGCCCGCGTACCCTTCAAGCATGTCTATATCCACGGCCTGATCCGCGACGCGGAAGGCAAGAAGATGTCCAAGTCCGAGGGTAATACGCTGGATCCCGTGGACATCATCGACGGTATCGCGCTTGAGCAGTTGCTGAAGAAGCGCACCACGGGCCTGCGCAAACCGGAAGACGCGCCGCGCATCGAGAAGAAGACCCGCAAGGAATTTCCCGAAGGCATCGCCGCCTATGGTGCGGACGCCTTGCGCTTCACCATGGCCGCTTACGCGACCCTGGGCCGCAACATCAACTTCGATTTGAAGCGCTGCGAAGGTTACCGAAACTTCTGTAACAAGCTGTGGAACGCGACGCGTTACGTCCTCATGAACACGGAGGGCAAGGACTGCGGGTTGGACGAGAGTCTGCCCGTGGAGTTTTCCGTTGCCGACAAGTGGATCGTGAGTGTTTTGCAGCAGGCCGAAGCGGAGATCGAGAAAGGATTTACAGAGTACCGCCTCGACAACGTGGCCAACGCCATCTACCGGTTTGCCTGGGACGAGTATTGCGATTGGTACCTGGAACTGTCCAAGGTGCAGATCAATGAGGGATCCGAAGCTGTGCAACGCGGTACGCGGCGTACCTTATTGCGCGTGTTGGAGGCCATCCTGCGTTTGGCACACCCTGTCATCCCTTTCATCACCGAGGAACTGTGGCAGAAAGTCGCTCCGCTGGCGGGCAAGAAAGGCGATAGCGTGTCGCTCGCACCCTACCCAAAAGCCGAGCCGCGCAATGTTGACCGCGACGCCGAAGCCCGCATCGCGCAGGTGAAAGACATCATCAACGCGTGCCGCACCCTGCGTGGGGAAATGAATATTTCTCCCGCCTTGCGGGTGCCGCTGTTGGTTGCCGGCGATGCGCAGGCGCTTGGGGCCATCCTGCCCTACGTGAAGTTCCTCGCGAAGCTGAGCGAGGTCGCTTGCGTCGGATCCGACTTACCCGCCGCTGATTCTCCCGTCCTGGTGGTGGGAGATCTTCGGCTCATGCTCAAGATCGAGATCGACCGGGCGGCCGAGCGCGAGCGTCTTACGAAGGAGTCCACTCAGCTCGAAACCGATATCGCCAGGATTGAGGGCAAGCTATCCAACGCGAGCTTCACCGAACGTGCCCCGGCGCATATCGTGGAACAGGAGCGCGCGCGCCTGCTGCATCTGCGCACCACCTTGGAGAAGGTGCGGGAAAACTTGAACCGCCTAGGGCCGTCCTAGATTTTCCACGGGACACCTCCCTCCGCGCGAGCCGTGGTATATGACTTGCGCATCCATCTCGCATAGAACTAATTCAAGTTGTTTGTCAGTTCGCGAGGCCCCGGCCTTCACGGATCAGGGCGCGAAAAGCGCGGGTGAGGTCAAAATTGAAATTCGCGGTATCCGGAAAATTCCTGGCGGGCTTGGTTGCCGCGGCTGTCGTTTTGGCGGGCAACTCGGTGATTTCCTACCAGGCGATGGATTCCGTCGTGCTGACATCGGGTTCGGTCGAGAATGACCTGCAATCTCTCGAACGCCTAAAGCGCATACGTACCAGTCTCGATGCACTGGAAAGTGCCCATAGAAGCTATATTTTGCGCGGGAATACGATCCATTTACGCCAGGCGCAAGAGGAACTGAGCGAGGCGAGGGTTGCCCTGGGCGAACTGGAGAAGTTCGCGGGCGCTGGCTTGGATGTGAAGGGGCTGCGCGATTTTGGCGGACTGATCGGCACCGCCAGCGAACGCTACAGAAAAATCGAAGAGATCCACGGCGCTCGCGGCGAGGCGGCGGCGCTCAAGGAAGTCCGCTCCAATACCAATGCCCGCCTGCTGGACCGCATGTTCGAACAACTAGCGGCCATGACAAAAGCCGAGGAGGCGGTGTTACTCCAGCGCACCGCGCAAGTTCGAGAGAATTTTGGCGTCAGTAAGGCCAGCACTTACGTCGCAACGGGTTTCAACATCGCCTTGCTGTGCTTCGTGTTCTATCTCGTGCACCGGGAAGTCAGGAAGCGCAGGCAGGCCGAGGAGGTGTTGCGGTTCTCCGCTACCCACGACCCCTTGACGGGACTGCCTAACCGCTTGCTATTTTCCGAGCGTTTCGAGGATGCGATACGCCAAGCCAGGGCCGCGCAAGAACGCGTGGCCGTATTGTTCCTGGACCTCGACCGCTTCAAGAACATCAACGATACCCTCGGCCACGAGGCCGGTGACCGCCTGCTGAAGGAGGTGGGATCGCGCCTTGCGGCCTGCACGAATGGCACTGCGATGGTGGCCCGCCAAGGGGGTGACGAATTTGTCGTATTGATGGGCAAGTTGGGAAGCTTGAAGTCCGTGAACATCGTATGCGACAAGATTCTCGCGGAGGTGACAAAACCGATGGCGCTCGAAGGCGGCGAATTCCACGTCACGGCGAGCATCGGTATCAGCGTTTACCCCGTACATGGCGAGGATTCCCAGACCTTGCTCAAGCATGCCGATATCGCCATGTACCGCGCCAAGGAACTCGGTAAGAATACCTACCAGTTCTACACAAAACATATCAACGAACACTCGTTCGAGCGGCTGGAACTGGAGTCCGCGCTACGCCATGCGCTGAGCCGGGACGAACTCTCGCTACATTACCAACCCAAAGCCGACCCTCGCACTGGAAAGATCGTGGGGCTCGAAGCGCTGCTGCGCTGGAAGCATCCGGAGTTTGGGATGGTTCCGCCGGACAAGATTATTCCCTTGGCGGAGGAGACGGGACTCATCGTCGATATCGGCGCCTGGGCCATTCGAACCGCTTGCTTGCACCGCCGCGCTTGGCAAGACATGGGACTCCCCCCGCTTCGCGTCGCGGTGAATCTTTCCGCCCGCCAGTTCGTGCAAGCTTCGCTTTTGAACGACGTTCGCGACTCCCTCGCCCGAGCCCAGATCGAAGCACATTGGCTTGAGTTGGAGATCACCGAGAGCACCGTGATGCATGACCCGGATCAAGCCATGAAGCTGCTTGGCGAATTCAAGAAGATGGGCGTCCATCTCACGGTGGATGACTTCGGTACGGGTTATTCCTCGCTCGCTTACTTGAAGCGCCTGCCGCTCGATTGCGTGAAGATCGACCGCTCGTTTATTCGGGGAGTGCCAGGGGATGCGAGCGACTGTGCCATTGCCCGCACCATTATCAACATGGCCCACAGCCTGCAACTTACGGTCGTGGCCGAAGGCGTGGAGAATTTCGCCCAAGCGGAATTCCTGGTGCAGCAAGGCTGCGACGAAGTTCAGGGCTATTACTACAGCAAGCCGCTGTCCGAGGAAGACCTCGTGGATTACCTGCTAAACGAGGGGAATCAAACTGGGGCTCGCAAAACACCTCACAAGAAACCCGCTCTGCAAGCCATATAGGTAGCCCTACGCGTAATGCTTCGACTTGGGGCGAAGGCGCGCCAAGTCCTCGGCGTTTAGTTGGTCCACCACTTCGCGCAGCACCCGGTCCGCTTGGTTGTTCTCCGGCTGGCAAGTGCCTGCCGCTTCATGTCCGCCGCCTCCGTGTTGCAACATCAGCGCGCCGATATCGCTGGTACAGGTCTTATTGAGAATGGACTTGCCGGTGGCGAGAACGGTGTTTTGTTTCTTCAATCCCCATATCACGTGAATGGAAGCGTTGGCCTCCGGGAACAAGGCGTAGATCATGAACCGGTTGCAGGCGTAGATGGGATCTTCTTCGCGCAAATCCAGGACGGCCACATTTTGATAGACGGATGTGCACCGCAGAATTTGTTCGCGCGCCTTGGTCTCATGCTGGAAATACAGATCCACGCGCTCCTTGACGTCAGGCAGCGCGAGAATTTCATCGATGCCATGATCCGCGCAGTAGGAAATGAGGTCCATCATCAACTGGTAGTTGGAGACGCGGAATTCGCGAAAGCGGCCCAAGCCCGTGCGGGCATCCATCAGAAAGTTAAGAAGAACCCACCCGGCGGGTTTCAGGACTTCCTCGCCAGAGTATTGTGCAGAGTCGGCCTTGTCCACCGCCATCATCATTTCCGGGTTGATTCCGGGAAACTTGGCGCGGCCTCCGTAGTAGTCGTAGACGACACGAGCCGCCGAAGGCGCGTGCGGATCGATGATATGGTTCTTCCCCCGGATGGAATTGCGCAGTGTCTCGGAGGCGTGATGATCGAAGGCCAGATGAACACCGGGCACGTAGGGCAAATTGGTGGTGATATCCGTGGGCGTCACAGCGACCTTGCCGTCTTGCATATCCTTGGGATGGACGAACAGGATGTCATCGATCATGTCCAACTGGCGCAGTAATACCGCGCAGACCAACCCGTCGAAATCGCTGCGTGTAATTAGCCGAAACTTTCCCGTGCTCATGAATGCTCCCATCGGATTGCGGACCCTTCCGCGCGCAGTTTTGGTATCGGTAAATGCCGCCCGAAAATGAAGGGCGGGCAAGGGAGCCCACAGCCAGGTTACATCAGGACGATGTCGTACTGCTCCTGGTTGTAGAGGGTCTCGACTTGCAAGGAAATGGGCTTGCCGATGAAATCCCCCAGCATGGCCAGACTTTGCGACTCCTCGTCCAGGAACAGATCGATGATCTTTTGGGAGGCAAGAATGCGAAACTCCTTGGCGCTGAACTGGCGCGCCTCGCGCAGCAATTCGCGCAGGATGTCATAACACACGGTTTGCGGTGTCTTGAGTTCTCCGCGCCCTTGGCAGGTCGCGCACGGTTCGCACAGCGTGTGGGCCAGGCTTTCCCGCGTGCGCTTGCGAGTCATCTCCACGAGGCCCAGGGAAGTGAAGCCGTTCACCGTAACCCGCGTGCGGTCAAGCGCAAGCGCCTTCTTGAACTCCGAGAGGACAGACTCCTTGTGGCTTTCGTTCTCCATGTCGATGAAGTCCACGATGATGATGCCTCCAAGATTGCGCAGCCGTAGCTGGCGCGCGATGACGTGAGCCGCTTCCAGATTCGTTTTGAATATGGTGTCGTCAAAGCTGCGCCCGCCCACAAAACCCCCGGTGTTCACGTCCACCGTGGTGAGAGCTTCCGTCTGATCCAGCACGAGATACCCACCGGATTTAAGGGGAACACGGCGAGCGAGTGCTTGCTCTATCTCGTCTTCGATGCCGTAGAGATCGAACAAAGGGCGCTCGCCCCCGTAGTGGTTGATACGCTCGGCAAAACTGCTCGTGTACTCCTGGGCAAAGCTCAGCAGTTTTTGGTAAGTCTCGCGCGAGTCCACCAGAATGCGCGAAGTCTGTTCGTTGGCGATGTCGCGCAAGACGCGGTGGCTCAGCGTCAGGTCCTGGTAGAGCAAGTAGGGCGCGGCCACATGGTGCGAGCGCTCCTCGATATCTCCCCAAAGACGTTGTAGATAGCCAATGTCGGAGGTGAGTTCGCTTACGCCAGCGGTCTCCGCCATGGTGCGAACGATGAAGCCGCCCTTGGATTCTGGTGCCAGGAGTTTTTGCAGGGTTTCCCGCAAGTGGGCGCGCTCGGCCTCGTCCTCGATGCGCTGGGAGATGCCGATATGGGTTTCCTGCGGCAGATAGACCAGTAGGCGTCCGGCGATGCTGATTTGCGTGGCAAGCCGCGCGCCCTTGGTGCCGATGGGATCCTTGATGACCTGCACCAGGACCTTCTGCCTGTCGTGCAGGATGCGCTCGATGGGACGCGGGTCTTCGCTTTGCCTGTGCTCCCAGATATCGGCGACGTGGAGAAAGGCGGCACGGTCCAGGCCGATGTCGATGAAGGCGGACTGCATGCCCGGCAGCACGCGGCTCACCACGCCCAGGTATACGTTGCCGACCAGTCCCCGGCTGCTCGCACGCTCCACGTGCAGTTCTTGCACCACCCCTTGCTGTATGACCGCGACCCGGGTTTCTTGCGGGGTCACATTGATCAGGATCTCGTCGGTCACCAGTTATCCTTTTTAGTCCCGGTCCCTCCGGATTATGGGTCGAAGCCGAACTTGCCTAGCACTTGGCTGGTTTCAAAGAGCGGGAGCCCCACGACTCCCGAATAGCTACCGGCGATCTTGCTGATGAAGGACGCGGCCCGGCCTTGGATGGCATAGCCGCCTGCCTTGTCGTAGGGCTCCCCCGTGGAGATATATTGCCTGATTTCCGTTTCGCTGAGTTCCCTAAAGGTCACTTCGGTGGTGGATACCAAGTGTTCGGCGTGCTGGTTGAACTTCACCGCCACGCATGTATGGACATGGTGGGACGCGCCGGAGAGGGAGGTCAGGAAGGCCGCCGCTTGTTCGCGATCCGTGGGTTTGCCCAGAATCGCGCCGTTTACGGTCACCGTAGTGTCCGCCGATAACACGGGAAAGCGCGTCAGGCGCCGTTGGATCAAGCGGGCCCAGCCGGCTTCTACTTTCGCAAGGGCGACGCGCGTCACATAATCCTCGGGAGACTCGGTTCCGGCGGGAGTCTCATCCACGTCGGCGGCCCGGTTTGGGCCTTCGCGCAATAGCAAGATCTCGAAGTTAACCCCGATTTGCTTGAGCAACTCGCGGCGGCGCGAGCTGCGGGAGGCGAGGTAGACCCGGCGTTCGAATTGGTGCACGTCAGGCCCGGTGGTAAGGATGGTTATCGAGAATGGATGCTGCCCGGTAGAGCTGCTCGGCGAGCATCACGCGAACGAACTGGTGGGGAAGCGTCATGGCGGACAGGGACATTCGCACATGGGCGGTTTGTTTGAGTTCCTCAGCCAGGCCGTCCGCCCCGCCGATGATAAAGGCCGCATGCTTTGCGTCTTCTTGCCAGGATTTGATCAGTTGCGCGAGCGCCATGGTGGTGTAGGCAGTGCCCTTTTCATCGAGGGCGACCACGGCTTCGAATCCCACGAGGGCCGGGCGAATGCGTGCGGCTTCCGCGTTCTTGAATTGCTGGATTTCCTTCAGGCTGGGTGAGCCCGCCTTGCGCGGCTCGGGCTTGACTTCCACCAGTTCGAGCGCCATCTCACGCGGCAGGCGGCGTGCGTACTCGTCATATCCTTGTTGAATCCACTGAGGTGCTCGGCTTGACACGGTAACGATGCGGACTTTCATGTAGTACGCTTGTTATCGCGCAATTTCGGCTGATTCTTAAAGCCTTTTGAAGGGATTTTGAGTTTTTTTTATGCCGGTGGCCTAAGGGCGCTGGGGGCATGGCGCTCCTTGCGTGGCCTGCGCGTGGCCTGGGTGCCCCAAAGTTCCTCCAGGTTGTAGTACTCCCGCACGGCGGGGAGCATGACGTGCACGACGATACTGCCCAGGTCCACCAGGACCCAATCTCCGCTTTCCCCCCCTTCCATGCCAATGACTTGTCCCCCGGCTTCCTTGGCTTTTTCGTGGACATTCATGGCCAGGGCCTTGGTTTGCCGGGCGGAATCCCCGGTGGCCACCACCACATAATCGAACATGGAAGTGAGCTTATGGGTGTCTAGAGCGACGATGTCGCGGGCCTTGATGTCCTCCAGCGCGTGAATGACGATTTGCTTCAGTTCCTCAACCTCCATGCGTACCCCGGTATAGATGATGTTCCCGAATATAGTCGAGAACCGAACCGGGTAGCAAATAACGCGTACTTTGGCCTTTCGCGAGTGCTTGCCGAATGCTGCTGGCGGAAATATCCAAGGCGGCGATTCCCCGGATGATGACGCAGCCGCTGGCTTTGGTGCCGAAGCCAGTGGCAATTTTGCCCTGGGTGATGGAGCGAAGGGGCTCGGGGAGTTGGTCCACTTCAAGGGTATAGCCAGGCCGCGTGGCGATAACGAGGTGAGCCAAGTCAAATAATTGGCGCCAGCGCGACCAGGTCATCAAGGCCACGAAGGCATCGACCCCGAGCATGAGGCATAAAGGAGCTTGGTCTCCCAGCTCCTTACGCAGTTCCATCAGGGTGTCGGCCGTGTAACTGGGCCCTTCGCGGCGCAGCTCCCGGTCGTCCACCACGAAGCGCGGGTTTCCTGCCGCCGCCAGCCTGGCCATGGCCAGGCGGTGTTGGGCGCTGACTTCGGGATCGGCGCGATGGGGAGGAAGTTTTGCCGGGACGAGTCTTACCTGCTCCAGGCCCAGCGCATCCCCCAACTCCTCCCCCAGGCGCAGATGGCCGTAGTGGATGGGGTCGAAGGTCCCACCGAGAACGCCAGTGGGACGAGAATTGTGGGAAATCAACCGCGCCTAGAGCATCATGCGGCGGATGTCGCTCAGCACGCTGTTCAAGTAGCTGATGAAGCGCGCGCCCTCCGCGCCGTCGATCACGCGGTGGTCGTAGGAGAGCGATACCGGCAACATCAGGCGCGGCACGAACTGCCCATCCTTCCACACGGGCTTCGTGGCGGAGCGCGCCACTCCGAGTATGGCTACCTCGGGGGCATTGATGATGGGGGTGAAGTGCGTGCCGCCAATGCCGCCCAGGCTGGAGATGGAGAAGCATCCGCCTTGCATTTCGGCGGGCCCCAACTTGCCATCGCGCGCCCGCGCGCTGGTCTCGCCCAACTCCTTGGCCAGTTGCACGATTCCCTTCTGATCGGCGTTGCGTATCACGGGTACCACCAGGCCGTTGGGCGTGTCGACCGCAACGCCGACGTGGTAGTACTGTTTGAGAATCAGGCTTTCGCCGCCGGCCGCGAGCGAGGCATTGAACTGCGGAAAGCGCTTGAGCGCTGCAACCGCTGCCTTGATCAGGAAGGCGAGGGGCGTAATTTTCACGCCTTGCATCTCCTCGCCGAGCTGCTTGCGGAAGGCCTCCATCTGCGTGATATCGATCTCATCGTTTTGGGTGATGTGGGGGATGGAAACCCAATTGCGATGCAGGTTGGCGCCAGAAATCTTCTTGATGCGCGACAGCGGCTTACTTTCCACCGGCCCGTACTTGGCGAAATCCACCGTGGGCATGGCCGGGAGGTTGAAGCCCAGACCCGCTCCAGAAGCGGCACTGGGGCGGGTGAGCGCGCCTTTCACGAACTCCTGGATGTCTTCCTTGAGAATACGGCCCTTGGGGCCCTTGCCACTGACCTGGCCTAAGTCCACGCCCAATTCGCGCGCGAAGCGCCGCACGGCGGGGCTTGCGTGGGCGCGGGCGAAGGATTTTTCATCAATCACGGAGGGGGGCGGAGCTGTGGCGGCAAGCAGTGCGGGCGCGGGGGCCTTCACGGGCGCAGGCGCAGGGGCTGCGGCGGCGGGTGCGGAAGGCTTCGCGGCGGGCGGGCTGGCGGCGGCATCTTCGGTCTCGATGGTCACCACCAACGTGCCCTCGGACACCTTGTCGCCCAACTTCACCTTGAGGTCGCGGATCACGCCCGCGAAGGGAGCGGGCACATCCATGGTGGCCTTGTCGCTTTCGAGCGTGACCAGCGAATCCTCCGCCTTCACCCGGTCGCCAGGTTTGACCATGACTTCGATGACGGGAATACCCTTGAAGTCGCCGATATCCGGAACCAGTACTTCTCTCACTGCACCCAACGTTGTCTCCCTAATGTGTTTTCCTAGACCGTCCAAGGCGCCGGTTTGTCAGGGTCGATCTTGTACTTTTTCAGCGCCTGTGTCACGGTCTTCGCGGGAATCGTCCCTTCATCGGCCAGCGCCTTGAGCGCGGCAATCGTAACGTAATAACGATCCACCTCGAAGAACCGGCGTAGTTGCTCGCGCGTGTCCGAGCGCCCAAACCCATCGGTCCCCAGCACGGTGTAGCGCGCGGGCACCCACGGGCGAATCCCTTCGGCCAGACTGCGCATGTAGTCCGTGGCGGCGATGACGGGACCAGCGCGCCCCTTCAAACATTGCTCCACGTAACTTGCCCGTGGCGCTTGCTCCGCATGTAGCATGTTCCAGCGATCAGCCGCAATGCCATCGCGGCGCAACTGCGTCCAACCCGGGCAGCTCCACACATCAGCCAGGACTTTCCAATCCTTGGCGAGTAGCTCCGCCGCGAACTGTACCTCACGCAGAATCGTACCCGATCCCAGCAACTGAACCCGCGCCTCCTTCTTGCCTCCTCGCGCCTCACCGAGAAGATACATCCCCTTCAAGATGCCCGCCTCGCATCCGGCAGGCATTTCGGGGTGGGTGTAATTCTCGTTCATCAACGTCACGTAGTAGAAGACGTCTTCTTGCTCCTTGTACATACGGCGCAGGCCGTCCTGGATGATGACCGCGACTTCGTAGGCGAACGTGGGGTCGTAGCTGATGCAATTGGGGATGGTGGCCGCCTGCAGGTGGCTGTGCCCGTCTTCGTGTTGTAAGCCCTCTCCGTTCAACGTCGTGCGTCCTGCCGTGGCGCCCAGCAAAAACCCGCGTGCGCGCTGGTCCCCCGCGGCCCACGCCAAGTCGCCAATGCGCTGAAAGCCGAACATCGAGTAGTAGATGTAGAAGGGAATCATCGTCACGCCGTGCGTCGAATAGGACGTCGCCGCGGCGATCCACGAAGACATGGCCCCGGGCTCGTTGATGCCTTCTTGCAGAATCTGGCCGTGCTTGTCCTCTTTGTAGAACATCAACTGGTCGGCGTCCTGGGGTGTGTAGAGCTGCCCCACCGAGGACCAGATGCCAAGCTGGCGGAACATACCTTCCATGCCGAAAGTGCGCGATTCGTCGGGCACGATGGGTACGATGCGCTTGGAAATATTCTTGTCCCGCAGCAAGATGCCCAGCATGCGCACATAGGCCATGGTGGTGGACAACTCGCGTTCCTCGGAACTCTTCAGCAGCGGCTCGAAGGCGGAGAGAGCGGGAATTTCAAGCACATCGCCGTTGCGCCTGCGCGTGGGGAGATAGCCACCCAGGGCCTCGCGGCGCTTGCGCATGTATTCCAGTTCCGGTGAACCCTCGGGGAAGGTCAGAAAGGGCACCTCATCCAGTTTCTCGTCAGGGATGGGAAGATCGAACCGGTCGCGGAAGGCCTTGAGCGAATGCGTGCCCATCTTCTTCTGCTGGTGGGTGATGTTCTGGGCTTCGCCCGCCTCGCCCATGCCATAGCCCTTGATCGTCTTGGCCAAGATGACGGTGGGCTGGCCCTGATGGGCGCATGCCGCCGCGTAAGCCGCGAACACTTTGTGCGGGTCGTGGCCGCCGCGGTTCAGCCGCCAGATGTCGTCGTCCGTCATGTTGCTCACCATGGCGGCCAGTTCCGGATACTTCCCGAAGAAGTGCTTGCGCACGTAGGCACCATCCTTGGACTTGAAGGTCTGGTACTCGCCATCCACGGCCTCTTCCATGCGCTTTTGTAGCAGGCCGTTGGTGTCGCGCGCCAGGAGCGTATCCCAATAGCCGCCCCAAATCACTTTGAGAACGTTCCACCCGGCCCCGCGAAAATCCGCCTCCAACTCTTGGATGATCTTGCCGTTGCCGCGCACGGGCCCGTCGAGCCGTTGCAGGTTGCAATTGACCACGAAGATCAGGTTATCGAGTTTCTCGCGGGCGGCGACCCCGATGGCCCCCATGGATTCGGGTTCGTCGATCTCTCCGTCACCCAGAAAGCACCAGACCTTGCGGCCTTGCGTATCGAGGATGCCGCGGTCTTGCAGGTACTTCATGAAGCGCGCTTGGTAGATGGCCATGATAGGCCCGAGCCCCATGGAGACCGTGGGGAATTGCCAGAAGTCTGGCATCAGCCACGGGTGGGGATAAGAAGACAGGCCCTTGCCATCCACCTCGCGCCGGAAGTTGTTGAGCTGCTCTTCGGTGAGCCGCCCCAGCATGAAGGCGCGCGCGTATACGCCCGTGGCCGAGTGCCCTTGCACGAATACGAGATCGCCGCCGTGCTTGTCCGAGGGCGCGTGCCAGAAATGATTGAAGCCCACGTCATACAAAGTCGCGGCCGAGGCGAAGCTCGCGATATGGCCGCCCACATTGGAATCCTTATTGGCACGCAATACCATTGCCGCCGCGTTCCACCGCACGTAGGAGCGGATGCGGTGCTCCAACTCGTGATCGCCGGGAGACCTTGCCTCCTGCGATACCGGAATCGTATTGATGTAACCCGTGTTGGCGCTATAGGGAAGATAGGCACCAGAACGGCGCGCCTTTTCCACCAGTTGCTCCAGAATGTAGTGCGCGCGCTGCGGGCCTTCCTGGGCGAGCACGCCATCTAGAGCGTCCAACCATTCGTTGGTTTCTTGCGGATCGGTATCCGGTAATGCTGCCATGAGATCGGTTTTCCCTGGATCGGGTGAGGAGGTCGCTTCGGCATTCGTGATGCCGTTGCCAT
>JBJXGQ010000433.1:0-5953 GCA_046160525.1 Burkholderiales bacterium
GTTAGGCGGCCTCGTGAAGTGCCCAGATGAAGTACCGGAAAACGAGAAGTGACAATGAGGACTATGGGCATGTGGCAAGAGATATGGAATACAGTGCTGTCGGAATTCTCCGATGTCCCCGATGCGACGCAAGTTACACGTATCGTACTGCGCCTTCTAGTTGCTGCAGCCCTTGGTGGCCTATTGGGATACGAGCGGGAGCGGCAAGGCAAGAGTGCGGGGGTGCGAACACACATGCTGGTTGCCATAGGGGCAGCACTCTTCGTCCTCATACCCCAACAAGCCGGGGCATCAAGCGCAGATTTGAGTCGGGTCTTGCAAGGCCTAATCGCAGGTGTGGGGTTTCTTGGGGCCGGAGCCATAATTTTGGGAAATAGAGAAGTAGAGACTCGGGGGCTGACTACGGCGGCAAGCATATGGGTAACAGCGGCAATCGGCGTGGCTGCAGGAATGGGGCGGGAATCGACCGCCGTCCTGAGCACTCTTATAGCTTTACTCATTCTTTCTGTAGTTCCTTGGATTTACCGAACTAAAAAACAAAACAAAGAGTGATGCGCGAGATCAAAATTGGCCGTCTAACGAATAAGGTTAGATCGTGCGAGCGAAGCGAGCCACGATCTGAACCGTTTGTTGGACGAGCCCGGCCCGGAGTGGGGCCTGGCCGCACAGAAAATATGTCTTCGGGAATTACCCTGGTTGGAAGATTTTCCGGGAGCGCGCGGGCTTGAGAGCCCGCTTGCTGCGTGCCGTTGCGGCAGGCGGTGTCCGATGGGCGCGTTGATTCGCCCATTGTGCCCCGATTCGAGGCGAGTCTGTGGCTCAGCTTATGAGCGCTGATCGCCCGTGACTTGCCGAGGTGCGTTGTGCCTACATGGTCACTGCGTCGCCTCGGTGGGAATCGGAATTGGAATGGGTCCGGAGAACACCGAGCGAATCCGCGTTTTCACGATCACCATCACCGCCCCGCAGCACGTGCACAGGACCGGCGCACGCTTCTTGAACCAGAGCACCGTCTGAGCAGGAGCAAATTTCAGCAGCAGGTGCTAGCCAAGGCAATCAGCCGCTTGCAGTTCGGATGCAGGAAGCCGATATTGAGGGGACGGGGTCGGGCTTGGCATATTGAGAAGAGGGTACGGGTAGAGTAGAGGACAGGCTTTCGCCTGGCCTCCCTCATCAAACCGCGCATGCAGCCCGCGTAGGGCGCAATAAGCGCAGCGCATTGCGCCGAATTTCGCCAAATATCAATCGTCGTAACACAAGCCTCCCTCACACCCGCCCGCCCATTGGGCGGATAGACTCCATCTTTCACCAATATGTTCGGCGAGCAGATTGTTGCCCTGCCGTTGCAGCAGGTTAACAGTGAAGAAATACGTTCCACCGGGATGCCAGGCGCGCCGGTCATTGGGCATAAGGGCGGTTTCTAGCGATCCCCATGCGGCCAATCATTCGGCGCAATGCGCTACGCTTGTTGCGCCCTACGAACAGGGGCTTGGGGCTTGGCTGTTGACGTGCTCCCCCTTTCTGAACCGCCGAGTAACGCAGGAGCGATGGGGGGTGTCGCCGAGGACTGTTCGACGGCCGCGCGTCTTTTGCGCGGACTAGTTCCGCAGGCGCCCATCGCTTCGAGTAACGCAGGGTACCCCGATAGGGGCGGTTCAGTGGGACGGCCTTTCTTCGCCTACCTTCTTTGGCCGTGCAAAGAAGGTAGGTAGCCGCCGGGCTGCCCCCGGCGAATTCGCCCCTACCCACCAGTGCGTTAACAACAACGTGTGAAACGCCACATCACCACCGGCCGGTTAAGCAACAGCAGCCTTAGAATTCACCTCCCAAATACTGGAGATTGAAATGGATTTGAGCCAATCAGTTTGCATCGTGACGGGTTCGTCCGTCGGCGTTGGAGCGGCCTGTGCGGTGCAACTCGCGCGCAAAGGTTACCGTGTCGTGGTGAACTACACTCGCAGCGAGGCGGAGGCACGCGCGACGCTGGCGCAGTGCGAGGCCACCGGTTCCGAGGCGATTCTGGTGCAAGGGGACGTGGCTGTTGACGCCGATTGCCGGCGTATCGCGGCGCGCGCGCTCGAACGCTGGGGCCGTATCGACGCACTCATCAACAATGCCGGCATCACCAAATTCGCCGAGGCGGACGACCTCGAAGGTCTTGACGCCGGGGATTTTCAGCGCGTGTATGGCGTGAACGTAATCGGCGCCTATCAGATGATCCGCGCCTGCGTGCCCGCGATGAAGGCAGCGGGCGCGGGCATGGTGGTGAATATTTCGTCCATGGCCGGCTTGACCGGTTTAGGGACTTCCACCGCCTACGTTGCCTCGAAAGGGGCATTGAACGCGATGACCCTTGCACTGGCGCGAGCCCTTGCACCCACGATTCGTGTCAATGCTGTGGCGCCCGGCCTGGTCGATACGCGATGGCACATCGACCGCTTTGCTGACCGGGCCGGCTATGAAAAATTTCTCGGTGCTTACAAGGCCTCGGTGCCACTGGCGAAGGTGGCCAACGCGGACGACGTTGCCGCCGTGGCGGTCTGGCTCCTAGAGGGATCGTCTCACATCACGGGCGAGATCATCAAAGTGGACGGCGGCAGGCACCTTGGCAAGGGCCCGCCGCGAAACCCGTAAGGATTTACTGAGAGTGATATCTACCGGTCCTCACTTTCTTTCCGCTGCCGGGATTCTCGTTTGGGTTTTCGGCAACATGATTACGATGAGTGCACCGACGAACGCCAAACCCGCCAGCGCGAAGAATGCCGCTTCGGCCGCGCCACCAGCCGCCGTGCGAATGGTACCGATCAGATCCGGGCCGAAGTAACCGCCGAGATTCCCCACGGAATTGATCCAGGCGATCCCCGCGGCGGCTGCCGTTCCGGAAAGGAACGCAGTCGGGAGCGACCAGAAAGTCACCACGCAGCCAGCCCATCCGATGGTGATCAGGGTAAGCCCGATGATCGATATGACCGGAGAGTTATGAGCAAGGGCAAGAACCAGCAACCCAACCATCTCGACCAGAAAACCGGCGGCACAGTGCCAGCGGCGCTCGCCCGTGCGGTCGGAATGGCTACCCCAATAGATCATCGCGATGATGCTCGCACCCCAGGGAATCATGCTAACAAGACCAACCTTGAGCAGGTCTTTCTTGTCGATGCCCAGTTCCTGAATGATCGTCGGCATCCAGAATCCCACTGCGTAAAAGCAGGTGGCCATGGCGAAGTAAACCAGCGCCAGGGCCCATATACGACCGTCCTTGAACGCATCCATAAAGCTGTGCCTGCCGCCCAGTTGTTGCTTGACGGCGTTGTCCTCTTCAACCCGCTTAACCAGCAAATCTTTTTCCGGTTGCGTGAGCCAGGGGGTCGATTTCGGCCCGTCGTGCAAGATCACAAGCACCAGCGCACCGATGATCACCGAAGGCATACCCTCCAGCAAGAACAGCCATTGCCATCCGCGCCATCCGTAAATGCCGTCCGTGTATTGCATGATCGCGCCGGAAACCGGCGAGCCGACCAACTGGGCCACGCCAATGGCTGTCATGAATAACGCCACCATTTTCGCGCGCCGTGCGCCGGGGAACCAATACGTGAGATAAAGAATGACACCAGGGAAGAAACCCGCCTCGGCCACGCCAAGCCAGAAGCGCAGAAAATAGAACGTGAATTGGGCGTCCGTGCAATTAAACCAGGCGGCAATGGCGCCCCAGTGAATGTCCCCCGTGAACATGAAGGCCGACGATATGATGCCCCACGTGATCATGATGCGCGCGATCCACATGCGCGCGCCCACTTTTTCCAGGATCATGTTGCTCGGCACCTCGAACAAAAAGTAACCGATGAAGAATATGCCCGCACCGAAGCCGTAGATCGCGTCGCTGAATTGCAGATCGGCCGCCATCTGCAATTTGGCGAAGCCCACGTTCACGCGGTCGAGGAAGGCGACGATGTAGCACAGAAACAGGAACGGAATTAAACGCGCGGCGACCTTCTTGTAAGTGGCCTCCTCGAACTCGGGCGTGAATGTGGCCGCCATGAAATCTCCTCTGAGTGTCGTTATGATTGTGATGATGCTTTCAGGGGCGTAGCGGCGGAACTACCTGCAGCGCATCCCGTTGCGGGCGCCATTGTATTAGGCTTTCGTGCTTGGCCAGGAGTGGGGCTAGAACAGGGCTCGGGGTCGAATGGCACTTACTTAAGAATCCAAGGGATTCCATTCTTCACTCTGCACATCAGTACGTAGCCCGGATGGAGCATAGCGCAATCCGGGGAAAAAACTCCGCTGCCGCACCAATGCCCCGGATTGCGCTACGCTCCATATGGGCTACCACGCTGCCGCCCGGTAGAATCGTCCGGCACTACCTAACGAAAATGATCGAGGAGGAGAAAACCATGGCCAGTCATGCAACCGGAGATGGAGGCATTCCACCACGCGACGCCACAAAGCGCGGACTAAAACGCGTGATGACTCTTGGCGGGGCGTATGGCACCCGCAACTACACCGTCAAGGATCTCCGAGACCAAAAAGGCAAGCGGGTTCTGTGCGAGACGCTGCCTTTCTCGCCGGAAGAGGCCGCAGCCGCTGAAGAAGCCGGCATCGATACGATGAAAGTGCGCTTCGATCCGAAGCGTCCCGAACTCGCGGCCGCGATCCGCAAGGCCGCGCCCAACACTTTCATGTCATTCTCGGTGCCGCTAGTGGCAGCAGCCAGCGAAACCGAAGCGGTGCGCCTCGCCTACCAAGCGATGGAGCTTGGGGCCGACGGCATCATGTGCCAATGGTCACCGCGATTCGTAAGCGCCGCCGCGGAAGCGGGTGTGCCCGTGCAGGGTCATGCGGGCTTAGTGCCCAGAAAGAGCACGTGGACGGGCGGCTTACGCGCCGTCGGCAAGACACTCGATGAAGCGTTGTGGATCTACCGCGAGATCAAACGCCTGGAGGAAGCTGGCGCCTGGGCGGTGGAAGTTGAAGTCATCCCCGCCGAATTGCTGGTGGAGATCACCAAGCGCACGACATTGCTCACTTCATCCATCGGTGCGGGCAGCGGCGGCGACATCCAATTCCTGTTCGCGGAGGATATTCTGGGCAACAACGCCCCGCCCTATCCGAGGCATTCCAAGCAGTACCGCAACCTATTCAAGCTACGCGAAGCAATGCAGGCCGAACGCGTTGGAGGGTTCAAGGACTTCATTCAGGATGTGCGATCCGGCGTATTCCCGGGCCGTGAACACATCATCGAGGCGCCGGAGGGATTGGTGAAGGCTTTTGCCGAGCAGGCGGGACGGGGTGATGGCTGATCTTATCTTTACTTGGGCCAGCAAGAAAACGAAGTTTCAGAGGAGGCTCATGCGCGAAGCGCGCTACGCTGGAACTAAAAAGTAACCGCCAACCGAACCGCCCCTGCCCAAGAGTCTCTGAAAAAGTGAAGCGTGACAATCCACAGGAACGCCAGCACGACCGAGTACCCCTTGTTCCTTCCCCTGCTTGCGGGGGAAGGCTAGGATGGGGGCGATCTTATAGTTTTTCTCCCGATCCTACATCCACTCATTGCATCTACTGGGAAAGCAAAGTCGCCGGGGGCAGCCCGGCGGCTGGTAACTTTCTTTTGCGCGGCCAAAAAGAAAGTCACCAAAGAAAAGGCCGTCCCACTGAACCGCCCCTTGCGGGGTACCCTGCGTTACTCGAAGCGATGGGCGCCTGCGGAACTAGTCCGCGCAAAAAGCGCGCGGCCGTCGAACAGTCCTCGGCGACATCCCCCATCGCTCCTGCGTTACTCGGCGCTTCAGAAGGGGGAGAGGCACCCCAAACCCCAAAACCGACAATACCCCATACGGCCGAGGGCGGGAGTAAACATTGAGTCCCGCTGGTGTTCACCTGGGGGTAGCGATTGCGTTCTCGCTCCTCCAGCCAGTAGAATCGGCAAGGCGCTCCGGGAACCAGGGCGCCGGGTACG
>JBJXGQ010000434.1:0-3319 GCA_046160525.1 Burkholderiales bacterium
AAAATCCTGCGCTCGTCCTTTCGTATCCACGACCAGATCTACCGCTTTGGCGGCGAGGAATTTATCGTGGTGCTGGACCGTACGGAGCCCATCCACGCTAGAAATGTCTTCGAACGCTTGCGGGACAAAGTGCAAAGCCACGCCTTTCCGCAAATCCCGAGCGTCACCATCAGCATAGGCTACACGCAGATACAGTCCGCCGACACGCCGTTTCTCGCATTCTCGCGGGCCGACAAGGCCATGTACTACGCCAAATCCCACGGCCGCAACCGGGTATGCCAGTACGAGGAGTTGGTCGAGCTAGGCCACATCGTGGAAAGCCAAGCATGGGGCGATCTCGAACTGTTTAGCCCGGGCTAGGCCCGCTTGCGCGCCCCCGCGCTGCCCCGTAGCATGCCTTCCCACCGCCCGCGAAGGAATGCCATGAAAAAACATCTCGTCCTACTAATTATCTCGCTGTGCTTTGCAAGCCGGGGCGAAGCGGTTGAATGGGATCGCGACGCCAATCTAGCCGGTGCCGTGGCAGCCTTCATTGAAGCCTACAACTCTGGAGGCTTGGAGCAGGCGGAGCAAGTCGCGCAAGCTTGCCAGCAGAGTTTGACAGCCATCCAGGACACCCTTCAGCGCCTGATGCGCTTCGAATTTTGCTCCGGGCTGGAATTCGCGGGCTTCCTCACCAACCGCCGCGACATGGACGAGAAGGGCGCGCCATCCTCCGAATATTTCGCCGCCACGCAAATCGGCCCGCGCCTGGACCGGCTAGGCGAATTCATCGCCGATCCCGTGGCGCAAACCACGGTGATACGCGGCTGGGGGCGGTCGGTGGCTGGGGAGCTGGACAGACGATTAAGATGAGGAGAAGGGTGACAACTGCATTGTTCGAACTTGCTTGTCAGCCAGGCAAGCGCACTCTTACACGCCCAAGCTCCGCAACGATCAGTGCTCCGCCTTGAAGCTCGGCCGAAAAGCGAATCAGCACTTGGGCGCATACTTCTGCTTGCGTCTTGGCCGGTATGCCGACCAGCCGAACAATCCCGCGATGACGTTGGCCACGCCGAATCGCTAATTCTCCGAAATCCTTATCAAGAGTAACGAGCACGCGGTTTTCCTTCGACGCAATGGCCAGAATGGCCTCGTCACCCGGGTCGAATCGCCATTCCCCAGCCCATGAAGCATCGTGACCCTCCTGTTCCAGGGCAGGAACTGCCTTGCCCCAAACACACGCGTCCAGCAAGACCTTCACGCGGGCGCGCTAACGAACAGTGGTTCCACCCTTTCTTGTGCGACGATCCTGCGCGCGTAAATCAAGCACGCAAGAATATCGTCGCGCTCAAGCCAGGGATACCCTTCAAGAATCGTATCGGGAGAGTCGCCTACGGAAAGCATGCTCAGCACGTGTTCCACGGCCAGCCGTTTCCCGCGAATGATGGGTTTGCCGCCAAAAATCTCCGGGTTAACGGTAATCCGCTGAAGCAGTTCGTCCTCTTTCATGGCTCGCTCTATACGTAAATGCTCGATGCCGAAGTATAGTCTCGCGGCCCGATTACGGGGTTATCCGAGGTATGTGGACCCAGGAGGGCGTGCCGGTTGCGTCGTGGGGGCGACGCTTGGAACCGCATTCGGAAAAGGAGAGTCCGTTACCCACGACTGACTATCCTCTCGACATTACCCTAGCCCGCCGGTTTCCACGGCCGGCAATTTCGTGATGGGTTCGTGCGCGACAACAGCGGGCGTCGCGGCCCCTGGCAACGCTTGCACCGCTGCCAGGAAATTCTTCCGGTGACCAAGGGTGAATCCCAGTTCCTTGAGGTCCGCTTCCGAGAGAGTGCCCGCGTTGCCGAAATCGATGTCGTTTTCGGCAAATACGCCGGTATAGCGCTCCAGGCCTGCTTCTCGTAGCCATTGGGCGAAACGCTGTCGCATTTCCTCGTGCGAAGAATCGCTAGCCATCGTCTAGCGCCGGATGCAATGATTGCACAAGACACGGGAGGCTTATGGTGACGGTGGTCCACAAGATGTCATGATCCACGTCAAAGTAGGCGTGCACCAACCGATTGCGCATTCCTACCATCGCGGACCAAGGCACCCTGGGTATCTCTGCCCGGCCTCGCCTTTCAGTACCGACCCAAACAAGGATAACCTGCGAATCTTGTGGCGGCGGCAAAGTGTGGCCAGCGTTTCAGGTTCAATATCCAGACGGTAGTCCACGGAAGCATTCCTTCAAAATCGGGTTTCGCACGGCTGGGTCCAATTGTCGTGGATAGACCTTCGAGCATTCGGCGAGCGAAAACATGGGCGACGGTCCTGTAATCAAGCGACCTCACTCAGCTCCGGCGGCCTGATTAAACAATCGGCCGGAATCCCCAACTCCTTGTGCAAGCGCCAGATCATTTTGAGCGTAAGGGGACGCTTGCGATTCAAGATCTCGTAGGCCCGGTTGGAACGGCCCAGCATCGGTTCGAGATCCTTTACGCTCAACCCTTGCTGGTCCATCGCGAACTTGATGGCCTCGACCGGATCTGGAAGATCGAGCGGGAACTGCTTGCGCTCGTAGGCCTCCACCAGCGTGACCAATATATCCAAGCGCTCACCCTCAGGGCTATTGCGCCGTGCGCCCATCAGCGATTCGATCTCCTTGAGAGCGGCTCGATAGTCCGCCTTGGTTCGGATTGGTTTGATGTCCATGTTTCCTACCTCTTCAGATCGTTTGCGCGTCAATCGCATCGTACTGCGCATGGGTCCCGGCGAAGCGAATGTACACAACGCGATACGGGTAATTGATCCATACCACCAGCCGGTACTTGTTCCCGCGGATATTGAATACCACGCGCCCATCCTTGAGGACACTGGCGCTACCGAACTGGGCCTTCACGTCCGCGGGAGATGCCCAATCGGCCTTTAGGGCGTGCCGGTACCATACCAATAGCGGCTCCTTGGCATCCTGATGCACAGGAAAACGCTCCCAGAACGCCTTGAGAGCCGATAGAGCAATGACGCGCATACCCAAGAATAGTCCCAAATTGGGACATAAGCAACCGACTCCGCGCTCCTAGAGAGTATGCAGCGCATCGAAGTCGATTTCGTTGCATTGAAATACCGAAAGGTGTGCAACCTGGGCGGGCGCAACCTATTTCCGCACCTGCGATGATCGCATTCTAAAGGCCGGCGGTAAGTTGAAAAACCAACTCACAAGAGTAGTATCTCCGCTCCAATTAGTCGCCGAGGTAACCCGATGACCCAAACAATCCGCCCGCTTGCCGAGATTAACCGCCAGGCCACTGACGTCCTGGTTCGCGAAATGGGGATTGCCGACGCTCTA
>JBJXGQ010000435.1:0-15748 GCA_046160525.1 Burkholderiales bacterium
TCTCCTCCGGCGCCGCGTCGATCTGGTCGTAGTTCTTCGCCTCGCCCCCGTATTTCTTCGCCAAGATGTGCGTCATCGCCGCCGTCAGCGTCGTCTTACCATGGTCCACGTGACCAATCGTCCCAACGTTCACGTGCGGCTTCGTCCGCTCAAATTTACCCTTAGACATGGTGCCTCCTATAACCTTTAAATAACCCTGCTATTTCTTGTTGATGACCGCTTCGGCGACGTTCTTGGGCGCCTCGGAGTAGTGCTTGAACTCCATGGTGTAAGTCGCCCGGCCCTGGCTCAAGGAACGCAAGGACGTCGAGTAACCGAACATTTCCGCCAAGGGTACTTCGGCCTTTACGACCTTAATGCCGCCCACCTGCTCTTCCATCCCTTGAATCATGCCGCGGCGTGAGGACAAATCCCCCACCACGTTACCCATGAAATCTTCCGGCGTTTCCACTTCCACGGCCATCATCGGCTCGAGGAGGATGGGATTGGCCTTGCGCATGCCATCCTTGAAACCCAGGATGGCAGCCATCTTGAAGGCGTTTTCGTTCGAGTCCACCTCGTGGTAGGAACCGTCGAACAAGGTGACCTTCACGTCCACCACGGGGAAACCCGCCAACACCCCGCTGGTCAAGGCTTCGTTCAAGCCTTTCTGCACCGCGGGTATGAATTCTCGCGGCACCGTACCACCCTTGATGGCATCCACGAACTCGTAGCCCTTGCCTGACACGTTTGGTTCGATCTTCAGCCACACGTGTCCGTACTGGCCCTTGCCGCCGCTTTGCTTGACGAACTTGCCTTCGGATTCGGTGGCCTTCTTGATCGCCTCGCGATAAGCCACCTGCGGCTTACCGACGTTGGCTTCGACGCTGAACTCCCGGCGCATACGGTCGACGATGATCTCGAGGTGCAATTCACCCATGCCCGAAATGATGGTCTGGCCCGATTCCTCATCGGTATGCACGCGGAAGGACGGATCCTCCTGCGCCAAGCGGCCAAGGGCAATCCCCATCCTCTCCTGGTCGGCCTTGGTCTTGGGTTCCACGGCCTGGGAAATCACGGGCTCGGGGAAAATCATGCGCTCCAGGATGATGACTTTGTCGGGGTCGCACAGGGTGTCGCCCGTGGTGGCTTCCCTCAATCCCACCGCGGCGGCGATATCGCCCGCGCGCACTTCCTTGATTTCCTCGCGCTGGTTGGCGTGCATTTGCAGCAAGCGGCCAATGCGTTCCTTACGGCCCTTGATGGGGTTGTAAATGGTATCGCCCGAATTCACCACGCCAGAATAAACGCGGAAGAAAATCAGCTGTCCCACGAAGGGGTCCGTCATGATCTTGAACGCAAGTGCTGAGAAGGGCTCGCTGTCGGCGGCCTTGCGCTCGACTTCCTTGCCGGTTTCTGTCTCGCCGTGCACCGGAGGAATATCCACGGGGGCGGGCATGTAATCGATGACCGCGTCCAGCATGGCTTGCACGCCTTTGTTCTTGAAGGCCGAGCCGCACAACATGGGGACGATTTCGCACGCGATGGTGCGGTGGCGCAAGCCCCATTTCAATTCCTTGTCAGAGAGATCGCCCTCTTCCAGGTACTTGTTCATCAATTCCTCGGAGGCCTCGGCGGCGGCCTCGACCATCTTCTCGTGCCACTCCTTGGCTTCGTCCGCATATTGCGCGGGAATAGGGCGCATCTCGAACTTCATGCCCTTGGAGGACTCGTCCCAATAAATCGCCTGCATGCGTACGAGATCGATCACACCCTCGAACTTCTCTTCCGAGCCGATGGGGATCTGAATGGGGACCGGATTGGCTTTCAAGCGCGAGCGCATCTGCTCGTAGACCTTGAAGAAATTGGCGCCCTGGCGGTCCATCTTGTTGACGAAGGCCAAGCGCGGCACGCCGTACTTGGTGGCTTGGCGCCACACGGTCTCGGACTGGGGCTGAACACCACCCACGGCGCAATACACCATGCAGGCGCCATCCAGCACGCGCATGGAGCGCTCCACCTCTATGGTGAAGTCCACGTGGCCGGGTGTGTCGATGATGTTGATGCGGTGCTCGGGATAACCCTTGTCCATCCCGGTCCAAAAGCAAGTGGTGGCGGCGGACGTGATCGTGATCCCGCGCTCGCGCTCTTGCTCCATCCAATCCATGATAGCAGCGCCGTCGTGCACCTCGCCAATCTTATGGGACACGCCCGTGTAGAACAGAATGCGTTCCGTCGTCGTGGTCTTTCCGGCGTCGATATGCGCGCTAATCCCGATATTTCGATAGCGGTCTATTGGCGTCGTTCGTGGCAATTTGGCACCCTGTGTTGATCGTGATACTTGATGGTGAAACGGTGGTTAGAACCGGTAATGGGCGAAGGCCTTGTTGGCTTCGGCCATGCGGTGGACTTCCTCGCGCTTCTTGATGGCCCCGCCGCGCCCTTCGGCGGCCTCGGCCAGCTCGGCGGCCAAACGGCCCGCCATGGACTTTTCGCTGCGCTTGCGCGCCGCTTCCCGAATCCAGCGCATCGCAAGCGCCGTGCGGCGCACCGCGCGCACTTCCACGGGCACTTGGTAGTTGGCTCCTCCCACGCGGCGGCTCTTCACCTCCACCACGGGCCGGACATTATTCAGCGCGTCCGAGAACACCTGCAAGGGATCCTTGCCGCCCTTCTTGCTGATCTGCGACAAAGCGCCGTACACGATGCGCTCGGCGACGGACTTCTTGCCGCGGGTCATCACCACGTTCATGAACTTCGCGACATCTTCGCTGATGTACTTCGGGTCCGGCAGGACTTCGCGTTTGGGAACTTCTCTACGTCGGGGCATGGTCTACAAATTCCTTGATGGTTGGATGCGTTAAGCCGTCTTGGGCCGCTTGGCACCGTACTTCGAGCGGCTCTGCTTGCGGTCCTTGACACCCTGGGTGTCCAAGCTGCCGCGCACCACGTGGTACCGCACGCCAGGAAGATCCTTGACCCGGCCGCCGCGAATGAGAACCACCGAGTGTTCTTGCAGGTTATGGCCTTCACCGCCGATGTACCCGAGGACTTCGAAGCCGTTGGTCAAGCGCACCTTGGCGACCTTACGCAGGGCGGAGTTGGGCTTCTTCGGCGTCGTGGTGTAGACGCGAGTACAGACCCCGCGCCTCTGGGGACTGTTTCCCAGGGCAGGAACCTTGCTCTTTTGGGGCTTGGCCGCACGCGGCTTACGCACCAGCTGATTGATTGTTGGCATCTAACCTACCTTCCGCTTGTGTTCTAACCGGATTGCGTGGCGGCAGCCATGGCCGCGAGCCTTCCGGAAGACGATTCTGTGACCCACAAAAAAACCGAGGACGACATCTCTGTCGTCCCGGTATTTGATCCGCTCCTCGCTGCCCCGGGCTATTTATCTATAGCTGCCTGGGCGAAAAGACCGGCGATTCTGCTGTTTCCACCCTACATTGTCAAGCAACTTGCTCGTCTTGTTGCGGCAAAACGTCCACCGGCAGGGCCGATGGAGCACTGCCCAGGTCGGAAGCGCCGCTTTGGAGCTTGCGGCGGGTCGTGTGGTGGGCCAAACCTGTTCCAGCCGGAATCAGCCGGCCCACGATGACGTTCTCCTTCAAACCCCTCAACTCGTCGCGCTTGCCCATGATGGCCGCTTCGGTGAGAACCCGGGTGGTTTCCTGGAAGGAGGCAGCCGAAATGAAGGAATCCGTGGACAGCGAGGCCTTCGTGATACCCAGCAGGATGTTCTCGTAAAGTGCGGGCTTCTTGCTGCCAGCCGCCATTTCTTCGTTCACCAGCAGCACCTCGGAACGCTCTACCTGCTCGCCAGTGATGAAATCCGCATCCCCCGCATCGGAGATTTGCACGCGGCGCAGCATCTGGCGCACGATTACCTCGATATGCTTGTCGTTGATGCGCACACCTTGCAACCGGTAAACGTCTTGCACCTCGTCGATGATGTAGCGCGCCAAGTTCTCCACGCCCAGCAAGCGCAGGATATCGTGGGGATCGGCCGGGCCGTCGACGATAGTCTCGCCCTTGTTGACGATCTGGCCGTCGTGCACCATCACGTGCTTGTCCTTGGATATCAGGAACTCGTGGGCAACGCCGTCCAGGTCTGTGATGACCAGACGCTGCTTACCCTTGGTGTCCTTGCCGAAGGAAACGGTGCCGGTCACTTCACCCAGCATGCCAGCGTCCTTGGGAGAGCGGGCCTCGAACAACTCCGCCACCCGTGGCAGACCACCCGTGATGTCGCGCGTCTTGGAGGTCTCTTGCGGAATCCTCGCCAGCACTTCGCCCACTTGCACCACCTGGCCGTCCTTCACCGTGATCACGGAGTGGATCTGGAAGGTGATGTTCACGGGCAATTCGGTGCCGGGGATTTTGACTTCATGTCCCGTGTCATCGATCAACTTCACACTGGGCCGCAAACCCTTGGACTGGGCACTGCTGCGGCGCTTGGGATCGATGACCACCAAGGTTGAAAGGCCGGTCACATCGTCGATCTGGCGCGCGACCGTAACGCCCTCTTCGACGTTCTCGAACTTCACGCGGCCCGCAAACTCGGTAATGATAGGCCGGGTATGGGGATCCCAGTTGGCCAGGATTTTTCCTGGTTTGACCGGGGCTCCGTCGCTCACCAATAAAGTGGCGCCATAGGGAATTTTGTGGCGCTCGCGCTCGCGGCCGTTATCGTCAGCGATGAGGATCTCGGCATTGCGGGCAATGGCGATTTGCTCGCCACGCTGGTTGGTGACGTAACGCATGGCGGAGGCGAAACGCGCGGTGCCCGCCGATTTGCTTTCCATTTGGCTCACCACCGCCGTACGGGAGGCCGCGCCCCCGATGTGGAAGGTTCGCATGGTGAGCTGGGTTCCAGGTTCGCCGATGGACTGCGCGGCGATGACACCAATGGCTTCGCCCACGTTGACCAGCGATCCGCGGCCCAAGTCGCGCCCGTAACACTTGGCGCACAATCCCCAGCGGGTTTCGCAGAACAACGGTGTTCGCACGCGGACTTCGTCCACCCCCATGGCTTCGATGAGATCGACATGGTCTTCGTTGATGAGCGCGCCCGCGGGAACAATCACCTGGCCGGAGTCAGGGTTGGTGACTTCCGTGGTACAGGTGCGTCCCAGGATACGTTCGCGCAGCGCCTCCACCACTTCGCCGCCCTCGATCAAGGCCTTCATGGTGAAGCCCTCTAGGGTCTTGCAATCGTCCTCCGTGACCACCAGGTCTTGAGTGACGTCCACGAGACGCCGGGTGAGGTAACCGGAGTTGGCCGTCTTCAAGGCCGTATCCGCCAAGCCCTTGCGCGCACCGTGAGTGGAGATGAAGTACTGCAATACGTTGAGGCCTTCGCGGAAATTCGCGGTGATGGGGGTTTCGATGATGGAGCCATCGGGTTTGGCCATCAAACCGCGCATGCCCGCCAGCTGGCGAATCTGCGCTGCCGAACCGCGCGCGCCGGAGTCCGCCATCATGTAGATGGAGTTGAAGGACTCCTGCAAAACCGGCTGGCCTTTCTTGTCCAGCAAGGGCGCCCATTTGGCGCCCTTGGCGTCCCATTCCATGACGGGCTCGGAACTCAAGCGGTCCATCATGGCCTTGGCCACGACATCACCCGCGCGGCCCCAGATGTCCACCACCTTGTTATAGCGCTCGCCTTGCGTCACCAGTCCGGAGGTGTACTGGCTTTCGATCTCCTGCACCTCCTTCTCGGCGCTGGCGATGATGTCGTGCTTTTCCTGGGGTACGCCCATGTCGTCCACGCAAATGGACACACCCGCGCGCGTGGCGAAGGTAAAGCCCGTGTACATCAGCTTGTCCGCGAAGATCACCGTTTCGCGTAACCCGCAACGGCGGAAGCTGGCGTTGATGAGGCGCGAAATTTCCTTCTTCTTGAGCGTCTTGTTGACCGCGGAGAAGGCCAGTCCGGGAGGCAGAATTTCCGAGAGCAATGCCCGGCCCGCGGTGGTTTCATAACGTGTGACTTGTTCGAGCAATTCGTTGTTCGAATCCCAGACGACTTCCTTCACCCGCACGACAATGCGCGCTTGCAGATCGATCTGTTTCGTATCGTAGGCGCGCAATACTTCGTTGACGTTGCGGAAAAGCATGCCGTCGCCGCGCGCCTTTATTTTCTCGCGCGTCATGTAATACAAGCCCAGCACGATATCTTGCGAGGGCACGATGATGGGATCGCCGTTGGCGGGCGAGAGCACGTTGTTGGAGGAGAGCATGAGGGTTCTTGCTTCCATCTGCGCTTCCAACGACAAGGGCACGTGTACGGCCATCTGGTCGCCGTCAAAGTCGGCGTTGAAGGCCGCGCACACCAGCGGATGCAGTTGGATGGCCTTGCCCTCGATCAGCACGGGCTCGAAAGCCTGAATGCCCAAGCGGTGCAGCGTGGGAGCCCGGTTCAGCATGACCGGGTGCTCGCGAATCACTTCTTCCAGGATGTCCCACACTTCGGCTACTTCTTGCTCCACCAGCCGCTTGGCGGCTTTGATGGTCGTGGCCAACCCCAGCACTTCGAGTTTGTGGAAGATGAAGGGCTTGAATAACTCCAGCGCCATCTTCTTGGGCAAACCGCATTGGTGCAACTTCAGCTGCGGGCCCACGACGATCACGGAACGGCCGGAGTAATCCACGCGCTTGCCCAGCAAATTCTGGCGGAAGCGGCCGCCCTTGCCTTTGATCATGTCGGCCAGGGACTTCAAGGGGCGCTTGTTGGCGCCGGTCATGGCTTTGCCGCGGCGGCCGTTGTCGAGCAAGGAATCCACGGATTCTTGCAGCATGCGCTTTTCGTTGCGCACGATAATCTCCGGCGCTTTCAATTCCAGCAAACGCTTGAGGCGGTTGTTGCGGTTGATGACGCGGCGGTACAAGTCGTTCAAATCGGAGGTCGCGAAACGCCCGCCATCCAGTGGCACCAGGGGGCGCAGCTCGGGCGGCAGCACGGGCAGCACTTCCAAAATCATCCAGTCGGGATGAATGCCGGACTTCTGAAAGGCTTCCAGAACCTTCAACCGCTTGGCGAGCTTCTTGATCTTGGTCTCGGAATCGGTGCCGTCCAAATCCTTGCGCAGCTTGTCGATTTCCTTGGCGAGATTGAGCGCGCGCAACAACTCGCGCACGCCTTCAGCGCCCATGACAGCGGAGAACTCGTCGCCGAACTCTTCCACTTTGGCGAGGTAATCGTCCTCCGTCAGCAATTGCCCGCGTTGCAGCGGCGTCATGCCGGGGTTGGTCACCACATAGGCTTCGAAGTAGAGCACGCGCTCAATGTCGCGCAGCGTCATGTCGAGCACCAATCCCAAACGGGAGGGCAAGGACTTCAGGAACCAGATGTGTGCAACCGGCGAGGCCAATTCGATATGGCCCATACGCTCGCGGCGCACCTTGGACAAAGTGACTTCCACGCCGCACTTCTCGCAGATCACGCCGCGGTGCTTGAGGCGCTTGTATTTACCGCACAAACATTCGTAATCCTTAACGGGGCCAAAGATCTTGGCGCAGAACAACCCATCGCGCTCGGGCTTGAATGTCCGGTAGTTGATGGTTTCCGGCTTCTTCACTTCGCCATAGGACCAGGAGCGTACCTTTTCCGGTGAGGCCAGCCCGATGCGAATCGCGTCGAACTCTTCTTCCTGCGTGACTTGTTTAAATAGATCCAGTAAAGCTTTCATGTCACCTCCAAGAGGATTCAATGGGAAGCCGTGCCCGCTGGGCACGGCTCACGCGCTTCTTTGTAATATCAGATTGCGAAATCAATTGCGGTCAAGGTCGATGTCGATGGCAAGGGAGCGAATCTCCTTCACCAGCACGTTGAAGGATTCGGGCATGCCCGCATCAATCCTGTGCTCGCCCTTGACGATGTTTTCGTAGACCTTGGTGCGGCCGGTAACGTCGTCGGATTTCACCGTCAGCATTTCTTGCAAGGTGTAGGCGGCACCATAGGCCTCCAGCGCCCAGACCTCCATCTCGCCGAAACGCTGGCCGCCGAACTGGGCTTTACCGCCCAGGGGCTGCTGCGTGACCAAACTGTAGGGTCCTGTCGAACGCGCGTGCATCTTGTCGTCCACCAAGTGGTGCAGCTTCAGCACGTGCATGTAACCCACGGTCACCGAACGATCGAAGGCATCGCCCGTACGCCCGTCGTGCAATGTGACCTGCCCGCTACGCGGCAATCCAGCCAAATCGAACATGGTCTTGATCTCATCTTCGGTGGCACCGTCGAATACGGGCGAAGCGAAGGGGACGCCGTCACGCAGATTCTCCGCGAGATGGGCGATCTCCCCGTCGTTCAACGAGTCGATATCCTCGGGCTTGCCGCTGGAGTTATAGACCAGGTTCAGGGCCTTGCGCACATCGGCCAGGCGGTTGCCCATGTCGAGCAGATCGCCGATGCGCTTGCCCAAACCCTTGGCGGCCCAACCCAGGTGAGTTTCCAGGATTTGTCCCACGTTCATCCGCGAGGGTACGCCCAGGGGATTGAGCACCACGTCCATGGGAGTCCCATCGGCCATGTAGGGCATGTCTTCCACGGGGACGATCTTGGAGATCACGCCCTTGTTACCGTGGCGGCCCGCCATCTTGTCGCCCGGCTGCAAACGCCGCTTGACCGCGATGTAGACCTTCACCATTTTCTGCACGCCCGGCGGCAATTCGTCGCCGCTGGTGAGTTTCTTCTTCTTCGCCTCGAAGAAGACATCGAACTCCTTGCGCTTTTGCTCCAGGCTGTCCTTCAACTGCTCCAGCTGAATGGCGGCGTCGTCGGCAGCCAAGCGGATGTCGAACCAGTGATGGCGGTCGATCGCGTTTAGGTATTCCTGAGTGATCTTCGTGCCCTTGGCGATTTTGTTGGGGCCGCCGTTGGCGAGCTTGTTGAGCAATAGCCGCTCGATCCGCCCGAAGGTATCGCTTTCCACAATGCGCAACTGGTCGTTCAGATCGGTACGAAAACGCGCCAGTTCATCGTCGATGATCTGCTGCGCACGTTTATCGCGATCGATTCCCTCGCGCGTAAAGACCTGCACGTCGATCACCGTGCCCGACATGCCCGAAGGCACGCGTAAGCTCGTGTCCTTCACGTCGGAGGCTTTCTCGCCGAAGATGGCGCGCAGCAATTTCTCCTCGGGCGTGAGTTGGGTTTCGCCCTTGGGCGTGACCTTGCCCACCAGCACGTCGCCCGCTTCGACTTCGGCGCCGATGTAGACGATGCCAGATTCATCCAAGCGTGCGAGCTGGCCTTCCGATAGATTGGAAATGTCGCGCGTGATTTCTTCTGGCCCGAGCTTGGTATCGCGCGCCACCACCGAGAGTTCCTCGATGTGGATGGAGGTGAAACGGTCCTCGGCCACGATGCGCTCCGAGATCAGGATGGAATCCTCGAAGTTGTAACCGTTCCACGGCATGAAGGCCACGAGCAGATTTTGCCCCAAGGCCAATTCGCCCAGATCCGTGGAGGCGCCATCGGCGATGACGTCGCCCGCGCCGATCTTGTCGCCCTTTCTGACGATGGGCCGCTGGTTGATGTTGGTGTTTTGGTTGGAGCGCTGGTACTTGACGAGGTTGTAAATATCCACGCCCACGTCGCCCGCCCCCGTCTCCTCGTCGTTCACGCGCACTACGATGCGGTTGGCGTCGGTGTAATCCACTTCGCCACCGCGGCGCGCTTGCACCGCGGTTCCGGAATCCACCGCCACGGTACGCTCGATACCCGTACCGACGAGCGCCTTCTGGGGCCGCAAGCAAGGCACCGCCTGGCGCTGCATGTTGGAACCCATCAGGGCCCGGTTGGCATCGTCATGCTCCAGGAACGGAATGAGCGATGCGGCCACCGACACGATTTGCGAAGGTGCCACATCCATGTACTCAATACGATCCGGAGTGCTCATCATGAACTCGTTCTTGTTGCGGCTGGACACGAGTTCGTCCATCAACTTGCCTTTCTTGTCGATGCCCGCGTTGGCCTGGGCGATCACGTGATGGCCCTCGTCGATCGCCGAAAGATAGGCGATTTCGTCCGACACGCGGCCTTCCTTCACCTTGCGATAGGGCGTCTCGATGAATCCGTAATCGTTCACGCTGCCGAACAAGGCGAGCGAGTTGATCAGGCCGATGTTCGGGCCTTCCGGGGTTTCGATGGGGCACACGCGGCCATAGTGCGTGGGATGCACGTCGCGCACTTCGAAGCCTGCCCGCTCGCGCGTCAAACCACCCGGTCCCAAGGCGGAAACACGCCGCTTGTGGGTGATCTCGGACAAGGGATTGGTCTGGTCCATGAACTGGGACAACTGGCTCGAACCGAAGAACTCCCGTACCGCCGCCGAAACCGGCTTGGCATTGATGAGATCGTGCGGCATCAGGTTTTCCGATTCCGCCTGGGACAAGCGTTCCTTGACAGCTCGCTCGACGCGCACGAGGCCCGCGCGGAACTGGTTTTCCGCCAGCTCGCCCACGGAACGCACACGCCGGTTACCCAGATGATCGATATCGTCGATCTCGCCGCGCCCATTGCGCAGATTCACGAGGATTTTGATAACGGCCACGATGTCTTCGCTCGACAGCGTGGAAGTCCCCACGATCTCCGTTCTGCCTACCCGGCGGTTGAATTTCATGCGCCCGACGGCGGAAAGATCGTAACGGTCCGGCGAGAAGAACAAGGCGTTGAAGAGCGTCTTGACGGCGTCTTCCGTGGGCGGTTCGCCAGGGCGCATCATGCGGTAGATGGCAACCTGTGCGCCTAACTGGTCCAGGGTCTCATCCACGCGCAGGGTCTGCGACATGAAGGGACCTTGGTCCAGCTCGTTGGTGTAAATCGTATTGATCTTGTCGACTTCGGCTTCCGTCAGCTTCTTCAATACTTCGTCGGTGATCTCGTCGTTGGCACGTGCCAGCACCTCGCCGCTTTCCTTGTCGATGATGTTGTGGGCGAGCACCTTACCCAGCAGGAATTCCTCCGACACGGGATGCTTGGTGAGCCCCGCTTGCTCCATCTCGCGCACATGCTTGATGGTGATGCGCTTGTCCTTCTGGACAATAACCTTGCCTTGCTTGGTCACGATGTCGAAGCGTGCGATTTCGCCGCGCATGCGCTCGGGCACGAAATCGAAGGAGATCCCCTTCTTGTTCACGTGGAAGGTATCGAACTCGAAGAATTGCGCCAGGATCTGCTCGGGTGTGTAGCCGAGGGCCTTCAACAGAATGGTCACCGGCATCTTGCGGCGGCGGTCCACACGAAAGTACACGTAGTCCTTCGGGTCGAACTCGAAGTCAAGCCACGATCCACGGTAGGGGATGATGCGCGCCGAGTACAACAACTTGCCGGAAGAATGGGTCTTGCCCCGGTCGTGCTCGAAGAACACGCCCGGAGAGCGGTGCAGCTGCGAGACGATGACGCGTTCGGTACCGTTGATGATGAAGGAACCCGTGTCCGTCATGAGCGGGATCTCGCCCATGTAGACCTCTTGCTCCTTCATCTCCTTGATGGTGGGCTTGGAAGCTTCTCGGTCCATGATGATGAGGCGCACCTTCGCCCGCAACGGGGATGCGAAGGTGAGGCCGCGTTGCTGGCACTCCTTCACGTCGAAGGGCGGGACGCCAAGGGAAAAGCTGGAGAATTCCAGGCGGGCATTGCCCGAATGGCTGGAGATGGGAAAAATGGAACTAAAGGCCGCTTGCAGCCCTTGGGTTTTTCGCTTCTCGGGTGAAACGCCCGCCTGAAGAAAGGATGCGTAGGAGTCGATCTGGGTGGCGAGCAAATAGGGTACTTTAAGCACGCTTGTTCGCTTGGCGAAACTCTTACGGATACGCTTCTTCTCCGTGAACGAATAGGTCATGGCCGCTCCGAGTGAAGTACAGGAAAGGTTGTAAAAAGGGGATGCGTGGGGGTCGCGGAAGTACAGCGATAGTCACTCTGTGCGTTACGAACCATCAAAAAGCGCCTATCGATAGACTCCAAGACCACTCCGCTAGAAACTACATCACGCACAACAAACTACCATCTGCCCAATGGCAAAAGGCCAGCGGTTGCCCGCCAGCCCGTTGCTTCAAACAATGCTCTACTACTTGATCTCGGCCTTGCCGCCGGCTTCGAGAATCTGCTTCAAGATGTCGTCGGCTTCCTTCTTCGAAATGCCTTCCTTGACGGGCTTCGGAGCGCCGTCCACCAAGTCCTTGGCTTCCTTCAACCCCAGGGCGGTAATAGCGCGCACCACCTTGATGACGTTGACCTTGCTCTCGCCAGCGCCCGTGAGCATGACGGTGAATTCGGTCTGCTCTTCGGCGGCCGCCGCGGGGGCACCACCACCAGGTGCGGCCACGGCAACAGCCGCGGCGGCGGAGACGCCAAACTTCTCTTCCATATCCTTGATGAGTTGCGACAACTCGAGCACGGTCATGCCAGCGATCGCGTCGAGGATTTCAGCTTTTCCTAATGCCATTTGTTTGCTCCAATATTTAGTAAACGTTAGCGAGCGCGGCCGTTAAGCGGGCTGCTGCTCCTTCTGGTCTCTGACTGCCGCCAAGGCGCGGACGAACTTGCTGGGTACCTCGTTCATGGTTCTCACCAACTTCGTCACGGGGGCCTGCATGGTGCCCATCAGCTTGGCCAGCAGTTCTTCCCTGCTGGGCATGCTGGCGAGGACCGCGACTTCCTTCGCCGTCATCACCTGGTTGTGCATCGCGCCGGCTTTGATCACCAGCTTGTCGTTGGTCTTCGCGAACTCCTGAAGAACCTTCGCCGCGGACACTGGATCCTTGGACATCCCATAGGCGAGCGGCCCGACCATATGCTTGGCCAGACCTTCGAATGGGGTGCCCTCGACCGCACGGCGGGCTAGGGTGTTCTTAAGGACACGAAGGTAGACGCCCGATGCGCGCGCTTTCGCCCGCAACACCGTGACATCCACAACATGCATACCGCGATACTCGGCCAGAATAATGGCTTGGGAGCCCGCGACCTGTCCGCCAATTTCGGCAACGACAGCCTTCTTGTCTTCTAAGCTTAGACTCAAGGCCTACCTCCTTGCTATGTAAGGGCGGCACCGTACTGCGATGCCACCCGGTCCCAGAAATAGCGACCTTCGACAGACACATTCACCGTCGCATACCCCGAGTGGGCCAAGCATTGGTAATTGCCGCTTCCGACGAACCGCTGGTTGCATGGAGCAAACTCGCATCCCGTCAAATCTGTCTTGGGAACCGCCATCTGCGTTGGGCGATGTGGCACGATGTTGCGTGCTCCACCGATTAAGTACTCGCATGGTGTTGCTTGCTCATACCCCAACGGTCTTTGACAACCCACCCCTCGCCGCGAGGCTTGGGATGGCCCAAAGTTCTTACTGCTGTCCTTGCGCCGTGAGGCTGCTTTGTTCTACGCGAACGCCAATGCCCATGGTGCTGGAAAGCGAAACCTTCCTCAAATAAATACCCTTGGCGCCCGAGGGACGCGCTTTGTTCAGCGCGTCAATCAGGGCCAGCAAATTTTCCTTCAATGCCTCTTCCGTGAAGGAGGCACGTCCTATCGTGGTATGGACGATGCCCGCCTTGTCGGTACGGAATTGAACTTGTCCCGCCTTGGCGTTCTTCACCGCACCGGCCACATCCGCAGACACGGTTCCGACCTTCGGATTGGGCATCAGGCCGCGGGGCCCGAGGATTTGGCCCAACTGGCCCACCACGCGCATGGCATCCGGGCTGGCGATGGCGACATCGAAATCGATCTTGCCTTGCTTGACCTGCTCGGCCAAGTCTTCCAGGCCGACGATATCCGCGCCCGCAGCACGAGCCTTGTTGGCGTTCTCGCCTTGCGTGAATACGGCCACGCGCACCGTCTTTCCCGTTCCTTGGGGTAGTACGATGGACCCGCGCACCAATTGGTCTGATTTTTTGGCGTCCACTCCAAGGTTCACGGCCACGTCGATGGCTTCATTGAACTTGGCCGTGGCGGATTTCTTCACGAGCTTCAGAGCGTCCGCCAAAGCATAGGCCTTGGCGTGATCGAAGGTGGCGCGAAGGGCGGTCTGGCGTTTGGATGGCTTGCTCATTTTCCGAATCCCTCCACTTCCACGCCCATGCTACGGGCACTCCCGGCCACGGTGCGCACGGCGGCTTCCAGATTGGCGGCCGTGAGATCGGGCATCTTGGTCTTGGCCACTTGCTCGGCTTGCGCGCGCGTCATCTTACCGACCTTGTCCAGATGGGGCTTGGCACTGCCTTTATCCAATCCGATGGCTTTCTTGATAAGCACCGTGGTGGGAGGCGTCTTGAGAATGAAGGTAAAGCTCTTGTCCTGGTAGGCGGTAATCACCACCGGCAAGGGCAAACCTGGCTCGTAACCCTGCGTTTGCGCATTGAACGCCTTGCAGAATTCCATGATATTCAAACCGCGCTGGCCCAACGCCGGCCCGATGGGCGGACTGGGATTGGCCTTGCCAGCGGGCACTTGCAACTTGATCAGCCCGACAACTTTCTTCGCCACTTCGATCTCCTATGCGGGTACAAGCGGATGCCTCTTCGCATCCTCCCCAGTTAATCCAACCGCCTATGCCTTCTCGACTTGCGAGAAGTCCAACTCAACAGGTGTCGAGCGTCCAAAGATGGATACCGATACCCGCAGTTTGTTCTTGTCGTAGTTCACTTCCTCCACGTTGCCGTGGAAATCCGTGAAGGGACCTTCTTTTACCCGCACTGCTTCGCCGGTCTCGAACAACACCTTGGGCTTGGGTTTCTCCACGCCCTCTTTGATTTGGTGCAAGATGGCTTGCACTTCCTTCTCGCTGATGGGCGTGGGCTTGGTCGCCGTCCCGCCCACGAATCCCGTGACTTTCGCGGTGTTCTTCACCAGATGCCAGGTATCGTCCGTCATCTCCATCTCGACTAGCACGTAGCCGGGAAAGAACTTGCGCTCGCTCAGCGCCTTTTGGCCAGCGCGCATTTCCACCACTTCTTCCACAGGCACCAGGATCTGGCCGAAGCTATCCTGCATACCGGCACGCTGAATCCGGTCCTGAAGCGCGCGCGAAACGCTTTTCTCGAATCCGGAGTAAGCGTGAACGACATACCACTTCTTGCTCATCCCAATAGTCTCCGACCGGTTGTGAGACACGCTCACCCGATCAATAGTCGGACGAGCCACACCAGCAGCGCGTCCACGAACCAAAGAAATATGGCCATCACGATCACGAAAAGCGCCACCACTCCGGTCGTCTGTAAGGCCTCCTTGCGCTGCGGCCAGACAACCTTCTTGGTCTCGGTGACCGAGTCCTGGCAATAACCATAAAAACGTTTTCCCGGCTCCGAGGTGAAGGCCACGGCCCCGGCGATAACAAAGCCCAAGATAATCACACCCAGCCTGATGATCAGCGGGCTCGATGCAAGGTAGACCGAGCCCACGATGCCCGCGACCACGAGCGCCGCGGCCAAGCTGACTTTGAACTTGTCCATGACTGGATTGCTTTCGATGACAGCACTCAACGGGGGTTTCCTTTACTGCTAGTTCGGTTCAAGGCGTGACTATTACGTTGGACAGGGAAATAGTGGCAGGCCAGGAGGGTCTCGAACCCCCGACCTTCGGTTTTGGAGACCGACGCTCTACCAATTGAGCTACTGGCCTGTATTCCCCTACGGATACACACTACTCAAGTATTTTAGCCACGACGCCGGCACCCACGGTGCGGCCCCCTTCTCGTATCGCAAACCTCAGCCCCTCCTCCATCGCAATGGGCTGAATCAGCGCCACCGTGATCGAGATGTTATCCCC
>JBJXGQ010000436.1:0-5223 GCA_046160525.1 Burkholderiales bacterium
CGCGTTCGCATCGTGGAGCGCAAGCGCGGCTCTCCCATGGAGCTTCTCGTCTCGGAGATGATGATTCTGGCCAATTCCACCTGGGGCCAACTCCTTGCCGACCAATCGCTGCCGGCCATCTACCGCACACAAGGTGGAGGCAAGGTAAAGCTCACCACGGTGGCCGGGGAGCATCAAGGGCTGGGCGTGGCGCATTACGCTTGGTCCAGCTCTCCCATCCGGCGCTACGTGGATCTGGTGAACCAGCGCCAACTGGTGGCTTGGATAAGATGCGAAGCGCTGCCCTATCCCAAGCCCGACGAGCTATTCGTCTTCATGCGCGACTTCGATGCCGCCTACGAGGCCTATACCGAATTTCAGCGAAGCATGGAGCGCTACTGGTGTTTGCGCTGGCTCCTGCAAGAGGGGGTGCGCACCTGCCCTGCTCAGGTATTCAAGGAAGATGTCGTTAAGGTGGGCAATATACCTTTGTTGACACGTTTACCCGCGATGCCGTCCTTACCCGCGGGGACGTCGATCGAGGTTGAAGTGTCGGCGCTCGATTTGCTGGCGTTGAGTTTTCACGCCGAATATAAGGGAACCCGGTAGCTGCGTGAGGGGAACCATGGCCGCCGCACCGAACCGGCCTGTTAAACTTCCAGCCTGGCTTTCGCTCGTGCACACCTTGGCAGGGACTCTTCCAGTTTATTCAATACCCGCTCGCTACTCCGCGCAGGGGGATTCGGTGCTGCCCGCGCCGAATTTTTCGCGTTTTTCCGTGGCGCTCGCCATCTCGGTGGTATTTCACGCCTTTCTGCTCCTCATCACCTTCAATTTTCCGGATCTAAACCTGCTGAAGGACATGCCCACGAGCTTGCAGGTGGTGCTAACCAACGCCAAATCGGCCGCCAAACCGATCAAGGCCGATGCCCTGGCGCAAGCGAACTTGGATGGCGGAGGCAACACCGAACTCGACCGCCACGCCAAGAGCAACATGCCGGTGATCCGCAATATGCCGGCGGAAGCGGAGCTGGAACTGGCGTCCCAGCGAGTAAAGGAACTCGAAGAACAAGCCAAGCTCATGCTCGCGCAAATCCAGATCACGGACACCTTCGTGGATTCCACCATCGACCTGGTGGAAAGACCAGTAGAGAAAGAGGCTCCCAACCTCCCCAAGGCCCCCAATGACAAGATGGCGGTTGCCCGGCTCGAGGCGCAAATCGCCAAGGAGTGGGATGCCTATCAGAAGCTGCCCAAGCGCAAATTCGTGGGCGCGCGCACGGAATTAGTGGTCTACGCGGAGTACGTGGACGAATGGCGCCAGCGCATCGAGCGCGTGGGGACGGAGAATTTTCCGGAAGAAGCGCGCGCGCAAAATCTATTCGGTTCGGTGTTGGTCACCGTGGCCATCCGCGCCGACGGGACGGTGGAGAAAGTAGAGATCGACCGCTCCTCGGGCTCTCGCGTGCTGGACCGGGCGGCCAAGCGCGTGGTGCAAATGGCGAGCCCCTTCAAGCCCTTCCCCGACAAAATCCGGCGCGAGACGGATATATTGCACATCACCCGCAACTGGATCTTCACCCGCAGCGATCTGCTGGTAACGGACTAAGGCATGAGGGACCGCTATGCCGTGGTGGGCAATCCCGTGGCGCACAGCAAGTCGCCGCTGATTCATGGCGCCTTCGCCAAGCAGACGGGCCAGGATATCGCCTACGAGCGTTTGCTGTCCCCTCTCGATGGATTCCTGGCAACGGTGGAAGGTTTTCGCGCGGGAGGAGGTAAAGGCGTAAACGTGACGGTGCCCTTCAAGCTGGAAGCCTATCGCATGGCCACGATTCATTCCGCGCGCGCGCGACTCGCGCAAGCATGCAATTGCTTGCGCTTCGATGCCAGTGCAATTTTCGGAGACAACACCGACGGTAACGGCATCGTCACCGATATCGAGCACACTCTTTCGGTTCCACTTCGCGGCCAGCGCATCCTCATCATGGGAGCAGGCGGCGCCGTGCAAGGCATATTGGGCCCGGTGCTGGATTGCGCGCCCGCTCAAGTCGTCGTGGCAAACCGCACCGAGGAGAAAGCGCGGCATCTCGTGGATTATTTCCTGGATTGTCCCGCCTACGCCGCGAGTCCCATCAGCGCCAGCGGCTACGCCGCGTTGAACGGGGCCGCCTTCGATGTGGTCATCAACGGCACGTCGTCCAGTTTAAGCGACACGGTGCCCGCGTTGCCGCCCGGAGTATTCGCGCAGCGGTCGCTCGCCTACGACATGATGTACGGCAAGGGACAAACACCCTTCCTCACCCTCGCGCGCGCGCAAGGTGCCAGTATCTTGGCCGATGGCTTGGGCATGCTGGTGGAGCAAGCGGCGGAATCTTTCCTGGTCTGGCGCGGCATTCGGCCCGCGACCGCGCCGGTCATCGCCATGCTGAAAGCGCAATGAAAAGAAAGCTGCACTGGAGCGCCAAGATTTTTTTGCTGCTGTTATTCCTTCTTGTCGCCTATCAGTTATGGATATTCGCCCACATCACATGGTGGCGCTGGTTCAATCCTTCCACCAGCGCGTTCATGGAAGACCGTTTGGAGATTTTGCAGGAGAAGAATCCGGACGCCGAACTGCGCCACCGCTGGGTGCCCTACGACAAGATCTCCAAGAACCTGAAGCGAGCATTGATCGCAGCCGAGGATGCCCGCTTCCTGGAGCACGAGGGCTTCGATTGGGATGCCATCGAGACAGCCTACGAGAAGAATCTGAAGAAGGGCAAGATCGTGGCGGGCGGGTCCACCATCAGCCAGCAGTTGGCCAAGAACCTTTTTCTATCGAGCAAGCGCTCGCCCTGGCGCAAATTGCAAGAAGCCGCCATCACCGTCATGCTCGAAACCATGTTGAGCAAGCGGCGCATTTTCGAGATCTACTTGAACGTGATCGAATGGGGTAACGGCGTGTTCGGCGCGGAGGCCGCGGCGCGTTATTACTTCAAGACCAGCGCCGCCAACCTCGGCGAGAGGCAGGCCGCCCACATGGCCGCCATGGTGCCCAATCCGCGCTACTACGATAAGCGCCGCAGCACACCTTTCCTCGAACGCAAGACGGCCATGATCCTCGCGCGCATGCCGGCCTCGGACATCCCCTAGTCCGGCGGAAAGATCTTGGCCGACCGGGCGCTGTCCCGGCTACTCAAAAAGATCTGGCCGAGGAATATCGATGATCTTTAGGGACGAAAAAAAGCCCGCCATGAAGGCGGGCGAGGAGGAGGAGATTGTAAGGACCGCTGGTTAAGCGGGTGAAGCGAAAGGGGAGGGACTTCTCATTACGCCATCGAAGGCCCGAAACGGGTTGGGAACAAACTCGCTGAATTGCACCTGCCGTTCGTATTCGGCGAGATCCGATTCTTGTTCCGCCGATACGTTGTTTGCCGGGTTGGTCTGGTCGGTGGGGCTCATGGTTTTTTGTCCTGCTTTGGGATGCTGTCATGACTGTCGCAAGTAACACGCTATCGCTCAGCGGAGCCACCGCATTGTTATGAAGGGCGCCTATCGCAGCCTACGTGCCACGGGAACAACGCACATGAAACAAGAGCTTATGAGTTTTGCGCGATGCAGCTTGTCGCAAATTCCCAACGTGTTCCCATCGCAAAAAATACGCGCTAGAGGTAAAACCGGTGAAATCGTATGTCGGGAGATCGCAACAGCGCTGGCGAGAATCAGGCGTTTTGGTCTTGTACGGGGCATGAACAAACCGGCACATCAAAGCCCTCCCTTATAATCCGCGCGTTTCCTCTCACGCCCTCCCCCGCGCCTTGATAGTTGTTCACCCGCAGTTCGATCCCATTGCCCTGCAACTTGGGCCTGTCGCCATAAGATGGTATGGCTTGATGTATCTAGTGGGATTCGTCGGCGTGATACTGCTAGGGCGCTACCGCATCAAGCGCCGCCCCGAATCGGGATGGACAGCACAAGCCCTGGACGACATCGTGTTCTACGGTGTGTTAGGCGTGGTCATCGGCGGCCGGCTAGGCTACGTGCTCTTCTACAAATTCTCCGAGTACATGGCCAATCCCCTGCACATCTTCTACGTGTGGGAAGGCGGCATGTCCTTCCATGGAGGATTAATCGGTGTGTTCACCGCCATGCTCCTCTACGCCAAGTTCACCAAGCGGTCTTTATTAGCGATCACGGATTTCGTCGTACCCTTGACCCCGCTAGGATTGGGCGCGGGCCGCATCGGCAATTTCATCAACGCCGAACTGTGGGGGCGCGCATCCGATGTTCCCTGGGCCATGGTGTTCCCTAATGTGGACACCACGCCACGCCACCCATCCCAACTCTACGAAGCCTGCACCGAAGGACTTTTGCTTTTCCTCATCCTATGGATCTTCTCCAGCAAACCCAGGCCGCTCGGCGCCGTGTCCGGTGTCTTCCTGGTGGCCTACGGCACCTTGCGCTTCGCTGTGGAATTCACCCGCGAGCCCGATGCCTTCCTCGGCCTGCTAGGCAAATTTTCCATGGGCCAATGGCTAAGCCTACCGATGATCGTCGCGGGCATCATCATGTTGGTCTGGGCCTACCGAGCGAGAAATCCCGCGAACGCCGCATCGCCCGCGCCCAAGTGATATAAAATGCGCACCCTTCGGCCAAGCTACCGGCCGAATTGGAATATGGGGACGTAGCTCAGCTTCGGAGAGTCGCGTTCGCAATGCGAAGGCCGGGAGTTTGACCAACCGGTCACCGGCCGGTTGGGACGCCACCCGCCCAAGCGGGATGGCGGTCCTGAAACGCATGCGTTTCAGGATGCAGGTCTCGCGGAGGCAACGCGGGACCTGCACAAGAGCCTCGTCTCGCCAAATTTCGTAGTAGAGGTAATGCACTGAGTCGCAAGAAGTAGAGAAAGTATCAACGAACAAATGGGGACGTAGCTCAGCTGGGAGAGCGTCGCGTTCGCAATGCGAAGGTCGGGAGTTCGATCCTCCTCGTCTCCACCAAATAAAAGAGCCCGCCGTGTGCGGGCTTTTTTATTTGGCGAGCCGTGTGAGGTGAGGACTCCCGAAGGAGTTCGACCAGCGAAGTCCGGGGGACTTCGCGCAGGACGCCAACGAGCGTGCGCTTGTTGGCGGTCCCGAAACGCATGCGTTTCGGGATGGCGGGATCGCCATAAGGCGAGACCGACACAACCTCCTCGTCTCCACCAAATACAAAAGCCACCTAATAGGTGGCTTTTGTATTTGTAGAGATGGCGGAGGTGAG
>JBJXGQ010000437.1:0-4034 GCA_046160525.1 Burkholderiales bacterium
TGACACCATCAAGATCGCGGGAAAGCGCACGGGGCCGGCGGAAGTGGAGGCGGTGCTCCTCGGAACGGGCCTCGTTAAGGACGCCGCCGTGATCGGCGTGCCCGATGAACTCACTGGTTCCGCGCTCATATGTGTCTGCGTACTTAGCGGGGAAGGCCCGCGCAACGTGGAACAAGATCTGATCAAGGCTGTTGGCGAGCGGCTGGGGAAGTCCTACCGCCCGAAGCGCGTGATGTTCGTATCGGACCTCCCGCGAACGCGTAACCAGAAGATCATGCGGCGGGTAGTGCGGTCCATTTTGACGGGCACTCCCGTGGGTGATTTGAGTTCGCTGGCGAATCCCGAATCCCTCGGGGAAATCCGGCAGCTGGCGGCGGGGGGGTGATTTCAGCGTAAAGCTGCTTCTCTGTGTCTCTGTGCCTCTGTGGTGAGGTTTTAAGCTAGACTTCGCCCCCCTTCTCACGCCCTGGCGGCGCACGCCCTTTGAAAACCCCCAAACGTCTCGAATCTCTTGCCGAGGAAGGCCTCATCGACGCCGTCATTGGCCAGCTCATGAGCGGCAAGGAAGCCACCGTGTTCATCGTGCGCTGCGGAGAAGAGATCCGCTGCGCGAAAGTCTACAAGGACGCCAACAAGCGCAGCTTCCGCCAGAGCGTGAAGTACACGGAAGGCCGCAAGGTCAAGAACAGCCGCCGCGCCCGCGCCATGGACAAGGGGTCGCGATTCGGGCGCCAGGAGCAAGAGGACGCGTGGCAGAACGCCGAAGTGGATGCTCTGCGCCGGCTCGCAAACGCTGGAGTGCGCGTTCCGGAGCCCTACAACTTTCTCGATGGCGTGTTGCTCATGGAGATGGTGGCGGACGAAAATGGCCACGCCGCGCCCAGGCTCAACGACTTGGTGCTGACACCGGAGCAGGCGCGCGAATATCACGGGATTCTGATCATGGAAGTGGTACGCATGCTGTGCGCCGGTATCGTCCATGGCGACTTGTCGGAGTACAACGTGCTCGTGGGCCAGGATGGGCCGGTCATCATCGACTTGCCCCAGGCCGTGGACGCAGCCGGTAACAACAGCGCTGGCAGCATGCTGGAGCACGATGTGGAGAACCTGACGCGCTTCTTCGGCCGGTTCGCGCCAGAACTTCGCGGCACGGATTACGGCAAGGAAATTTGGGCGCTCTACGAGAACGGCAAGCTACATCCAGAGGTAGTGCTGACCGGTTGCTTCGAGCGCATCGAAACGGCCCCGGATGTGGATGGCGTGATGCGCGAGATCGATGACGTGATCCGGGAAGAAGCCGCGCGCCAGCGCTATAAGGAAATGCTGGAGTCTTCATAACACCCCTTCCCCCGCGTGCGGGGGAAGGCGGGGATGGGGGGATGTTTGATGCGCAAGTGCAAGACCGGCCCCCACCCTTACCCTCCCCCGCCAGCGGGGGAGGGAATTAGCGGATAGCGTTAGTACGTGGCGACGGGATTGCCTGGGGAACCGGTGGCTCCCACCAGCTTCAAGGGGGCCCAGGCGAAGTTGAATTCGTAGGCCTTGTCCTCGGACAAATCGTCCAGATACAGATTCTCGAAGTTGGTGATGCCGCGGCGTGCCACCAAGTTCATGTGGCAGTAAGCGAAGGCATCGGGCACGCCCTTGGCGAAGTCGTAGGGTTCCAGGCCCCAGGTGTCCGAGCCGATCATCGAGATTCTCTTGGCCGCGAGATGGTCGCATACTTCCGGCGATACACCTGGTTGGCCGGAGCCGAACTCGGCGTTGTCCTTGGCCATTTGCTCGTCGCTCTTCGCTTTTTCGCCAGCGGGACGTCCCAGATGGTTGGTCTTCCACAGGCTATTCCAGCCGGTGCGGAACAGCACTACGTCGCCTTGGGTGGCGTCACCAATGCCTTGCTTTTGCAGCGCGGCCCGGTAATCCGCCATGGTGATGGAGTAGCCCTTGGGCAGGCGGTCCGTTCCCTTCAGTGCGGCGATGTCGATCAGGATGCCGCGGGTGAAGAAGCCCCCCGCTTTCTCCGTACCGACTTTCTTCATGCCGCGCGCGGTTTCCACGTCCTGCAGGCGGTGCTTGTTGTAGAAGTAGTCGCCGTCTTTCCAGCCCGGTACGCCTTCCACGCGAATCATCGGGTGGGCGAGGCCGTCCCACTGCGTGCCAACCTGGCCGATTTCCGCCGTCAGGATCTCGTCCATGAAGGTCATGCTGAAGTTGTCACCCGGCCAGCTCAACGGGCCATGGGTGGGTGCGCCGGGGATGCTCAAGGCAAACGTGCGGCCCGGAACCAGGGGCATGTGGTTGCTGTAGGGATGGCCCAGCAGAGCCATCTTGCCGCGCTTGACCAACTTGGCCGCGGCGATGCGCTTCTCTGGCGTGATGTACTTCGCGCCGCCCATTTCGTCATCGGCTCCCAATTCGCTGGGCCACCAGTTCTCGTCGATGGGGTTGTTACCTGCGAATGCCTTACTGCCTAGGACGACCGGGACCAGGGCCGCGATCGCGAATAGCACGCTGCGTTTCATGACTTTCTCCTCATTGTTTGTAATGGCGGACCTCGCCAGACGGCGACTCCGCCGCTATTGATACGCTTGGCGGCGGGGTTTTGTCAAGGGAAATTCGGGGTCAGTTCTATACTTTATAGCTCGCTAGCGATCTTCCTTAGCTCCGGGTCCGCCTCGGCGGACTCAATCTCGCTTTGAATCTGCGCTACCCGCCCGATGGACACGCCAGCCTTGAGCGCCACCTCATTCAAATTCAGATTGGCCCGGCGGCGCAGCAGATATACGGCGTGCTTGAAGGCCTGCCCGCTTTGCCGGTTCAAGACGCTGCCCGAGGCGATCCCGTGGACTTTGGCAACCGCCCGCACCACGGCCTGGGCACTTGGGTGTGACGGATCCAGTTGGCGGCGCGGGATGTCCTTCGCGGGTATCCCCGCGAGACGCTTTTGCATGCGGGCGTGGAAAGCCTCCGACCCCAGGTAGATCTGGCCTTTCAATCCAGCCCAGGGCGAGGGCATCCGTAGCCCTTCGGCAACGAAGCGCTCGTAGGCCCGGGATGCCTGGGTAGGCGGGTCGAACAGCGCCAGGACGGCATTCGCGGCCAGCCATGACGGGCATTCGATGCGGCCAGCGGTGGCCAAGTAGCTGCTCCAGTGCCACTGGGCCACCGAGGGCACCATCCCGGCGCGCACCGGATTCAAGACAACATAGCGGCACAACTCCAGCAGATGGGTGTCCTTCTCCACCACAATGGACTTGTAGCGGCCCTGCAATACATGGCCTACCCTGCCATGGCGGCGGTTGAAGGCCTGGGTGTAGACCCCGTTCAGGCGGCGCATGCCCCGCACCAGATTGGGCTGCGGAGTTTCCAGCAGAAGGTGATAGTGATTGCCCATGAGACAAAAGCCATACAAAATCCAGCCTTGTTGCAGGACTTCCTTGGCCAGCAGGTCGAGGAAGACGAGCCGGTCGGTATCGTCTTCGAAGATAGGTTCCTGCCGGTCACCGCGGGCGGTGAGGTGGTAGCAGGCGCCGGGGAATTCCAATCGCAGCGGGCGGGCCATGGGAAGAGGTAACGCGTTCCGGGGTATAAAGTAAAGGCCTGACCCCTTTTCGGGGGCTGAGTGAGGTTGCGCATGAAGTTGTCTGGGGCTACCGGATGGATAGGGATGATGTGGGGCGTGGCCGCACTGGCTTGCGTGGAAGGGGATCTTCGCGGGGATATGGTCACCGCCGAGAAGCAGGTGGGGACCACGGCCGCGGGAGAGGAGGCGAGTTTCAACGTTCTTGGCGCGGGCTGGTTTCGGGCGGCCGAGGTGGTCAAGTTGGGCGGCAAGAGCGATAAGACTTACGTCACGCTCGAACTCGATGGCGTCTCGATGATTACCACGTCCTTCGCGGACCTCAAAAACCCTTGGATGCAATTGAGCACTTCATTTATCGTCGCCAATGTTCGGACGGTGGGCGATACGAGCACCATGACCATCTGGTATTCGCCTGAGCTGAAATTTCGCGTGATGGCGGCGCTGCGGGTCG
>JBJXGQ010000438.1:0-3408 GCA_046160525.1 Burkholderiales bacterium
ATCGATCGCAACCCCAGACAGTTGACGGCAAGCCAGCGCAGCGTGCTCGCCTATTTGGGCCGGCTCACTGAATCGCTGCTCGCGGAAAAGCGCCTTCGCAGCGTGACGGATGCCTTGCAACGCGAAACGGAGCAAGACTTGGAGCTTGCCCGGAAAGTACTTGGAATCTTGACCCAAGCCGGTAAAGCATGCGAGCGGTTTCAGCATGCCGTTCTGCCGGCCAGGAAATTTAGCGGCGATCTCGTTACTTTCGCCTTCTCGCCCGGCGGCCAGTTCCATGGCCTATTCGCCGACGTCACGGGTCATGGTCTTGCCTCCGCGCTCTATCAAATCCCCGCGGTGGACGCTTTTAAGACGCATGTCGCGATGGGTTGTTCCACCGCGCAGATTGCGCGTGCCATCAATGCCCGCTTGAACTCTCTCGCGGTAACGGGAAACTTCATGGCTGCCCATCTGTTCTGCCATGACGCTCGCGCGAACCGGCTCTCGCTCTGGAACGGCGGAATGCCTGACGCGTGGTTACTGAACGAATTTGGAGAGGTGTGCGATGTTGTGCGCTCCTCGCACGTCGCGCTCGGAGTGCTACCGGACGCGGCGTTTGACGCCTCGGTTAGCACTATTCATGAGTCCAAGGCCGTGCAACTTCTCATGATTTCCGACGGTGTGCTGGAAGCCGCCAACACCGGAAACGAGGAGTTTGGCCAGGATAGAGCGAAGGCAATCCTACTCAATACGCCAATCGAAGACCGAATCGAAGTGCTGCTGGCAGCGGTTTTCGCTCACCAAGATTGCGCGCCTGAGCACGATGACATGTCGGTCGCGCTACTCAACCTTTAGCCTGCCTCAACTCGAACTCCTAGCGCCGCCGTGTTGGGCACCTAAGTTCTGCTCCTGCCCTATCGAATTCGCCCATTCCACCGACTCCAATTGCAAGCTCAACAATGCGCTTGGTTCGATGCGCCCGATTTCCCCTAGCGAGTTATTGGAGTAGATAAAATTGGGCATGCCGGCTAATTCGGTGCGCGCCAGCAACGAACCGAGCTTTCCCGATCGATCAAGCAGCGCCCCGCTTTCGTCTTGATCGAGCGGCAGGTGTTTCAGAAACTCGGCGAGGGTCATGCCGAAATGAGCATTCATCAGAGCGAACATCCCCAGCAGGCGTATCACGGCTATCCCGGAATTGCTTAATCGCTTTCCTGCCGGAATCTCCGGTTGCGTGAAGTAGTTTCCCTGCGGATACGTGTAGCCCAGTGCCAGCAATGACCGGCGTGCTCGCGGCGTTCGGCTCGCTCGGCAATCGACGGCATGCCGTGCATCCCATGTTCCGCAGCCGTGCACGGCGTTCGGCCACGGCGGGCGAGCCTTCCGACTTCAGGGTGGCGCCGTATAACCTTCGATATATGGACAGTGAGTAAGGCGTGCTTTAGAAGCAATCTTGAACTAAAGAACGGATTCCCACTCCAGGTGGGTTACTACTATTATGCTATTTGAATAGCACTACCATCCCGTGCTAAGAATAATTGCTCTAACACGATGAATTCGATACTGCTTGTGGATGATGAACCCAACAATCTTCTGATTCTCAGCGAATCGTTGGATGATGAGTCTTACAAACTGGCTGAGGCCAGAAACGGGGAAGAGGCTTGGGCGCTGCTTACGCGAGAAAATTCGGACTTCGACTGCGTGGTGCTCGACCGTAAAATGCCGGGCATGGACGGCCTGGAACTGGTTCGCCGCGCCAAAGCGGACCCGCGCCTGCGTGACATACCGCTGATCCTTCATACCGCCTATGCCGCGCCTAACGAAATCACCGAGGGGCTCGCGCTTGGGGTATTTTGCTATTTGACTAAACCGAGCGACCCGCGGGTTATTCGCGCTAGCGTGCGAGCGGCCCTGCTACAACACGCGGAATGGCGCGCGCTTTCCGCGGATCTTGCGCAGCAATTGGCTTTTGTCCATCTCTTGACCCATGCGAACTTCGAATTGCGGGCATTGAATGAAGCACACGCCCTAGCAGCCGCGCTCGGTAAGCTGGCTCGCGATGCGCCCGCCGCGTCGCTTGGGTTGAATGAACTCCTGGTAAACGCCATCGAGCATGGCAATCTCATGATCGATTACGAGGAAAAATCGCGATTGCTCGATTCCGGAAATTGGCTGGAAGAAATCGCGCGCCGCCAGCGCGATCTGAAGTTTAGCGAACGTAGAGTGCGAATTGACCTCAAGTGCGCAAAGGAAACCGTGGCCGTCACTATTGCCGACGAGGGGGCGGGATTCGACTGGGCACCGTATATGATCATCCATCCGGAACGCGCCTTTCATCTGCACGGCCGGGGCATCGTCCTGGCACGCCAGTTATCCTTTCGAACGCTGGAATATAGCGGCAACGGCAATACAGTGTCAGTGACGTTCGACAGGGCGGCTTGAACAATGCGCTTGGGACGAGATCGGAACGGCCAGGCGCGATGTTGGCACTGCATCGCAGGGTCCCGCCTTTTCAATGCGGATCGATTGCCTCGGTCTTTGGCAATGACAGCCCAGCCGCTCTAGGCGGAGGGCGAATTTACCTGCGGCGAGCGGAAAACACGGCGGGGATTTGGCGCAACAGCAACAACAGATGTTCAACCTGGGCGAGTCCGGACACTTCGGCGGTTAAGGCAAAACGCACATGATCGCCGCGAGGCACGGACTGAGTGGACAACACCTTGACGCGCTCCCGCGCCAGGATTTCCAAGGTATCGGCCAGCAGGCGGCTATCGCCAGCACCTTCCACCTCCAAGTCCACGGGATAGGTGCTCTGCGCGGGCTGCTGTCCCCACTCCACGTCGATCCAGCGCTCCGCGCCCATTCTGGCAACGTTCGGACAGCCGCGCCTATGCACCGTGATGCCTCGGCCGCGGCTCACAAACCCGGTGATGGCTTCGCCCGCCACGGGTTTGCAACAGCGCGCCAATACGGTGAGAAGCTTGTCCACCCCCAGCACCAACACGCCGGTGGCGCTGCGTGCCGCTACCGGCTTCGCCTCCAACGATACCGGCACATTGTTCTCATGCGGAATAGGCGCCTTGAAAGTCTGTATGGCGGACTCGATTTGGCGCGAGCCGGTATCGCCCCTGCCAACGCAGGCCAACATGGCTTCCACACTGGCTTGGCCCAGGGCCTGGGCGAGTGTCTCCAAGCTGAGCGCCGTCATCCCTAGGCGCTGCAACTCCTTATCCACCACCTGGCGGCCTTGCGCGAGCGCGGCTTCGTGATTCTGCGCGTTGAACCATTGGCGCACTTTGGAGCGTGCCCGGCCACTGGCCACGAAATGTAGCTCGGGGTTCAACCAGTCCCGGCTGGGCCCTCCCACCTTGGCGGCGATGATCTCCACCGTTTGCCCGTTGGAAAGCGCGTAGACCAGCGGCGCGA
>JBJXGQ010000439.1:0-13446 GCA_046160525.1 Burkholderiales bacterium
GTCGATGCTAACGTCGAATACCGTCACATCCGCGCCCAACCCCGCCGCCACTTGCACGGCATTGCTCCCCGCGGCGCCTGCACCGATGACCACCACCTTGGCGGGCGGCACGCCGGGCACGCCGGGAAGCAGCACGCCGCTTCCGCCGTTGTTCATCTGCAACGCCCAGGCGCCGATCTGCACGGACATGCGCCCCGCGATGCGGGACATGGGCGCCAGAAGGGGCAAAGCGCCGCGTTCGTCCGCGACCGTCTCGTAACCGATGGCCGATATTCCTGCTTGCAACACGCTGTCCAGCAGCTTCGGGTCGGGCGCAAGTTGCTGGTAGGCAAACACGATCTGGCCGCGCTTCAACAACGGGTACTCGGGAGGCTGGAGTTCCTTAACCTTCACCACCAGATCGCAGGCGAAAATCTCCTGGGCGGAGATCACGATGCGCGCGCCCGCGGCCTCATAGTCAGCGTCGGAAAATCCGATCCGCTCGCCCGCTCGAGTTTGAACGAGGACAACGTGGCCGCCCTTCACCAGCGCGTCCACGCCGGCGGGGATCATTCCAACGCGAAACTCCTGGTCCTTGGTTTCCTTCGGCACTCCGATTTGCATTAAGCCGCCTGCGAGCGAGAGGTCTTCACGGGAGCGGGAACGGACTTGCGCATCGCGAACCACGCGCGCGCAAGCAGAAGGCTAGCAAGGATTGCGGCAAACACCAATGGCTCGCGGATATCCTTCTTCACCAACCACCAGAAATGGACCACGCCTAAAGTGGCGATGACGTAGACCAAGCGGTGCAGCATCTGCCAGCGCCGCCCGCCCAATCGCCGCACCATCGCGTTGGTGGAGGTGATGGCCAGCGGCAGCAACAGCACAAAGGCCGAGAAGCCCACGGTGATGAAGGGGCGCTTCACGACGTCCTTGGCAATTGCCATCCAGTCGAAAAACTGGTCCAGCCAAAAATAGGTGGTGAAGTGAAGTAGCGCATAAAAGAAAGCATACAGCCCCAGTGTGCGGCGCAACTTGATGAGCCAGTTCCAGCCTGTCCAGCGCCGCAGCGGGGTCACACACAAGGTGATCATCAGGAAGGACAGAGTCCACCACCCCGTGGAGCGGGTGATGTGCTCGATGGGGTTGGCACCCAAACCGCCGTGCCACGCCAGCCAGCCCAGGCGCGCGACAGGCACCAATGCGGCCAGGAACAGGACCGCCTTGATCGTGGAGACGGCCCGCGCGCCGGGTTGAGACAGCATTCCTAGAAAAACTTCTTGAGATCCATGCCGGCGTAGAGCTTGGCCACTTGATCGGCGTAGCCGTTGAACATGAGCGTGGGACGTTTGCCGAACTCGCCGATGCGCCGTTCCTTGGCCTGGCTCCAGCGCGGATGATCCACTTGCGGGTTAACGTTGGAGTAAAAACCGTACTCGCTGGGAATCGCGGCCATCCAGGCCGTGGTGGGCTGCTTCTCCACGAAGCGAATCTTCACGATGGATTTCCCGCTCTTGAAACCGTACTTCCACGGGATGACCACTCGCACCGGCGCGCCGTTCTGGTTGGGCAGCGCCTCGCCGTAGAGCCCCATGCACAAGAGTGTCAGAGGATTCATGGCCTCGTCCATGCGCAAGCCCTCGGTGTAGGGCCAATTCAGGACCGAGTCCTTCACGCCGGGCATCTGCGTGGGATCGGCGAGAGAAACAAACTCCACGTACTTGGCGTTCCCCGTGGGTTCCGTGTGCTTGATGAGATCCGAGAGCGAGTAACCCCCCCATGGGATGACCATGGACCAGCCCTCCACACAGCGCAGGCGGTAGACACGTTCTTCCAAGGGTGCGAGCTTGAGCAACTCGTCAATGCCGAAAGTCTTCGCCTTCTTCACTTCGCCTTCGACGGCTACGGTCCATGGCCGTGGCTTCAAGGTATGGGCGTGGGCGGCGGGGTCTTCCTTGTCCGTGCCGAATTCGTAGAAGTTGTTGTAGGTGGTGACGTCTTTAAGGGGTGTGAGCGCTTCCGCCACGGTGTAGCTACTCTTCTTGACGCCCGCCAGTTTCACGCCCGCGAAGGCGTCGTTGCGCGTGGCCGCCAAGCCCCAAGCCCCCGCGAGCGCGGCACCTGTCTTGAGCATGAACTGGCGCCGGCCTTCATAGAGCGCCTGGGGCGTAATTTCCGAGGGAACGATATCGCTGGGGCGTTTGATCAACACGGTATTCTCCTTAAGCGCACTATTGATCTATTCGTAATTCAAGACAAGTTCTTTCCCTCATCCCAACCCTTCTCCCGGAGGGGAGAAGGGCTTTACCTCCCTCGCCCTCCGGGAGAGGGACCGAGGGTGAGGGAGACGGCGGCAATGATCACGGCCTGTCACATCTATCTGAATGCTCAACAGCGAGCACATATACGGTACACCCGCATAGCGCGGATGCAGCTTTGAGACCGAAAGATATACTCGGTTCGCTAGCAATCGCGAATTTGACCAACGCGGGACAAGTTCGTTAGACATTCGTGATGGGGTGCCTCTTACAGCAAGAACAACGTAGCCATCCCGAGAAATATGAAGAACCCTCCGCTATCGGTGATGGCCGTGATCAGCACGCTGGAACCCACGGCCGGATCGCGCCCGAAGCGGTGAAGCGCCAGGGGAATTCCCAAACCGAATAGTGCCGCCACGGCAAGATTCAACGTCATGGCCATGGCCATGACCAATCCCAGCAGCCAGCTACCGTAGAGCGCCACGGCGATCAAACCCATGATGCCGCCCCAGACCAACCCATTGAGCGAACTGATCAGCAGCTCCTTGGCCAGCAGTCGCTTCGCGTTCATGCGGCTCACCTGTCCGAGGGCGATGGCACGCACGAGCATCGTGATGGTCTGGTTGCCGGAGTTTCCGCCGATGCCCGCCACGATGGGCATGAGGGCGGCCAGCGCCACCAGTTTCTCGATGCTCCCCTCGAAGACGCTGATCACGCGCGAGGCCACCAAGGCCGTCACCAAATTCACCGCCAGCCAAGCCCAACGATTCTTGGCGGCATCCCATACGGAGGCGAAGATATCCTCCTCCTCGCGCAACCCGCCCAGATTCAAACGCTCGTTCTCGGCCGCCTCGCGTACGTAGTCGAGCACCGCGTCCACACTCACGCGGCCCACGAGGTTGCTGCGCTCGTCGATGACGGGTGCGGTCACCAAGTCGTAGCGCTCGAAGGCCTGGGCGGCCTCTTCGGCGCGGTCGCGTGCGCGCAGCATCAGCATGTCGGTGTGCATCACGTCCGCGACGGTCTTATCTAGATCCTGCACCAACAGTCGCTTGATCGGTAAGGCGCCCTTCAGGCGCCCGCGGCGGTCCACCACGAACAATTGGTCCGTGTGATCGGGCAGTTCGTCCAGCCGGCGCAGGTAGCGCAAAACGGTTTCGAGCGTGATGTCTTCGCGGATGGTCACTAGATCGAAATCCATCAATGCCCCTACCGTATCCTCCTCGTAGGACATAGCGGTGCGCAGCTGCTCGCGCTCCTCCAGGGAGAGGGACTTGAAGACGTCTTGCATGACGTCTTGCGGCAAATCCGGCGCGAGATCGGCCAGTTCATCGGTATCGAGGGATTCCGCCGCGGCCAACAGCTCCTGCGGCTCCATGTAGGCAATGAGCGTCTCGCGAACGGGCTCGGAGACTTCCAGCAGGATATCGCCCTCGCGATCCGCCTTGACCAGATCCCAGACATAGAGCCGCTCATCCAGGGGCAAGGCCTCCAGGATGTGGGCGATATCGGCTGGGTGAAGAGTGTCGAGCTTCTTCTGAAGCTCAGCGAGGTGTTGCTTGTGGACGAGGGATTCCACCAAGTCGTGGCGCGGCATCTCCTGCTTGTGCACGAGGCTTTCGACCAGCTTTTGCTTGTCCAGCAGGGCAACGATCTGTTGCAACGCCTGCTGCACGCCCTCCTGGGGCTGTGGCTCTTTGACTTCGGACATGGCGCCTCGACGGGCTCAAGATGGAATCGCGGTTCAGGGATAACCGGCGGATTGTACGAGGCAAGGCTTGGCGCCGTCTAACGGTTTATCGGAACGCGGAGGAGGAGGGGGATGCGTTCCCTCACCCTACCCTCTCCCGGAGGGAGAGGGTTATCAGACTGGCGGCTATTGCTTGGCTGGCGTGCGAGTGGCCTGCCAGGACACGAATTGCGGCGCGCCATCGCGCTTGATCCAGGTGCTGGAGAAGCGCAGTTCCACGGAAAGATCCTGCCCTTTCACGCGCACGTCGAAATTTCCCAGGCCAGTGAGTATGGCGATGCAGCCGAAGGTGCGCACCGTCACGTCGGAGCGGCGCATCACCTTGTACTTTACGTTGCCCGAGGTCATGGATTCGATGTAGGTCTTCTTGCTGTCCACGACGGAGCTGGAGTGCGTGTACACCAAGTCATCGGCGAAGAGCTTCTCCATGGCGGCGAAGTCGTCGCCCATTTGTGCGGCGTAGCGGGCATCTTCGGCCTTTTGCGCTTCGTTTGCGTTGATGTTTTCGCAGTTGCCAGCAAATGCTTGTGTAGCGAATAGGACAGCGGCACCTGCTATCGCGGTTCTGATGTAATTCAGCATGGTATTTTTCCTCAAGTTTGTTCGCCGCGAGTCAAGGTGGCGAAGGGTTTAGGTTCACAACTCCAGACGTTCTTGGACGGGGATTGCGCCTTGTACAAGTAGAGTTTTTCGCCCTTGGCGGCGAAGCCGATGCGCTCCTTGCCTTCCGGCTCTTTTTCGTGATGGCTGGTTAGCACGTCGCAGTTCGCTTGCGTGGTATCCAGCAACACTTCGTAGACAAACTTTCGGTCTGGAAATGTAGCTTCTCCGCCGCTGCTGAATTCGTAGGGCTTGCCTTCCTCGTCCTTGTACTTTCCGGCCACGGTGTTCTTGTTCACGAAGACTTCCAAAGGCTCGCCCAGCCGCGCGAATTGCGTACTCTTGCGCTTGGCGAAGTGCGGCTCCTTTAGAGATAGCGTTTCGAAGGTACCAGTCATTGCGCGCTTACCCGTGAAGTAGCTGTAGATCACATCGCTCGAACTGACGATGCCTTCGGATTTCGATGTGACGAAGCGCCAGGACTGCGGTTTTTTATCCGGCTCGATTTCGATCATGAACTCCAACACCGCCGAGCGAAAATTCGTGGTCAAGATGGGATAGATACCGTTTTCCTTCTTGAGCTGAATAACGATAGGCTGGGACTTGCGTGCCGCCGCGCGCGGCGAGCGGGTGGCCTTGAGCGCGTTCATATACTGCTGGGCCATCCAAATACCTTCGACGTCCTTGATGTAGACGCGGCCGGCGCGCGGCGGGCGTTTGGCCTGCGCTTCCGGTGAACTGGCGGCCGGGGCGTCCGTTTGCGCCACGGCGAGAAAGGAAATGACGGCGAAACAAAATGCACAGACAAGCCGTGCGAGGGTAAAAGCGTTCATGTTTTATGGATCGAATAAGTCAGTTGAACAAAGCGGGCTTGCGCTTCCAGTAAGGCACTTGCTCCTGGAAAGCGTAAGCTAATTGCAGCACGGAAAAATCTTGCTGGTGCGCCCCCACGATCTGCAATCCCACGGGAAGCCCCTCCTGCGTGAAACCGCTCGGCACGGAGATGGCCGGGCAGCCCGTGACCGTGATGAAGTAGCAAGAGCGCATCCAATCGATATAGGTTTGCATGATTTGCCCGTTGATCTGCATGACGTACTCCTGGGCAATATCGAAGGGCGGAACCTGCACCACGGGCAGCACCAGGTACTCGTATTGTTCCATAAACGTTCGCACCCGGTGGTAGAGCGCCGTGCGCTTGGCTTCCGCGCGGCCCACTTGCGCTCCGCTGAGTTTGCGCCCGGCCTCGATGTTCCACACCACGGTTTCCTTCATCTGGTGGCGGTGGGAAGACAGCAGCTCGCCAAAGTTGGCCTCGAAGGCGTAGGCGCGCAGCACCTGAAAAATTTCATCCGCATCCTGAAAATCCGGATGGGCGTCTTCCACGATGCAACCGAGATCTTCCAGCACGTGGCGGTGGCTGTCGAGCACCCCGCTCACGCGCTGGTCCACTTCGAAGCCCCCGAGGTTCGCGCCCCAGGCGACCTTCGTCCCCTTGAAATCGCGCGCCAGCGGTTGCGCAAAAATCGAAGCCGGTTGCGCGATGGAGAGCGGGGCACGCGTATCTGGCCCGGCAATGGTACTGAGCATCAAGGCCAAATCTTGAACCGTGCGCGCCATGGGGCCCACCACGGAAAGAGGATAGAAGGCGTTGAGCGCCGGCCAATTGGGCACCCGCCCAGGGGACGGGCGAAACCCCGCGATGTTGCAAAAGCTCGCGGGGTTGCGCAGCGACCCGCCCAGATCGCTGCCATCGGCGATGGGCACCATGCCGCAGGCGAGCGCCACGGCCGCGCCGCCGCTGCTGCCGCCACAGGTCTTGGTCAAGTCGTAGGGGTTCTTCGTGGCACCGAAGATGGCGTTGAAGGTCTGAGAGCCCGCGCCGAATTCCGGTGTGTTGGTCTTGCCCACCGTGATGGCTCCGCCCGCGCGCAAGCGCTGCACGATAAGACCATCCTCATCGGGTACAAAGTCCTTGAAGATGGGCGAGCCGAAAGTGGTGCGAATGCCCTTGGTGACCATCAAGTCCTTGTGGGCCACTGGCAGGCCATGCAACAGACCTATGGCATCACCGCGAGCAATTTGGCTATCGGCTTCGCGTGCGCCTTGCATTGCCTGGTCCGGCACCAAGGTCACGATGGCGTTCACCTCTGGGTTCATGCGATCGATCTGTTCGAGATGAATGCGCATCACCTCTTCGCAAGAGACTTCCTTGCGGCGAATCATCGCGGCTAGATCAACGGCTGGTAGCAAACAAATGGGATTCATGGCGGCACCGCCTGAACGCCAAAGCCTCTTGCCATCAATACGGCCGCGAGCGGAATGAAAAGGAAGATGATCAGTTCGGCGATTACATAATGACGGGTGGCGCTGATCTGGTCGCCATTGAGTATGCGGCCCTGGCCGCTCTTCAGGGCCCGGTTCCAGCGAATGAATTGCATGGTGGGCGGAATCGATAGCAGACCCAACGCCAGGAATAACGCGAGCTTGATGTAGAAGACCGGATTGTGGGAGTAGTAGGCAACGCCTTTCCCCACCAGAAACACGCGTGCAAGACCGGTGGCCAACACGGCGATGGCGGCGATGAAGTACACCACGTCGGCTCTCGCCAAAACGCGAATATCGGGCGGTTGCATATCTTCATGGCAGCGCGAGAACTCCGTGAACAGTGCCGCTCCCATGACGATGATGGCGCTGTAGTGCAGATAGGCCACCAGCGCTTCGGTCATGGCTGCGCTCTCATCATCGCATCGCGTAGCGCGGTGTGCGGCGAACCCTCCGCGAACCGTACTTCCCTATCTCGCACTTGCAATCCCAGCCCCTCGTAGACCTCGGTCAAATCCGGAAACGCTTCCGAGCGAATGTATTGGCCGTACAAATCCGTAAACACCGTGGTGCCAGTGATGGCATCCAGCCGCTCCAACACTTCGCGCCCGCTCCACGTTCTATCCGAAGGCAAGCAGCACTGCGCCAAACCCGCCAGCGCGCTGTCCAGGGAATGGCGGCCTTCCACGCGCAACCTGTAATCCGCTAGCAGCGCGATGGCCGCGCCTTGCCAATACACGCGCATGAATCCGGCGTTGCGATACATACGCTCCGTGGCATCCGCCAGCGTGGTGCCAATCTGGCTCTTGCGCCCGCGTGCGAATCCCGCGTGCAAGCGCTGCCAAGCATCCAGAGGCGTGATGACTCCCCGGCGCGCGCGCAGCAGGTTTTGGTAATAACTCGCTACCCCTTCCGACAACCACGCATCGCTCGAACCGATGTAAGGCAGGAGCAGATGAGCCAACTCATGGAACAAGGTCCAATCGGATAGAAAATCGCCGGCCGGCAGGCGGTGGTTGATGAGAAACTGCGCCGATGGGCCGCCGCCCCGCTGCACAAAAGCCCAGGGCACGGGTTCGGTACCGTGGGCGTTGGGGACCACGAGAACGCGCGCTTGCGGAACGGGAAACTTGCCGTGGACCGTGGTGACCCCAAGCGCCGCGTTACGCACCCATTCGGCGATCTGGGCAGCGTCGATCTTCGGCGTCACGCCCAGCACCGCGACACGTAATATCGCGCCAGGAACATCAATGACGTGCTCCTTGAAGCGGCCAAAGGCCACCACCGCAGGCCAGTCCGCGGGAGTGTGCCCAGCGCGAAAGCTCGCGCTTGCCGCGCCTTCATCGTGCTTCCACGGCGAGGATATCGCGATGCCCTTCGGCAGCACGAACTCCAGCCAAATGTCCTCATCTGCCGCCAACGTGTCCGGCCGCCAAAACCAACGGCCTACATCCACCACCAAATCGTCGCCCACCCTGCCGCTCAAATTACCACCGCGTTCATGCCGCGCCGCCGCGGGGGATATGTCCACCGTATATGAGAGGCAGGCATCCCGCGCCGCCCCCTTGAGCTTGAGTTCCGTACCGTTGGGTTCGAGGTTGCGGTTACTGCCATCGATGCGCGCGTCCTTGAGCGCGGTGGACGCATCCAGCGATTCCGCCACGAGGTAAAGCGGCGGCGCCCCGTCAAAACAGGCTCGCGCCTTCAACGTGGTCAGTGCTTCATCCACTTCGATGCGGTAGTGATGTATCCGGCCAGGTGCATCCGCCCAGGCCGGAAAGCACGCACCCAGCGGCCACAGTAGGGGACAGAAGAGAAGGCGGGTTTTGAAGAAAGGCAAAGCAATACCAGCGGGCTCGTAAAGAGCGCCGATGGTATCACTTCACCCAAGGGGAACAGCTTGATCCGTATCGTGGCGCAAACTACGCCGCCGCGAGGCCCCGTACCCACCAGGTAACGGTGTTGTCAATCGAGCAGTTCGATCGCGGGCGAGAGTTTCATGCCCTTGGCGCGCTTTGCCAGGGCGCGGTCGAAAGTAGTGAATGTGGTGGCGCGCGAACTGCGCGCCACGTGCAGCGCATCGGCAAAGTCCAACCCGGTATCGAAGGCGTCCAACGCCGCGAGCACGGCGTCGCGGTCTTCGATCATGATGTGCTCGATGCCTGCCAGAGCGCGCATCGCTCTGGCGATCTCGCGTCGCGGTAGGGCGTAGAAGCCTCGCATGACCCACTCAAGTTCCAAGAGCACGGTGACCCCTACGAACGCCCGGGTGGACAGGGCAGCAATGGCAGCGGGTCGTTGCTTGGCAGCTTGTGCGTCGTCGGCCTCGTCGACAAAGAATCGCGCGAGGACGTTGGTGTCCAAGGACCTCACGGTTTGCCTCGCCTTTCGCGAGCCGCCAGGGCCGCCGGATCGAAATCCTCGAGGCGCCGCGGCACACCGCGCGCGGGCGCCTTCAGCATTCCGGCGAGGGCTTGCACATCGGCCTGAGGCACCGAACGAACGACTCGCAGTTTCAGCCCATCGCTTTCCTCTACAATTTCAAGCCGGGCCCCCGCGCCGAGTCCAAGCCGGCGCCGCAGCGCGGCCGGAATTACGATCTGGCCTTTCGAGGAGACGAGAAGTGTGGACATGGAAGAGCCTAACGTTGTGCAGAAGGGCGTAGTGTAGTTCAGCTTACGAGGTAAGTCAAAGCGCCGACCCGGCGATCGCGTGGTGGCACTCGCGCATGGCCGGCATCGGGCTTGACCACCAGCCGAACGGACGGGCGCGCCACTCCTTGCGCACGGGAGACAAATCGCATGGCTCCGCGAAACTGGAGTGGTCCATCCCGGTATCGGGATACCTGAAGGCACACGTGTCATTATTCTCAGGTTATCGTGAATCCCTCATCGATTTCAATCACCGGCAAACGATGATCGGCGTTGGAATTTCCCTTGTCGAGTGGCGCTAACGGAGTAAGAAAATCTTCATGCGTAGCACCAGAATCATGTGCCGTCTTGCTTTCTTCCTATCATTGGCGATGTGCGTCCCGCCAGCATTCGCCGCAGGTGGCGGCGTTATCGGAGAGAACCTGCTGTGGCTGGCCCTGATTTTGATGGCGGCGCGGCTATTCGCGCCGCTGGCCGGGCGCATCGGTTTCCCCGCGGTGCTAGGCGAACTGCTGCTCGGGGTGGTGTTGGGCAACCTGGGACTTTTTGGGCTGCATTATTTCGAGAGTATCCCGAAGGATCCAATCATTGCGTTCATTGCCGAACTTGGCGTGATCGTGTTGTTGCTTCAGATTGGGCTTGAGACGCGCTTGAAGGATCTGGTCGCGGTCGGCGTTCAAGCGTCCATGGTGGGTGCCGCGGGAATTGTTGTGCCTTTCGTGCTTGGCGCGTTTCTGGTTGGACCGTTGTTGTTACCGGGGATGCATACCAATTCGTACCTTTTCCTGGGAGCAACCCTTGCCGCGACGTCTGTCGGAATCACTGGCCGCGTTTTCCGCGATCTGGGCAAACTCGGCACGCCAGCCGCTCGTATTGTGCTTGCCGCCGCGGTGATCGACGATGTGCTGGGTCTGGTCATCCTCGCCGTGGTTTCGAGTCTTGTGCAGTTAGGCAGCGTGAGCGGGTATGACGTGGTGTGGATCATCGGCAAGGCGGCGGTTTTTCTCGGCGGCAGCATCGCCATTGGCCGTATCGTGGCGCCCCATTCCAGCCGCTGGCTGGCGCGCCTCGATGCCGGGCCATCCATGCTGTTCGCGCAAGTGTTGGCCACGGCCCTGGCGATGGCCTGGCTGGCGCACGCCATCGGTTTGGCGCCCATCATCGGCGCGTTTGCGGCGGGATTGTTGTTCGAGCCGCTCTTCCTGAAGGACTTTGACCGGCCGCAAATCGTGCAGGAGATCGAACCGCTGCTTCCGCGCAATGCGCCGGGGCTCGCCGCCAAACTAAGGCCCATTCTGCTTCGCCACAGCGGACACCAGCACGAACACATGATCGAACCCATCGGCTATTTTTTCGTGCCGGTGTTTTTTGTACTCACCGGCATGCAAGTCGATCTCGCGACCCTGGCCGATCCGCTCATCGTTGCCATCGCGCTTGGCCTCACTGCGGCGGCCATCGCCGGAAAACTGGTGGCAGGGGTATTCGCGCGGAAGGCCGGCGGTTGGGTGGTTGGCTGGGGCATGGTTCCGCGCGGAGAAGTCGGATTGATTTTCGCAATGACCGGACACCAATTGGGCGTGATCGGAGAATCCCTGCTCTCGGTCATCGTCATCATGGTCATCCTTACGACGCTGGTGACCCCGCCAATGCTCACCTGGTTGCTGCGAAAACAAACAAGCGCCAACGCGCCGGCAGGATTGTAGGCAGCGGAAGCCAATGCAATCGGCACGGAATACCTTCGCGCGGACTTATTGCCCGCCGCCGATGCGGCAAAGGTACGCGCGTTGCTGAAGGACTATGTCGCGAAAAGGCTGTTGTTTTATTCGGCGCAGAGCGAACACGAAATCCTGGATGACGGAAAACCCACTGCTCAAATGCAAAGAGAGATGTGGGCGGCAGTGTCGGCTCCGGCAGCGGCGCATCCTACGACCACGGTCGCCTTGGCGGTATCCGGAATGAACGACGTGATCAACGCCCAAGGCTACGTGCAGGCTGCCTGGTGGAACCGGATCCCGGTGGAAGCGTGGATGCTGATGCTGGCAATTGCCACTGCCTGCAACGTACTGGTGGGCTACTCCGCACGCAGCCCCAAGACCCCCGGCACCCTGCACCTGGTTCTGCCTTTCGTAGTTGCCATTTCGTTCTATCTCATCGCGGACATCGATAGTCCGCGAGGCGGCGTCATCCGTGTCGTACCGCAGAATTTATTGGCACTGGCGGAATCGCTGCGTGCGCCGTGATGAATTGTCTCTAAGCAGGGCCAGCCGGATTGCGCCGATCCCGCCTAGTACGCATCCAGATAGAGATCAGCCACCATCTGGATGCGGAATTCGTTCGTGTTGCGAACAAGCTGAAGCTGAATTACACTCGCAACTGGTTAGTAATTCATTCTGGGAGAGCCTCATGAGAAGCACCATTACCGAACGCGGGCAGACCGTCATTCCGGCCGCGATCCGCCGCCAATTTCATTTGAGCCCGGCAGACCGCCTGGAGTGGATATTGGACAATGGCACGATCCGCGTGGTGCCGGTGCGCGCCAATCCGGTGGAGGCATTTCGCGGGCAAGGCAAAGGCGGCGCCACCAAACGATTGTTAGCCGCGCGCCGTGAGGAACTGTCGCGCGAATGAAGCGTTATCTGCTCGACACATCGGCCTTGCTCACGCTGCGCGACGACGAGCCCGGCGCGGACCGGGTGGCGGAGGTCCTGCAGCAGGCCTCCAAGGGCAAGGCCCGCTGCTACGGCTGTTTTATCTCATTGATGGAAGTGTTGTACCGGGTTTGGCGCGACGAGTCCGAAGCGAGCGGTCGCATGGCGTACCAGCAGTGCTTGGCGCTACCCATGGAATGGGTGCGCGACAGCGAGGCCTTGTTGATCAGAGCCGCGGGAATGAAGGCAGAGTATTCCTTGTCGCTCGCGGACGCCTGGATAGCCGCTTGCGCCCAGGAGCAGGGCGCCTTGTTGATCCACAAGGACCCCGAATTCAATGCGCTGCCGATGGAGCAGGAAGCCCTTCCGCTAAAAGCAAAGAAGCCCAGATTGGCATAGTTTGGCGGAGGAGTCATGTAACCGCCACCGGCTACAGTGCCAGCCCGTTACCAAATCCGCTCAATTTCGTAACTATCGAGCGCTGAGTCAACGGACATTACCGGAAGATCTTCGACTATCGCTTGAGCGACGATAAGGCGGTCAAAGGGATCGCGATGGTGCTGCGGCAATTGTTCGATCGCTGAAACGTGGGCAAAGCGAATGTCTAGCAAGGAGAATCCATTAGCGCGTAATTCCGAAGGGATGAACTGAGCTATTGGTTCATTGAGCTTGATTTTCCCGCTAGCCGCCTTGATGGCAAGTTCCCAAACGCTCGCCATACTGAGCAGGCAGTCGTTGTCCTCATCCGCCAGTACCTTGGAAGCTCTACGGGATAACCGGCTATCAGCGAACACCCACCAGAGGAAGGCTTGAGTATCGAGCAGTACCCGCATCAGGAGTACTCCTTGAAGCCCTCCGGAATCTCGTCGAAATCCTTGGCCAGCGATACCAACTTTCCCTTTGCGGAGCCAGGCTTACGTTTGCCCAGGGCGGTCCTCAAGGGCACCAGCTTGAGCAATGGCTCATTATCCCGGGCGATGATAACCTCTTCTCCGGCGAGTGCCTTTCTCACGAGTTCCGAAAACTGTGCTTTCGCTTGCGCGATATTGAATTGGCTCATCGAGACGGCTCTCCGCAATTTCTCCTGCAATGGATACGAGTATACCTCTGGGTTGGTCATGCAAGATGACCAACTACGCGAGCGCCTCTTACACCGCTCTCTCGTAATTTAGATTCGGCGCCAGCCAGCGTTCCACTTCTTCCAAGGGTTTTCCGCTACGCCGTGCGTATTCCTGCAC
>JBJXGQ010000440.1:0-4039 GCA_046160525.1 Burkholderiales bacterium
CACACTAAGGCCAGCAGTTGAATGGAGTGAAGAGCGCCAAGATAAGGCAGCAATATGAATGCGCCAAGTAAAACGCCCACGATATTGCCTAACGTATTGAACGCGGCCGCCACTCCCAAGGCTTGGATGGGCTTTTCGGCTCGCGCCCGTCCGATGCACTCCATGGCGATTGGGTAGATCGCTCCGATGAAAAAGGCGGGGGGGAACATGGCGAGCCAGCACACGATGCCGCGTACCACTTCCCGAGATCCGAATTCACGCACCATGGGATAGGCCCCGAAGCGCCCGAAATAGTCAGGCATCTTGCCCCATAGGAAAACTCCGCCCAGGATTACGATCGCCAAGCCGAACTCGAACCACCCTAGGAGCAACCGCAAGGGAAAACGCCGCTGCAATAACCGTCTCGCCACCTCCGCGCCGGCACCCAACCCGAGCAGGAAAGTAAATAGCATGAGTGAGAATGCATAGGTGCTATTGCCCGCCACTACGGACAACATGTGGAAGTACTTGATCTCGATGGCCAAGGTCACGATACCGCCGACGCCGAGAATTACCAGGGCCAGATTACCGAGCCACCTGACCTCCTTGCCCTCGGGACTGGTGAGCGGGTGCTCGGGCGTGAACGTTCGCGAATCGTCCGCATTGGGATTGGTGGCCCGCGGTTTTGCGAGAACTCTCTTATGCATCTCGATCGCCATCAGAGCGACGATCATATTGATCGCCGCCGCAGCCAGCGTGGTGCGCTGCACGCCGAGGGTGGGGAGCACGAAGTATCCAGCCATTAGCGCGCCGAGTGCGGCGCCCAGCGTATTGGCTCCGTACAACACCGCTACGGAACGCCCTAGAGAGTTCGACCGGCCCTCGAAGAACCGCGCCAGGATGGGCAGTGTCATCCCCATCAGTATGGTGGGTATGAGCAAAGCGCCGACGCCTAAGCTGAGGCGGAACAAGGTCAAAATTGGGGCGTCGGGGGATACACCACTTGCAACGCTGATATAGAGTCCTTGTATGCCTTTGAAGATCATGGGGGTGGCTGCGCAATACACGGCGATGGCAAGTTCGCAAAAGGCATAGAACCGCAACGGTTGCGCATGTCCCGAAGCCAGGCGTCCGCCAAGCCAGGAGCCGATGGCCATGCCGCCCATGTAGGTTGCGAGCACCGTATAGGCGGCAGTGGAAGTGCTACCAAAAGTCAGGGCCAGAGCTTTTGAGAACAGCACCTCATACATGATGCCGGCGAAGCCGGACAATATGAACATGATGGCGGCGTATCTGACTTCCTTTCTTGCGCCAGTGGCGCCGACTGCGTCTTTCGCCGGTTCGATGTGCGTTAAGGGCATCGGGAGGGCGTTCTCACACGCTGCGCGCGAGTGCCGCGCCAGGGGGCGGAACAGCGCAATGGAGATGGCAAGGGTAGCGATGGTGGCAATCCAAGTCAGCCCCCCAACGTCAATGAACCATTGCGCGCCGAACCGTAGGCTAAGCATCCATGCCAATGCAACACCAAATCCAATGACCACCGCATTGCGCCGCGCCGCATGCGTCCAAGGCAGAACATCGGTACACAGGGCCTGAAGCGCGACGCTAAAGGGTACCGCAACCACGAGATCCACCAAATAGTGCTCACCAAGGGTAAGCGTGGCCAGTCCGGTCAACGCCAGGAAGACGGCGGCGAAGGCTCGCAGAAACTTCGCGAGTTTGGGTTGAGGCAGGAGTCCCGCATTCATCCAGAACAAAAGCGCCCAACCGAAGTGCATCGAGGGCATACCATTGCGGGGAGTAGGCGAAGTCGTCGTTACCTCGGTGCGCAGAAAATCGAGGGAGGGCACGAAAGCCGGAAACATCTTGTCTCCGAACGTATAAATGGGGCCGGCGATGGGATACAGAAAATAGGTAAAGTAGACCACCAGAATTCCAACGGCCCATACCTTGACGAAGTTGACCGGCGGTGCGTGCGGACTGTTGAGCTGCATGGCGTACATCACGGGGAAAATGAGCGCTACGCCTGCATAGGCCGAGGCAACAAGCGTCTTGAAGCCAGGCAAGACAACCCCGTAAAGCGCGAGCACGATGCTGGGCTGAAATCCCAGGCTGGCGTCAACGTGAAAAGTCAACAGGTCAAAGGTTCCCGGTTGCAGGCCGGCGGCAAAATTCAGACACAAGCTTATGGTGAAAGCTATCAAGCATGCGAAGACCGTGACCAGCAGAATGTGCCGCGCCAAATCACCCTCTTTTCCGTCCAAGCGGCTGGCTTTCCAAGCGAGGACCACTAGACTTGCAACACCAAATCCCGCCGAGATCGTTCCAAGTAACTGGGCATTCGACATAGGGCGGGGGCTACCGTAACGCACCCACCAGAACATAAGGAATGACAGGGCTAGACCCGCCGCGAGAGTCCTGCCGAGCTCCTTAGGCTTGGGACGGGTCAGGATGTGAAGAAGAAAGGCAATTGACGCCACCACTCCAAGCGCCGGAAGCGCTATGCCGGCTTGAAAGACTGCCCACAAATCGCTCCAGAGGAACTGATTGAAACCGAACATTGCGAGGACTTGGACGGTCCCAAGTGCGCATATAGAAAGGATAAGTGCGAAGCGAATTTCTTTAGTCATTCTTATCAAGACTCAAGGACAAAACAGCACCGTCATCGGCGGGCTAAAGTAAAACTTGATACAGACCGCCTTAACCGCTGCCGTAGTGCGGCATCAAGCATGTGGGACTTTTCGTCTCGGGGTAAGTTTTTTTTGGTGTTCGACGATATTGATGGTGGGCGGGGCCTCCTCTACCCCGCCCATTGTTCAACTCCTCCGATTGCCTATGAATACTGCCGCTTTATCCTCAAATACGATCAGCACCACACGCTACAAAGCCGCCGCCGCTCATCTTTTAATCTGTACCCTGGTTGCGACCTCGGTCGTCGCCCTGCTTTGGTACTTCTGGTTTCCTGGCCTATTCTTCGAGGCATCCGGCGGCCGCGAACTGCTTCTAATACTGGTAGGGGTGGACGTCATTGCGGGCCCGCTCTTGACTCTTATCGTGTTCGACGCGAACAAGAAAGGAATCAAGTTCGATATGATGTTTATCGCCTCGCTCCAAATCGCCGCGCTAGCCTACGGCCTACATATCATGTACGTCGCCCGGCCCGTATACATCGTGTACAACTCGGATAGGTTCGATGTCGTCACCGCCGATCAAATCAAGCCCGAGGACATGGAGAAGGCCAAGGATCCTGAATTGCGCTTACTGCCTTTGACCGGGCCGAGGCTGATGGCCGCACCGAGGCCCACGGACCCTGAAGAGAATGAAACCTTGAAGTCTTTAGAGCTGAATGGCAAGGACGTAGCGCACATGCCACAGTACTACGTCGAGTACACCGACCCCGTGGCGAGGAAGCAGGCTCTCAAGTACACGAAACCTGTTTCAGCGCTCGACAAAACCAGCGCAGGTCTGGAGCGCAAGCTGCAAGAAATCGCTACCCGCCGGGGAACCACACAGGACAACCTCGTGTATCTCCCCGTGTATGCCATTCGAGGTGACCTCGCGGCTATTTTGGAGAAACAGTCGGGCGATCTTCTCGAGATCGTCGTTACGTCCGGGAGTCAAATCTAGCCAGAAGCGACTACGTTACGCTCTCTTCGCCTCACTGTTGGCCATCGCGTAGTGTTCGGCAGAGTCACCTCCGCCATTGAAGGCGGCGATTGCCAATTCTAGCGAGGAATTCGCTCTCACCAAACCGGTGAGCGCCGGCTGTGATGTAAAGATCGTATTTAATTTCCTGTTACGGCGGGTCTGTCGTGGCCAGTTGCCATTTTTAGGACCCATAAGCTGTCCGAAAATCACGACCACGTTCTTTTGGCGGGAAGTATGTGGAGACTTGCTGACCTGGTTCAAAACCTTACACGAACTAAGTTGCCGCCACCCACAACCGATGGGCTCCTCCTGGCAAGATCGAGTAGGGGACGGGGTTACCCCCGTCGCCCTCTCACACCACCGGACGTGCGGTTCCGCATCCGGCGGTTCATTGAACACACTGGAGTCGTCG
>JBJXGQ010000441.1:0-4245 GCA_046160525.1 Burkholderiales bacterium
CGCTCTGGCCCGCCTGGGTAGTGAAGTGGCAGGCCGCGCTCCCGCATGAATGCCGCGTAGACGCCAAGCGCGGGGATCACGTTCATGGCGCTACCCCAGGAATAGCCCACGATGAGCACGGGCCGCAGGACGGTGAAACCCCAACGCTTCCCGGCCTGGAGTGCGCGCAGATAATCTTCCTGGTTCCAATAGAAGTTCGGGATGTCGCGTGCCTCCGACCGCCCTTCTCGCGCGGGGATTTTCATGGGCCGTACGTGCACGCCATAGGCTTTCGTTCCTTGCAGTAGGCAGACATGCCGCAGGCTCTTACTGGATTTCTCCAAGGGGCCGAGCAGGTTTCGCAACATGAGATCGTTGACCGAGATCTGCTGTGCTTCGCGCCAACCCGCGATCAGGCCGGGCCGTTCGTGGAGCGCGGCATAGACCAGATGCGTGACACCGCTCATGGCACCGAAGATCTCGGCGCATTGCGCGGTATCGGTAAGATCGGCTGATACGAAGTGTGCTCCGAAGGTTTCATCGGGCTTGCGCCGCGAGACGGCGGTCACTTCGCAATCCGGCTCGCGTGCGAAGTGCTTCATGGCGGCATAGCCCACGAGACCCGAGGCACCGGCGATGAGGATGGATTTTCGATGCATGGTGGCAACAGCGCGTGGAAGATTAGGAGGAGCTTACACCGTCCCGAATCGTGTGAAGATGCGGTCCTGCCGCGGCAGATGCATTTTCGGCTCCCCGGCATCTGGTGGGTTGGGCTGAACACATCGCGTGAAGCCTATTTCCAACGCTAAGCCATCTCAGGCGGTGAGATTCGAAAAGGTTCTGCCGTGAAAGAAAACGGGTCCGGGTCTAGGTGACGTTTCAGGGAACGAAGGCAGAAAAGGCTATCAACGCAAAGACGCAAAGGACGCAAAGAACCCCCTGGGAGTTTTTCTTTGCGTCCTTTGCGTCTTTGCGTTAAGGCTGTTTCGATGTTGTATTTCGTAGTTCGCCCCCTTCAAGGGAGCTTCCTCATGCCACTCGTGATGCGGGTGGTACTTGATGGGCGGAAAAGAACACAATGCGATATTCCAAGGAATATTCGGCGCGATTCAGGCTTTGGCGGCCAATGACAGATGAGTAGCCCTTAGAATGCGCCCACTTTCCTAACCCCGGCCCTCCGTGAAGCTCACCCGGATCCTTCTTCGTTTTTACACAACCATCCTGCGCGGCGCATCTGGCTTTCTCGCGCGCAAGCTCAAGAACAATTTCTATCTGCTGCTGGCGGCGTTGTTCACGCTATTCGTTCTGGCCGATGTGTTTTTCCTCCACGCCGTGGTGGATATGCGGCAGAAGGCTTACGACTTGGTCATCAAGAACCGCATCATCACGCCCAAGCCCGATGATGAGATCGTGATCGTCGATGTGAACGAGGCCTCCTTGAGCGCCATGGCGAAGGAATACGGGCGCTGGCCGTGGCCCAGGCAGGTGTTCGGCGAGTTCGTGGAGAACGTGGAGCAGCAAAAGCCCAAGGCCATCGTCTTCGATATCTTGTTCAGTGACCCGGACGTATTCAATGGCGATAGCGACGTGTATTTCAACGACGTGATCGCGGGCACGAACAACACCTTCTTTCCGATGTTGCGTTTGCCGGCGGCGCACGATTCCCTGAGCCAATTGCAGCCTAAAGTGATTCCCGGCATCCGTCCGGTGCCGGATCAAGCGCAGGAAGACCGGCCTATCGCCATGATCTTGCCGTTTTTCAAGGCGGCGTTGGAAGGCGGGCGCTTAGGCACGCACAACATTAACCCCGATTCCGACGGGGTCGTGCGCGCTTATCCCATGCATCACGACGCCTACGGCTGGCGAATTCCATCGCTGCCTGAACGAATCGGTGAAGCCCTGGGCTGGAGCACGCCGCCACGGCAAGAGATTCTGCTCAATTGGCGCGGCAAACCTTTCACTTATCGCTACGTGACCTTTAGCGATGTGTACCTGGATATGTTGAACAAGGACCGCAAGCGCCCGCTGGACGAGTTCGCCGGAAAGATCGTGATCATCGGCTCCACGGCACCTAGCCTGTTCGACATCAAAGCCACCTCCATGGCGAAGCAGTTTCCTGGAGTGGAGATTCTTGCCACCGCTATCGACAACGTGAAGCACGGGGATTACATCCGCGTTCCCAACACCCGCTGGCCCGTGCTGTTGGCGGCGCTCGTGATCCTCTGGGGAACGGCCTTCGCCTTTTTCAAGGACGTGGAGGCCGAGCGTTTCGCCAAGATCTTCGGTTTCTCGCAGATCGGCCTGTTGGCGCTTTCCTATCTGACGATCAACTTCACCAACTTCTATTTCAACTTGGCGGGACCGGTTTTCATCGCCTTCATCTATTTTTCCATAGCCAAGCTGTATGCGATGGCCAGTGCCAAGGCGTTAGAGCGCAACGTGGTGGCCATGAGCCTGCGCGAAGGCGCGAACGTCATGGCCACCATGGCCATGTTCGAGATCCGCACCAAGGATGAGTTGGCGCTGCCGTCCTTCTTGCGCAACCTCAAGAAGGCGGCGGAGAAGACCGGCACCTATCCCAAGGACGTGGAGATGATGCGTGGCACCCAGCGCGGAATTTGGGGGATCCTCGATAATTTGCTCATTGTCACCTGGGCCCATGCCGTTAACGACGAGGATGCCAAGAGTACGGTGCAGGCCGAAGCGCACGCGCTGGCGCAAGCGATGCCGAAACTCGTGGAGCGCTCGCGCATCGCGGGCGAGGAGCTGCAGGATCATACGATTCACGCCATGGCGCTGGGCATCGATGGGGCGCATCCGACAGAACCGGAATGGCGCAGGTTGCTGGCCGAAACATTGGAAAAAATGAGGACGACATGAAGCATTGGAAATGGATGGGGCTGGTATTGATCGCTGGTTCCTTAGGTACACAGGTGCTGGCGCAAGAACCCGGCACGGCCGTCAAGCAAGACGACATCAAGGCCGAACCCTTCAAGGACGCCGCTACCCTAGGCGCAATGAAGAAGGGCGAGACGGTCAGCATATTGAAGAAGCAAGGCGGTTGGATGCAGATCAAGGCCGCGCAAGGGTCAGGCTGGGTACGAGTGTTGAGCGTGCGCAAGGGGACGGGTGGTGGCAGTGCCGCATCGGAAATCGCAGGTGTGGCCGGTGTTGCCACGGGCAGGGCCGGCACGGGTCAAGTCGTTTCCACTACGGGCGTTCGTGGTCTGGGCGAGGAAGACCTCAAGGGCGCCAAGTTCAATGAAGAGGAGTTGAAGAAGGCGGAGGCAGCCGCCATTACGGCGGAGGCGGCGAAGCAATTCGCCGCGCAAGCGGATTTGGTGGCCCGCTCCGTGGTCTGGCTGCCAGAGCCTAAGTCCGCAGGCGGGGGAGGGCGATGAGCATGAACAAGCAAATCATTGCCGCAGTAATCCTCGCGGCGGCGTTTAGCCAGGCCAGCCATGCGGACCGCCTGAAGGACACGCTGAAGGACCTCTTGAATTCCACCAAGCCGGCACAGCAGGCACCGCAAGCCGAGCCTAGCAACGCGCAAGCGGGTCAGCAGGAGTTCAAGATTTCGCCTCTCGGCAAAGTATCGCAGGAAGACGAGGTGCGTTTGGGGCGCCAGATCGCGGGCAATCTCTTGGGCGCCGCACCGCTGGTGAAAGATCCCAAGCTGCAGCAATACGTGAACCGCGTAGGGCGCTGGGTGGCCTTGCATAGCGACAGGCCCGATCTGAAGTGGACCTTCGGCGTGATCGAATCCAACGATCTGAATGCCTTTGCGGCACCCGGCGGTTATGTATTCGTGACTCGCGGGCTCTACATGAAGCTCAAGGATGAAGGGGAACTGGCTGGCGTGCTCGGCCACGAGATCGCCCACGTGCAGCAGAAGCATCATCTCAAGGTGGTGCAGAAGAGCCAGTTGGTGGAAATCGGCGCGAGCATTCTCAAGAAGAAATTGGCCAAAGGGGAATCCGCGGTACAGAAAGTAATCGGCAGCGGCGCGGAGATCATGGCGCGCGGCCTGGACAAGGATGCCGAATTCGAAGCCGACCGCCTGGGCGTGGTGTTGGCGGCGCGCGCTGGTTACGATGCTTGGGGATTGCCTTCGGTGTTACAGGAAATCAGCGCCGTGAGCCCAGGAGACAGCTCCGTGGGGTTGCTCTTCAAGACCCATCCGCACCCTGATGAACGCTTGGCCCGGTTGGGGGATGCCATGGGCGAGAGGCTGGATTCCTTGAAGGACTCGGGCAACGCCAAGGG
>JBJXGQ010000442.1:0-20256 GCA_046160525.1 Burkholderiales bacterium
GCGGCAGAAGAAGTTAGCGTCTTGCTCCATGCTCATGACACCCTTGTACTCGTCCTCGTGCATGACGATTTCGGTGCCCGCCTTCTCGAACAATCGTAAGCCGCCGGCGTGGTCGACGTGCATATGGCCGACGACCACATAGCGGAAATCCTCGGGGCCCAGACCGATGGCCTTGAGCTTGCGTTCGAGAAACTCCTCCGCCTTGATGTTGGCCCAATCGGCGGCCATGTATTCCTTTGGCCATTCTTCGTTCCACTTCGTGCTGACGCCGGTCTCGAACAAAATGCGGCCCTCCGGCGTCTCGACCACGTAGGCCAGCGCTGGGCATTCGTACCAGGTCTTGCGCTTCTCCTTTTGCCCAGGAAGCATCAGGTAATTCGGGTGGCCAGTCAGCAGAATCTCCAAATCCATCCCGAAGCGGCCGAGCTGAAGCCCATACATTTTTATCGCCATCGTCTCCTCCGTTTTATATTGCAAGCGCACAATCGCTTGCTTGCATCAGGATCTGACCGCTCGTTCCCGGACGTATTCTCCGATGACCAGTGCCAAGATCACCAACGCCCCTTTTATCATGAGTTGGCCGTTGACGTGTATTTCCATGATGAGGAGGCCCGTATTGAGCAATCCCAAAGTCAGCACACCCACGATGGTGCCCAGAACAGTGCCGCGCCCGCCGAAAAGCGCGGTCCCGCCTATCACCGCCGCAGCGATGGCATCGACCTCAATCCCCGTGGCAATCACGTGAAACCCGGCCTGAACATAGCCCGCCATGAGAATGCCACCAAAGGCGGCCAACAGACCGCTTGCCGTGAGCACCCAGAACTTGGTGCGCAGCACCCCAAAACCCACCAGCCTCGCCGCCCGCGGATTCGTACCCACGGCATACATGGCGTAGCCAACCCTGGAGCGCGTCAGAATGAGATAGGCCACGGCCACCACGATGACGGCGTACCACGTGGGATAGCTTCCTAAAACGGAGTCGGTGAAACCGAAGATGTTCTTGAACTCCGGATCGTTGATGGCAATGGGTTGCTGCATCGGCTGCAGCGCCTGGGCTGCGCCTAACGTAATGGATAAGGTGGCAAGAGTCACCAGAAAGGAGGGAAAACGCGGAAACGACGAAGCGAGATACGCGGTCAGTGCGCCATTGATCATGCCTACGATAAAACCCACACCCAAACCCAGACAGACCGCCGTGGGCCAGCCCGCTCCATGATCCAATTGGAGTGCGATCACGGTACTGGTCAGCCCGCACACGCCCGCGACGGAGAGATCCACTTCACCGCACACCAGGCAGAAGGTCATTCCCGTGGCGACCACGAGAAGCGGGATGCTCAGTTGCAACAGCGTGGACGCCGAACCCGGCGTCAATGCCCCCGGTTTGATGATGACGAATAAGAGCAGCAAGACCAGGAAATAGATCAGACCGCTGAGCTTATCCAACAACTGCCAGATATTTCGGCCGGAGGACAGGCTTCCCCCCGGGAGCGCGGTGGATTCGGAATTCATGATGGCGCCCCTATCGCTTCATTATTAGCACGGCGAGCCCGATGGCAGCGCCCTTGGCAACGTCTTGGTAAGGACCTGGCAACCCCACGGTGGCGATTCCCATGAAGATCATGGTGAGAAGCAGCGAACTCAACAAGGTACCCGTTACGCTGCCGGCTCCGCCGCCAAGTCTCGCACCGCCCAGCACGATGGCGGCAATCACTTCGAGTTCCAGGCCGCCTGCCGCCTGCGACATGCCATAGTTGGTCCTTCCCGCGAGCACCCCCCCCCCGACAGCGGCAAACATAGAGCCCAGCACGAAGACCATGTACTTCTGCCGCGTAGTGTTGAGCCCCGCCAGCCGTGCGGCATTTTCGTTGGAACCCACCGCCCGCGTTCGGATTCCGAAGCGCGAGTAGTTCAGCAGGATCACGCTCACCGCAAACAATACCACCGCGATGATGACCGGCATCGGAATGCGCCAAGGCGAGATCATGAAGAATTTGATGAAGGGAATGCTGCGCAACGGAAGCGGTTCTAGCGTAATCGTCATGGCGATTCCCTTGATGACCGACAGCGTACCCAGGGTTGCGAGAAAGGAAGGGACGCGCAACTTCAAACTCAGCCATCCGTTCACCGACCCAATGACGAGACCGGCGGCTAGAGCCATCAGCAACATTTCGGACACGGAATACCCGTTGCGAAAAGCCCAAGCGACGATGACGGAAACCAACGCCACCACGGCGCCCACGGACAAATCGATTTCACCGGCGATTATTACAAAGGTCGCCCCCATGGCGACAATCGACAGCACCGTCGCTTGACGGCAAATGTTGATCAAGCTCGGTGTGCTGAGAAAATGCGGAGCCAAATATCCAAAAATGGCACCAACCACCACGATGAGGAGTAGCAAAGTAACGATGCGCCCGGATGCGCCGGCCAGGGCTACGCGCAAGAAATTAGCGCGCGCATTTCCAAATTGACTAGGGCTGGCTAGCGCCGCCCCTACCACTTCATTCACCGGTTCCTCCGGTCGCTTTCAATACGAGCGAATGTTCAGTAGCCGTCATGCCGTCCACTTCATCGATGATGCGGCCGTCTCGGATCACGAGTATGCGATGGCACAACCCTATGAGTTCATCGAATTCGGAGGACGACACGAGAATCCCCACGCCCTGGCTCGCCAACTCGCCGATCAAGGCATGGATTTCCGATTTGGCTCCCACGTCGATCCCAGCCGTGGGGTCGTCCAGGAGTAGCAGCTTGGGATCGCGCAAGATCCAACGCGCGAGAATTACTTTTTGCTGGTTGCCGCCACTCAAGAACCCTATATCCTGGTGGATGGTGCGGAAACGAATATCCAGGCGTTTGGCATGCTCGGCGGTGGTCTGCCTGGCCTGCTTCTCCTTGACAAAACCCAGGCGGGCAAACAGGTCGTGGACCGAAGCAAGCATCATATTCTTCCACAGCGCCGTACCGGCGAAAATGCCTTGCACTTTGCGGTCTTCCGGCACCAAGCCCACTCCCTTCGCCATGGCATCAATGGGCGACTTGAATTGCTCAACGGTGCCATCGATGCTGATCGTGCCAGCCTCGAAACGCCGTAACCCAAAAATACACTCGAAAAGTTCGCTACGCCCGCTACCCAGCATGCCGGCGAGGCCGATAATTTCTCCAGCCCTCAAGCTCAAGCCGATACCGTTCAACCTTCCGGAATTGCAATGCAGGCCCGCGATTTCCAAAACCTTCTCGCCTTCCTTATTGACGGCGGAGGCAGTCTTGTCGAGCTTGCGCCCTATCATCATTTCGATCAGTGCGGCGTGATCGAATTCTCCGCGTTGCAGCTTGCCTACGTTTTTTCCATCCCGCAGCACCGACACCGTGTCCGCCAATTGCAGGATTTCATCGAGCCGGTGGGAGATGTAGAGAATGCCCAGCCCGTTGGCCTTGAGTTTGCCGATCAACTCGAACAATGCGTGTTGCTCGCGCTGGGACAAGGCAGATGTGGGTTCGTCGAGAATCAAGACATTCGCGTCCCACGATATGGCACGCGCGATCTCCACCATCTGCTTCTCGCCAACGCTCAAGGTGCTGCATTTGGATCGCACGGGCCAGTCCAGACCGAGCTTTTGCAAAAGCTCCTTGGCGCTTTTGTCCAGCTTGCCCCGGTTAGTGAGGCCCGAGCCATACGCGGGCTCGCGGCCCAGGAATATGTTCTCGGCGACGTCGAGATCTTCGATGACGCTCAATTCCTGGTGCACCATGGAGATGCCGCGCTCTTGCGCGCCGCGCGGATCGCGGCAGACGATCTCTTCGCCGTTCAACAGCAGACGGCCGCTGTCTGGCTGCACTACCCCGCTCAGAATTTTCATGAGCGTGGACTTGCCTGCCCCGTTGTGCCCCACGACGGCGTGTACGGTCCCGCGCTCCAGGGATAAACCCACGTCCTCAAGGGCGCGCGCGCCACCGAAGGCCTTGGACACCTCGCGAACTTCGAGGAGCACACTTTCCTGCGCGGACACGACTATCTTTCCTCGGGTGGACTGCTAGTGCGGATCTCTCATATGGTGCCGCGGCATGAGGAGCGAATGTTCGGGAAGTGCCATCGTGCCCCTCATGCCCGCACCAGCGGCTAGAAGTTAGGTTTCTCGCCGTTCCAGTCGTGCGCCCAGGCTTCCACCACGTTCTCGGGCGTCGTCGTGGTTCCGATGGTTTTCACCAGCAGTGGCACTTTCTTCCCGAGCATGATCTTGCCCATGATGGCCGCGTCGGCGTGAGCCGTCTGCGCGATGGGCAGGCTGTAGGTGGTATAGACCGGCCAGCCGCCCGTCAACAGATCCGCCGCCACGGCTTGATCCAGATCGAAGGCGATGACGAACACATCCTTGCGTCCAGCGTCGCGTATGGCAGCGGAGGATCCGGCGAACCAGTGCCCCAGGGCCGCGATACATTTGACGTTGGGGAACTGCTGCAATATAGAAGCGGTGACCGCCTGCGCATCCTGCGTTCCTGTTGCGACAGGGCGCTCCGCTACGACCTTCATCTTGCATATTTGCTGCACGGCGTCGGACTTGATGCCCTCGTAGAAGCCCTTGTTGCGGGTTACATCGTAGAACGCGGGGCTCTTGGCGGTGAGCAGCACCACGTCGCACTCCTTGTAGCCTTCCTGGCGCAAGCGCTTCGCCATGGGCAGCACCAAACTTCTGGCGTTCTCCACCTGATCCGACATAATGGTCGAAGTGGTGGGGAAGAAAGCGGAGGACGGCGTAATCGTACTGGTGGAAGGCACATTGGCCGCGTGCAGCTTGCGCATGGCTTCACTCATCACCACCCAGTCCACGGCCAAGGTTCCGATGATCGGCACCTTTTGTTCGAGCATGAGTTGTACACCGGCCACGTCGCGCTCGGGTTTACCTTGCACGTCATAGACCACTTTCTTGGCCGCCCACTCGTCCACACGCGCGCCCCAGAAGCGGTTCCAACCCGCCACTGCCGGCACGAACAGACCATACCAAGTATGGCCGACCGTGAGCTTCATGGCTTTCAACTGGCTCTTTTCCGCATCGGTCAGCCTGGCATAATCACCCGTATCGGGTGCTGCGTTATCCAGTTCCTTCAGCCAGAACTTGATGGCGCCTTGAATGTCGGGGGCAATGGGTTTCTTTCCCAGCGGATAGGCAATCTCGGGCGGCACGGCCTGCGCGAAGCGCGGCAACATCATGGAACCACCCATCGCGGACATTGCCGCCGCCATTTTCATGAATTGGCGGCGGTTCTGCTCCGCCGCGCCCAAAGAATCGATTATTTTCTGGTGCTCCGGATTATCCATAATCAGACGACCCGGCATCTTTCTCATCTTCTCACCCATGGTTTTCTCCTCTCTAACTATTTATCGATTTGCGAGCCTAAACGTTTTACGACTCCGCGCAACCGTAACGCCTGATTTTCACGCAACCAGTTGTGCGGCATTGCTTAAAACCCCAAATGTGCCGTGTCAATACGGGGCCGGAATCTTCCCAATCTTTTTGTTCACGCGCGGCATAACTTCTTTCATCAGTAATTCCAGCGTGTGTCGCATACGCTCCGGTTGATCACCCCAATCGGTTGGACTCCACAACAAGGTGCCGAAACCACCGGTCTTCTTGTACATCTCGACGATACGATCCGTAACGGTTTCGACCGATCCGATTATCCAACTGGTGCGCATGAAGTATTCCGGCGTGACTTCCTCGTCTTTCATATTCGGGTCGCGCTTCAGGTGCTTCAGAAAACCGAACGCGTTGAAGAGTTGCCACAAATACTCACGAGCTTGCCGGCCCAGCGGTCCGTCGAACGCCAGACGTTCCGCCTCGGCGTCCGTTTCCGCAACCATGATCTCGGTATAGATGCGCCACTTGCTGCGATCGGCCTTCAGGCCCGCCTTGTGCGCGGACTCCTCATAGGTCTTCCAGTGTCCGAGGGTGTATTCATCGTTCAAGTGGATGGACAGAGGCATATATCCGCGAGAGCCCGCCAGTTTTATCGTCTCCGATCCAGGCGTCAGCACCGCCATGCCGATGGGCGGATGCGGCTTGGTGAAGGTATGCATATGGTGTTTATAGTTGCCGACGACCATTTCCGGCGGCATATGCGTGCTCCAGTACTTGCCCTTGTACTTGAACTCGCCCGGCGCAGCCCAGATGCCCAATATGATCTCCAGGGCTTCAGCCATCATCGCCCGGTTTTCAGATCCATCATCGGCCCTCCCAAAGGCCATGAAATCGCCTTTGTGGGCACCGGCGGCAATCCCTAACTGCAAGCGTCCTTGTGCGAGATGGTCAAGAAAGGCGACTCGATGCGCCAGCTCAACAGGATGATGGTAGGGAAGCAAGTGGGCGCCCGGCGCCAGCTTGATGCGCTTGGTCTGCAACAGGGCCTGCGCGATGGTCAAATCCGGCGAAGGATTGGGCTCCCAGGCAACGGTAAAGTGTTCGCCGAGCCAAGCTTCGCTAACGCCCAACTCATCTCCCCATCGCAGGGACTGTAGGTCGTATTGGTTGAAATCGTACGGCTTACGCTCCGGCGGATGCGCCGGCATCATGAAATAACCTAGATCCATCCCGTTCTCCTCTCAGAATTAGCCCGGCCGCGATCACCGCTTATCACGGCTGCCGCGACTTCTTTCGTAACGCGGCTACGTTAAGACACCGAAAATCAGATGTCAATATATTTAGGAACTCGGTTTCTACTTCTTGGCATCGCAGCTTCGGCGCGCACAGCCCAACCTCCCTAGAGGGAAGACCTGGCGATCTTAGGGAAGAATCATCGTTCCACTTGAATACTCTTCCCTGAAGATGATAAAAGGGATAAGGTAATTGAGAACTTGGTTCCTATATGCACAAAAGCCAAACCGCACTCCCTACCGGCCATGAATTGTCCGGTGTAAGTCCCGCGACGCTGCGCCAAGTGGCGGGGACGTTCATCACGGGGGTCACCGTGGTCACCACGTTGGTGGACTCGCAGCCCTATGGTTGCGCCGCGAACGCGGTGTCCAGTCTGAGTTTGAATCCGCCCACCATGCTGGTGTGTCTTGCTCGCACCAGTAACACGCATTCGCACCTGATTCGGTCCGGCAGGTTTGCGATCAACATCCTGGGAGATTCCGCCGAATCGAGGGAAATCTGCCGTATCTTCGCGAGCAAATCGGAAGATAAGTTCTCCAACATCGATTACCGTCACGGGCGCGCTGGTGTACCGATATTGAAGCAGGCGATCGGATGGATGGAATGCCAGCTTTCGGATGCCTACGATAGCGGCGACCATACGATCTTCATCGGGAAGGTGGTGGTGGCGGAAGCCACCGATGGAAAACCCTTGGCCTATTTTCGCGGGCAGTTCGCGACCATAGACAGGTAGCCAGCCTGATTAAGCCGGCCCAATTAGTTGGGTGGCGGAGTGCGCTTGAGCATTGCCTCGATTTGCGCCGCTGCCAGCTTCAGGGGCTTGGCCAGTTCGCGCAGCCGTTCGATGGGCGCGCGTTGCAACGGTATCGTGAAGCTAATGGCAATTGTGGGCCAGCCCATCACCGAAACCGCCACGCCCACTCCTCTCACACCGACGAAGGTCTCTTCCAGGTCGATGCCGTAGCCCTTCTCCCTCGCATCGGCGAGCCGTTGCTGAAGCTCTTCTCGCGTGCGCGCGGTGTTACGCGTGGGAGCGGCGGGCAAGGTGGAGGGGAACAGGGTCAAAACAGCCTCATCGTAAAGCGATGCCAGGGCCGCCGTGCCACCTGCCGTGGCGTAGGCCGGGATTCTGCGGCCAACCAGATTACCCAATCGCACCATTTGATCTGGCGGATCCACGCGGTCGAGATAAACCATCTCCCCGCCATCGAGAATTCCGAGGTTGCACGCCTCGTCGTATTCCCGCGATAAATTTCGCAGGACTGGATTGATCAACGCACGGATATCCGTGGGAGCCGAACCTCCGGCCGCCACTTCAAAAACCGCGAGCCCGATCGCATACTTTCCGGAGTCCTCGTCGCGGCTCAGAAAATTCCACTCCTCCAAGGTCGACAAGAGTTTATGCAACGTCGCCTTGGGCAGGCCCAAACCCTTTTGAAGATCCACGAAACTCGTGGGCCTTGAAGTCTTGGAAATCTCGATGAGTATCTGGAGGGCGCGCTGAACGCTGCGGCTGGCTTCCCGTTTCGGTGCCCGCCCCTTGCTACCCGTGCTTGTTGCCTTGCGCGATTTGGAAACCGGCCGTGCCGCCGCGGACGTCTTCTTAGCGGGCACCGGGTCTCCCTGTGACTGGACTGCGTTGCATAGTTAGATTGACTACCGGCAGAATTGGGCGCGGCAGTAGGCAGTATATTCCACCTGAGTCAGCATGGCCGCTTGCCGGCAGGCTCTATACCTCCAACTCTGGATAATGCCGGAAGATCCCGTTCTGGTTGAAGGCAATCCTGCGCTCCGAAGCCAGGTAGGCCGCCACATTGGGACGCTTCGCAACGCGCTCGTGTAGCGCGCTCAATCCCGGGTACCGGGCGGCGAGCTTCGCCATGGTGCGCGGGAACGCGTAGCGCATGCCCGCGACGATTTGAAAAATAGACAAGTCCGCGTAGGTTAAAGAGCGGCCCACCATATAGCCCTTGCCGCTGCGCGCCAGCACTCCCTCGAAGTAATCGAAGTACTTAGGAATCCGCTCCGCGATGAAATGACCCGCGCGGCGGTGCGCCTCGGTCTTCTGCTCGTGGTAATAGAGGCTGTTGGCGATGGGATGATGGGTGTCGTGCACCTCGACCAGAAAATCCATGATCACAAGCTGTAACTGATGGACCCAAAGCCTGCCCGCCTCGGAACTGGGCACTAGCCCAATCCGGGGTCCCAGATACTGCAAGATATTGGCGGTCTGCCCAATGACCAGCTTGCCCGCCCGCAGAAACGGCGGCGCGAAACTTGGCCGGTCCGTGCCCTTGCCATCGAGCAGGCGCTGCATGGCGGCAATACCCCCGCCGGGGCCGGATTGGCGGGCGACATCCACGTAACTCGCACCCGCGTCCTCCAGGGCCAAGCGCACGAACTCGCCACGTCCCTGAATGGATGGCCAGTAGAACAATTCATAACGCATGTTGCCTCCGGTCAAGCGGCGAGTTTCAGCGCACCCTCGCGCGCGATGCCCGCCTGGTCAAGCGCCTGCTTGATGCGCACGATTTCGCCGCTGCCAAGCTTGCAAAGGGGCGGGCGCACCACTGCTTTATCAAGGCGGCCCAGGAGCACTAGCGCTTCCTTCATGCGGTTGTGCATGTCCAGGAAAGGCGGCGCATAAAACACCTGGGACAGCGGCACGATGCGATCATTGACCGCCTGCGCGGTCTTGAGGTCGTGCGCCTTCACGGCGCGGAACAGCGAAACTTGCAAATCGGCGATGACGCTTCCCGCTCCCGACAACAACCCGTTGCAACCCATGGTGAGAGAGGCCATCAACCAGGAAGAGTGCGTGGTGAGCACATTGACCGGGCGCGGCAGGCTTTGGAAGGTGCGCACATGGCGCTCGTGCAGCATGGCGTCGTTGGACCAATCCTTGATCGCCTGAATGGTGGGAATCTTGTCGAAGAGTTCAAGCAGGGTGTCGAAGGGATAGCCCAGGCCGCCCGCCATCGGATACTGAAATGCGATGAGAGGCAAATCCGTGGCACCGGCAATGTGGCGGTAATGCGTGAGTGCCATCTCCGGCCGCAACTGCCCGCCCATGGACATGCTATTGGGGGGGAATACGAGCAGTGCGGAGGCCCCCTCCTTCGCCGCCATGGCCGCCAGGCGCGCAGCCTCCACACTGCCATCGGCGTAAATGCCGTTGACCAAAGGTACCTTGTCGCCCACTTCCGCCAGACAAGCAGCGAGGATCTGCTGCTGTTCGGCGAAGGTGCAGGCATGCACCTCGGAGGCATGGCCATTGACCGTCACAGCACTCACGCCATCCACCAACGCGCAATCCCGTACATGCTTGCGGGTCTGGCGCTCGTTGATGCTCAGGTTGTCGTTGAGTGCTAATAGCGTGGCGGGAATCACACCTGCGGGGCGAAAATCCTTGAACCGGCGCATCGGGTTCTCCTTCGGTTGCGGTGAATGCGGGGATTTTATATCCATTGCGCGGAACCAGCTTGCCAGAGTGTTATCCTCAGCGCCGTTTTCCTTCACGTTAATAAGACCTTCGACGGTTATGCCCACCGCCCTCGCGCTCACCCAAGCGCTCATTCGCCGCCGCTCCGTTACCCCGCAAGACGATGCATGCCAGGACCTGATCGCGGAGCGCTTGCAACCTCTTGGATTTTCCGTGCAGCGCCTGGGCTTTGGCCAAGTGAACAATATATGGGCACGGCGCGGGAGCAAGAGTCCCCTCCTGTGCTTCGCCGGGCACACGGACGTGGTCCCTCCCGGCCCTCTGGACAAGTGGGACACGGATCCCTTCTCGCCGCAGATCAAGGACGGCAAGCTCTACGGCCGCGGCGCCGCGGACATGAAGAGTTCCATCGCGGCCTTCGTTGTCGCGGTGGAACAATTCGTGGCACTTTATCCGGATCATCCGGGTTCCCTGGCTTTTCTCATTACCTCGGACGAAGAAGGCGTGGCGGTGGATGGCAGCGTACGGGTGGTGGACTGGCTGGAATCGAAGGGCGAGCACATCGATTACTGCATCGTGGGCGAACCCACCTCCACCCACACCCTGGGGGATGTCATCAAGAACGGCAGGCGCGGCTCTCTTTCTGGCACCTTGATGGTGAAAGGCGTGCAAGGCCACGTTGCCTATCCGCACCTCGCCAAGAATCCCGTGCATCTCGCCGCGCCCGCGCTGGCCGAACTCGCGAGCGAAACCTGGGATCAAGGTAATGAATACTTCCCGCCCACCACTTGGCAGATCTCCAATATCAATGCCGGCACTGGGGCCAATAACGTCATCCCCGGCGAATTGACGGTGCTGTTCAACTTCCGCTTTGCCACGTCGAGCACGGTAGAAGGACTCAAGCAGCGCACCAATGCAATTCTTGACCGCCATGGCTTGGAGTACTCAATAGAGTGGTCGCTCTCCGGCATGCCCTTCCTCACACCGCGCGGTAAATTGGTAAGCGCCCTATCGCAGGCCATCGAGCACGTCACCGGGAAGCCGCCAGAACTGTCCACCACCGGGGGCACTTCCGACGGCCGCTTCATCGCCAGGATATGCCCCGAGGTGGTGGAACTAGGCCCCGTGAACGCCACCATCCACCAGCGCAACGAGCACATCGTGGCGAGCGACGTCGATCGCCTGAGCACCATCTACTTCGAGGCCATCACGAGGATATTGGGTGTTCACTGAGGCCGCGAACCAGTTGCACACGGTGCGGGATCTCCTGCGCTTCGCGGTGAGCCGTTTTCGTGAAGCGGAACTCGCCTTTGGTCACGGCACCAGCGACGCGTACGACGAGGCAGCTTATTTGATTTTGCATACCCTGCATCTTCCCATCGACCGGCTGGAGCCCTTTCTGGACGCGCGCCTGCTCAACCGGGAAGTAAGCCAAGTGTTGAGCATCATCGAGCGCCGCGTGGTGGAACGCAAACCGGCCGCTTACCTCACGGGAGAGGCCTGGCTCAACGGCTTGCGCTTCACGGTGAATGAAGATGTGCTCATTCCGCGTTCCCATATCGCAGGCCTGCTCGATGATGCACTCGGCCAATGGATACCCGATCCGCAAAACGTGCAGCGTGCGCTGGACCTTTGCACGGGGTCAGGTTGTCTCGCCATTATGCTGGCCCAGGCTTTCCCGGCGGCTCAGGTGGACGCCATCGATTGCTCGGCGAAAGCCCTGTCTGTCGCAAAGAAAAATGTCGGGGAGTATCAGCTGCAAGAACGCGTGCACCTGATCGAATCCGATTTGTTCCGGGCTGTGCCGCAGGCGCGTTACGACCTCATCATCAGCAATCCGCCCTACGTGACCACCCAGGCCATGGCGGCTCTGCCGCCCGAGTACCGCCACGAACCCTCGCTGGGTCTGGTGGCGGGAGAAGATGGCTTGGATATCGTGCACCGAATATTGCAGGAAGCTACGCGCCACCTCACTCCGAAAGGCGTGTTGGTGGTGGAAGTAGGCGGGGGCAAGACAGCCGTGGAAGCCGCTTATCCCAAACTCCCCTTCCTGTGGTTCACCACGGATTCCGGAGAAGAAGAAGTCTTCCTACTGAGCGCCAAGGATTTACTCTAAACCGGCATGGCCGGAACCAGAACGGATGCCCTTGCTTCGGCCAACTGTGGATCCATAAGTGACTACTGGGCACGTGCAACAGGCTCCAGCGTGCCCACCCATTCCATCACTTGCGCCGTCTGCTCGTCTTCCAGCTCGAAGTGCGCGCCGCGCTTGAGCCGCGGCGGCAATATGATTTCGCCAAAGCGCACGCGCATGAGCCGGCTCACCGTCATGCCGATGGCTTCGAACATGCGCCGCACGACACGGTTGCGGCCCTCGCGCAGAATGACCCGGTACCACTTGTTCGCGCCCGTGCCACCTTGTTCGGCGATGGAATCGAAACGCGCGACCCCGTCATCCAGGCGGACACCGTGGGTCAGCACGCGCATGTGCTCCGTGTTCAGTTCGCCCAGGATTCGCACCGCATATTCGCGCTCCACCTCGTAGCGCGGATGCATGAGCCGGTTGGCCAGTTCGCCCGAGGTCGTGAATATCAGCAGCCCGCAAGTGTTGTAATCCAGGCGCCCGATGGCCAGCCACTTGCCGCGCCGCAGCTCCGGTAGTTTCTCGAATACGCTGGGGCGGCCCTGGGGATCGTCGCGGCTCACGATTTCGCCTTCAGGCTTGTGGTAGATGATGACCCTGGGGAGTTTCCCCATGGGCCGCACCGTGACCTGGCGGCGGCCGACCTTGATCAGGTCTCCGGCGTTCACGCGCATGCCCAGAATGGCGACCTTGCCGTTGACCCGCACCTTGCCTTCCCGAATGAATTCTTCCATCTCGCGGCGCGAGCCCAAGCCCGCCTGGGCCAGCACCTTTTGGATCTTCTCGGGCGCACTCTCCACCTGGGACTGGCGGTGGCGCACGCGCTTCTGGTCCGAAACACCGCGCACTTGCGCGCGCGGTGTAGCGCCAGACCCTTGCCGCCGGGGCTTGGCCGCCCCAGGGGCCGTTCTCGGCGAGGCCGCTACGCCAGAAGTTCTCGCCTTCGGTTGGGCGCGCGACGCTCTGCGCGCGGGCGTTGTCCTGGCGGAACTGGTGGCAACGCGCGTCAAGCTTGCCGCCTTTCGGCCAAGGCCTGTGCCACGGTGCCCACGTCGGCGTATTCCAACTCGCCGCCCACGGGTAATCCTCTTGCGATTCTGCTAACTCTAATCTGCCTGTTCTTCAACATCTCACCAATGTAGTGGGCCGTCGCCTCGCCTTCAACCGTGAAGTTGGTGGCGAGGATTACTTCGTTCACAACACCATCGGCCGCGCGCTTGAGCAAGCGGTCGAGGTGAATCTCCTTCGGTCCGATACCATCCAGGGGCGACAGGCGCCCCATCAAAACGAAGTACAACCCGTTAAAACAATGCGCCTGCTCCATGGCAAGCTGGTCGGCGGGCATTTCCACCACGCACAGCAATCCTTGGTCGCGCCGCCCCGAGACACACAAAGCACAGAATTCCGCCTCCGTGAAACTGTTGCAACGCTCGCAATGCCGTATCACTCCCAGCGCTTGCGTGATGGATTGCGCAAGTAGCGCGGCACCCGCCTGGTCGCGTTGCAACAGATGAAACGCCATGCGTTGCGCCGAGCGCGGGCCCACGCCAGGCAAGCAGCGCAACGCGCTCACCAAGCCTTCGAGCGCGGATGAGTCACCGGTTGCAAGGGCGGCATCGCGTTTCATCGTCCGCCTGAATTACGACCGCGCTTCAAATGAATGTAGAGCCACGTTCAAAAAGGTAGCTTGAATCCAGGTGGCAGCCCAAGGCCCGCCGTCATTCCGCCCATCTTTTCTTGCTTCGTCGTTTCCACGCGCCGCACGGCGTCGTTGATGGCGGCCGCCACCAAGTCTTCCAGCATATCCTTGTCGTCGCCCATCACGCTCGGGTCGATGGTCACGCGCTTCACATCGTGCTGGCAGGTCATGACAACCTTCACCATTCCGGCTCCCGCCTGGCCTTCCACTTCCATCGAGGCAAGTTGCTCTTGCATCTTGCGCATGTTGTCTTGCATCTGCTGAGCCTGTTTCATCAGGCCTGCCAACTGACCCTTCAGCATGGTTTCTCCTAGGATAAAAAATGGATTCGTGTACTGCAATGCACCTGCCGTCCTACTGCAATGGCTTGATGGAGTCGCTGACTATACGCCCATCGAAATTTTCCACCAGCTCGCGCACGAAAGGATCGGACTCGATGGCGGCGATCGCCTTCGCTTGCTTGGCGCGCCGGTCAGTCTCTTGCAACTCCGAGGGTGAACGCCCGCTGGTATCTCCGACCAGGATTTGCAGCTGAAGTTTTCTCCCCAATTGGGTTTCCAGGGCGGTTTGCAGCTTGTCGCGGTAGGCTTTGTCCAGCAAATGCTTGTGCGCTTCGGGCAAACGCAAGGTGAGGCCGCGATCGGACTGCTCCGCCAGTTCGCAGTGCTGCGCCAGCATCGCCGCCATGCCGCCTAACTTGAGCGAGGCCAGGAGCCCGGGCCAATCTTCGATCATCGCGACGCTCGGGGCCGCCACCCTCGGGCTTTCGCTCGCAGCCTTTACGTTTTTCGGCGGGGCCGCGGTAGGGGCCGTTCGCTCCACCGCACCCACGGCCTTTCCCGGAGGTCCTCCCGCCTGCGTCTTGAAAGTCAGCATGCGCAGCACCGTCATGGTGAAGCCTGCATGGTGATCGGGGGCGAGTCCCAGATCGTCACGGCCGTGCAAGGCAATCTGGTAGTACAACTGAAGTTCTTCCGGCGATATGGCTTGCGCCAAGCGCCTCAAGGCTTCCAACTCAGGCTCGTCCTCCGATAAAGCCTCGGGGATGGATTGCGCCAGGGCCAAGCGATGCAGCATGGAAGCCATCTCTTCCAACACTGAATCGAAGGAGGCCCCCAGGGCGAGCAACTCATCGGCGATGGCGATCAGCGTCTTGCCATCCCCGGCGGCAAGGGCGTCGAGCAGCGCCAGGAGCCGGCCGCGATCCACCGAGCCCAGCATTTCGCGCACGCTTTGCTCTTCCACCTTGCCCGCGCCATGCACGATGGCTTGATCCAGCAAACTCAAGCCATCCCGCAAACTGCCTTGGGCGCCGCGTGCCAGCAATGCCAGCGCCGCACCCTCGAAGGGAATGTTTTCGCGCTCCAGCACATGGGCCATCTGGCGGCGAATTTCGCCTTGCGGAATTTGCTTCAGCCCGAATTGCAGGCAGCGCGACAAAACCGTCACTGGAACTTTCTGCGGGTCCGTCGTCGCGAGAATGAACTTCACGTGCTCCGGCGGTTCCTCCAAGGTCTTCAGCATGGCGTTGAAGGCATTGCGCGAGAGCATGTGCACTTCGTCGATGATGTACACCTTGAAGCGGCCCTTGGTGGGCGCGTACAAGGCGTTATCGAGCAACTCGCGCATTTGGTCCACCTGGGTGTTGGAAGCGGCGTCCAACTCCAGCAAGTCCACGAAGCGCCCGCCATCGATTTCCTTGCAAGCGCCACATTGCCCGCAAGGTTGCGCCGTGACCCCGGTTTCGCAGTTGAGTGCTTTCGCCAGAATGCGCGCCAGCGTGGTCTTCCCCACGCCCCGCGTCCCGGTAAAAAGATAAGCGTGATGCAAGCGCGCCTGCGACAGCGCATTGCTCAACGCACGCACCACGTGCTCTTGCCCCACCAATTCGCCAAAACTACGGGGACGGTACTTGCGCGCCAGCGCGAGCGTCTGGCTCATGGAGCGAAGCTCCATGAGCGTTGTCCGTTGTCCGTTGTCCGTTGCCCGTAAGCGCAACGCACGGACCACGGACCACGGACAACGGACAACGGAAAAGGGTGGCGAGCCTTACCCCCGGCACTTGCAGTAAATAGTTGTGGCTGCTTCCTTCCGGACCTGACCAGGTTCACTACCTTGCAATGCGGGGAGGCCCGCCATTGAACTTTTACCTGCGTTAGATGGCAGCGCCACTTCGCGCCGCTACGGCACGCTTCACACCTCACGCCACACGCCTCACGCAGTAACAACGGGTATCTTGCCGATCTTCGCGCGCCATTGCGCGGGGCCCGTGTTGTGCACCGAGGTCCCATTGGAGTCCACGGCGACGGTAACCGGCATGTCCTTCACTTCGAATTCGTAGATGGCTTCCATGCCCAGATCTTCGAAAGCCACCACACGCGAAGACTTGATGGCCTTCGACACCAGATAAGCCGCCCCGCCCACCGCCATCAGATAGACGGCCCGGTGTTTCTTGATGGCTTCGATGCCTTTTGGCCCGCGCTCGGCCTTGCCAATCATGCCGGTCAATCCAGTCTTCTCCAGCATCATCTCCGTAAACTTGTCCATGCGCGTGGCCGTGGTCGGACCCGCGGGGCCCACCACTTCGTCGCGCACGGGGTCCACGGGGCCCACGTAATAGATGAAGCGGTTGCGGAAATCGACACCCGCCGGCAAGCTCTCGCCGCGTGCGAACAGATCGGCGATGCGCTTATGGGCGGCATCACGGCCCGTGAGGATCTTGCCATTCAGCAGCAGCGTTTCGCCTGGCTTCCAGGCGGCCGCCTCTTCCTTGGTGACGGTAGCCAGATTCACCCGGCGCGCCGAATCCGCTGCCTTCCACTGCACGTCGGGCCAGTCGCTCAAGCTCGGCGCTTCCAGCTTGGCGGGGCCGCTGCCATCCAAAACGAAATGCGCGTGCCGCGTGGCCGCACAGTTGGGAATGATGGCCACGGGCAACGATGCCGCATGGGTCGGGTAGTCCTTGATCTTCACGTCCAGCACCGTGGTCAAACCGCCCAGGCCTTGCGCACCGATGCCCAGTGCGTTCACCTTGTCGTACAGCTCGATACGCAGCTCCTCCAACTTGCTCTTCGGCCCGCGCGCCTTCAGTTCGTGCATGTCGATGGATTCCATCAACGCTTCCTTGGCCAGCACCATGGCCTTCTCCGCCGTGCCGCCCACACCAATGCCCAGCATGCCAGGCGGGCACCAACCCGCGCCCATCTGCGGTACCACGCTCAACACCCAATCGGCGATGCTGTCCGAGGGATTCAACATGGTGAACTTGGCCTTATTCTCCGAACCGCCACCCTTGGCGGCCACCATCACTTCGACGGTATCGCCCGGTACCACTTCCATGTGGACCACCGCCGGCGTGTTGTCGCGCGTATTCTTGCGAGCCCCGATGGGATCGGAAACGATGGAAGCGCGCAGCTTGTTGTCCTCGTTCATGTAGCCTCGGCGCACGCCTTCGTTGACCATGTCGGTCACGCTCATCGTGGCGTTCCAGCGCACGTTCATGCCGATCTTCAGGAACACCACCACGATTCCAGTGTCCTGGCATACGGGACGGCGGCCCTCCGCGCACATGCGCGAGTTGGTCAGGATTTGCCCGATGGCATCCTTGGCGGCCGGCGATTGTTCGCGCGCATAAGCCGCGCCCAGCGCCTGGATGAAATCCTTCGGGTGGTAGTAGGAGATGAATTGAAGCGCATCAGCGACACTGCTGATCACGTCTTCCTGGGCAATGGTAGTCATGGCGTCGGCACCGAAATCGGCTGCATGCAAAAAGCGCAGCGAAGAGGACGCGAAGTTTAGCACGCGAGCATCTCGCGTATGCCCTCGAAGAGAGGCGCATCGCTATAATCGAAGCACAAGCATCTAATTCCAGGGAGCCCTCATGAGTACCATCGAATCCGTCTCGCGCGAGTCGCGCGTGTTCGCGCCGCCCGCGCAGTTCGCCAAGCAGGCCAACGTCTCTGGCATGGTGGCCTACCAGGCCCTGTGCGATGAAGCGGCGCGCGACTACGAAGGCTTCTGGGCCCGCCAGGCGCGGGAACACTTGCTATGGCACAAGGACTTCACCCAAGTGCTCGACGAATCCAACGCACCCTTCTACAAGTGGTTCCACGACGGCGAGCTGAACGCTTCCTACAACTGCCTGGACCGCCACCTCAAGACCCAACCCAACAAAACCGCCATCGTCTTCGAGGCGGACGATGGCAAGGTCACCACCATTACCTACAAAGCCTTACACGAGCGTGTATGCCGCGTGGCCAATGCGCTCAAGGCGCTTGGCATCCGCAAGGGCGACCGGATCATCATCTACATTCCCATGTCCATCGAAGGCGTGGTGGCCATGCAAGCGTGCGCGCGGATCGGCGCCACGCACTCCGTGGTTTTCGGCGGGTTCTCCGCGAAATCGTTGCAAGAGCGCATCATCGATGCCGGCGCCGTCGCCGTAATCACCGCCGACGAGCAGATGCGTGGTGGCAAGGCCCTGCCCATCAAATCCATCGTCGATGAGGCCCTAGGCATGGGCGGATGCGATGCAGTCCACTCCGTTGTGGTGTACCGGCGCACCGGCAATCTCGCCAACATGACGCAAGGCCGCGATCATTGGTGGCACGATTTGGAAGCCAAGCAGAGCGATGTCTGCGAGCCGGAGTGGGTCAACGCCGAGCATCCGCTATTCATCCTCTACACCTCCGGCTCCACCGGAAAGCCGAAAGGCATCCAGCATTCCACGGGCGGTTACCTACTGTGGGCCGCGCTCACCATGAAGTGGGTGTTCGATATCAAGTCCACGGACGTGTTCTGGTGTACCGCCGACATCGGCTGGGTCACCGGCCACTCCTACGTGGCTTATGGCCCGCTCGCCGCCGGCGCCACCCAAATCGTCTTCGAGGGCGTTCCCGTCTATCCGCACGCGGGCCGTTTCTGGGAGATGGTCAAGCGCCACGGATGCACCATCTTCTACACCGCGCCCACCGCCATCCGTTCCCTCATCAAGGCATCGGAAACGGACCCCAAGGCCCATCCGCGCAACTTCGATCTCTCATCGCTGCGGTTACTGGGCAGCGTGGGCGAACCCATCAACCCGGAAGCGTGGATGTGGTATTACAACAACGTCGGTGGTACGCGCTGCCCCATCGTGGATACCTTCTGGCAAACGGAAACCGGCGGCCACATGATCACGCCACTCCCGGGTGCCACACCCCTCGTACCCGGCTCATGCACCCTACCCTTGCCCGGCATCCTCGCGGCCATCGCGGATGAAACCGGCCACGATGAACCCAACGGCGTGGGCGGCCGCTTGGTGGTCAAGCGCCCGTGGCCCGCCATGGTGCGCACCATCTGGGGCGATCCGGAGCGCTTCAAGAAGACCTACTTTCCGGACGAGATGGGCGGCAAACTCTACCTCGCGGGCGACGGCGCCGTGCGCGCGAAAGACACCGGCTACTTCACCATCATGGGCCGCATCGACGACGTGCTCAACGTCTCCGGCCACCGCCTGGGCACCATGGAAATCGAATCGGCACTGGTGGCCAACACGCAACTCGTCGCCGAAGCCGCCGTCGTCGGCCGCCCCGATGACCTAACCGGCGAAGCCGTGGTCGCCTTCGTCGTCACCAAAGGCCCCCGTCCCACCGGCGACGCCGCCCTCAAAATGGCAAAAGAACTGCGCGATTGGGTTGGCAAGGAAATCGGTCCCATCGCCAAGCCCAAGGAAATCCGCTTCGGCGACAATCTACCCAAGACACGGTCCGGAAAGATCATGCGGCGCTTGCTGCGCTCCTTGGCCAAGGGCGAGGCGATTACGCAAGACATCTCCACATTGGAGAATCCGGCGATATTGGAGCAGTTGAAGGAGACGCGGTGAGGGAGGCGGTGGTCCGTGGTCGGTGGTCGGTGGTCCGTAGTCCGTTGTCCGTGGCCGGGGACAATGAGAACCTGTCTGGATGCCCGGGCAGCTTTGCTCGTCCCGCCTCGGTGCGTTGACCGTTTTAGGGCGCTCTGTCATAGTGCCCCGCATCGCGCGCCGGTGCGCCACCGTGAACAAAACCCGCCATGCCCCTAGGATCGCATCTCATTTTCCCGCACTCCCCTTCGCGGACAACCCCCGAGCGGCATTCAAACCCCAAGTCATTGCATATTGAGGCCGGCGGTTTCGTTCAACCCGTTTTATCCAACGTGCTGCCGCACGCCGGATAAAACGCTATTCGTTAGAGCGCATGAAAAACATCCAGGTCATCGACGGAGCCGACAATTCGGTATATGACGTCTTTGCATCTGCAGAGGAAGAGTTCACATTGATCTTTCCTCAGGGCCAGGATGTCGC
>JBJXGQ010000443.1:0-3794 GCA_046160525.1 Burkholderiales bacterium
GACGCCTCCAAGCGCGCGGCCACCCAGGAGGAGATCGGTGCCATGCGCCGCATCGTGATCGAAGGCCTGAAAGCCGGCGCCGTGGGGCTGTCCAGCACCACGTCCTACCAGCATAACGGCGAGAACGGGATTCCCATGCCTTCGCGCCTGGCCAAGGAAGAAGAGTTTCACGCCTTGGCGAGCACGTTGGGTGAAACCGGGCGCGGCATGTACATGATGACCAAATCTTCCGACACCCGTCCGCCTTGGTTGCAGGCCCTTGCGGCGTCGGCTAAACGCCCGTTTCTGGTGGCGGCGGTGTTGCACAATCCCTTGGTGCCGGACGCCGTCTTCGACGACATGCGCGGCGTGGCCGAAGGGCGCGCGCGCGGTCTCGATATGTATGGCGCGGTATCGTGCTGCCAGCTCAAGTTCGAGTTCAACATGCGCGAGCCCTACGTATTCGAAGGTTTGCGTTCCTGGAAGCCCGCCATGGAGGTGCGCGGTGCCAGCGCGAAAGCCTTGTTCGCCGACACCACGTTTCGCCAATCCGTGAAGGACGAACTGGCCGTGAAGGTGCGCCGCGTGTTCGCGGGCGATTGGGAAAAAGTGCACGTCGTGCAAGTCCGCGATGCGCAACACCACGCCTACGAGGGCCACAGCGTGGCCGAGCTAGCCGAGAAGGATGGCAAACATCCCTTGGACTGGCTGCTCGATTTATCTCTCGCCGAGGATCTGGATACGGTGTTCACCGCCGTGCTGCTCAACTCCGACGAAGAGGCCGTGGCGCGCTTGCTCACGGACCCCAACAGCATCGTAACGTTGTCCGACGCGGGCGCGCACACTACTTTTTTCAGCGACGCCGGCTTCGGATTGCATCTGCTGGGTTACTGGTCGCGGGAGAAAAAACTCATGTCCTTCGAGCGCGCCGTGCAAAAACTCACGAGCGAACAGGCGCGGCTATTCGGCATCAAGGACCGGGGCGTGCTCAAGGAGGGTGCCCATGCCGATTTGCTGTTGCTCGATCCCAAGACCGTGGGCCGCGGCGATTCCAAGCGCTATCACGATCTGCCAGCCAAGGGCACGCGCCTCGTTACGCCCGCCAAAGGGCTGCACGGCGTGTGGGTAAACGGCACCCTTATCGCCGATGGTAATGGACTGCGCGCTGATGCGGGGAGGCCGGGCGAAGTGCTGCGGGACTTCGCTAAAGCTTAAAAGCCCACCGCTTGACCATCGCGCCTAGGCTCCGAGCCCGCGATGTAGCCGTCGTCCACTTTGCGGATGAGCTGGGCGCTGCCGTATTCCATGCTTCCCGGTTCGGTCACCACCACGCGGTGGCCGCGCGCGCGTAAGCCTTCGGCCACCTGAGAGGGCACGCGTGCCTCCAGCAATATATCGCCGCTCTTGGCGATTTTCCAGCGCGGGCCATCGGCGGCGGCTTGGGGATTTTGTTTGTAATCCAGCGTGCGCGCCGTCATCTGCAAATGCCCTTGCGGTTGCATGTCCGCGCCCATGACGCCGAAACTCGTCACCGGCTTACCGTCGCGTGTCATGAACGCCAGAATGATGGTGTGGAAAGGCCGCTTGCCACCGGCGACTTCGTTTGGATGCCCGGGTTTCAGAACGAAACCGAAGCCGCGGTTTTGCAGGCTGATGCCCGTATCCGGCACCACGACGCCCGAGCCGAAACCGGCGTAGTTGGATTGAATGTAGGAGACCATGTTGCCCTGCGCGTCGGAGGAGGCGAGATAGACCGTCTCGGAGCCGCGCGGTGAGCCGGGGCCAAAGTCGCTCGCGCGCTTGGGATCGATCAGCCGCGCGCGCTGCTTGAGGTAATCCGGGTTGAGCATATCGGCGTGACCCACGTTCATGCTGCGCGGATCGGAAACGTATCGGTAGGTATCGGCGAAGCCGAGTTTCATGGCTTCGATCTGCAAGTGGAAACTATCCACCGTATCCACCGCATGCTGTGCGAGGTTCCACTCGCGCACGATGCCCAGTGCCATCAAGGCCGCGATGCCTTGGCCGTTGGGCGGAATTTCGTGGATGTGGTGGTCCTGGTAGGCGATGTTGATGGGTTCCACCCAATCCGCTTGATGCGCGGCCAGATCCGCGGTGGTCATGACTCCGCCTTCAGCCGCGCTGTGGCGCGCGATTTTTTCCGCGAGATCGCCGCGGTAGAAGGCTTCGCCCTTGGTTTGCGCGATGCGCTGTAATGTGTGCGCCTGCGCCGGAAAGCGGAACAATTCACCAGCCTGTGGTGCGCGGCCATTGGGCATGAAGGCCTCGCGGAAGCCGGGTTGGTTGTGCAAGCGCTCGATGGAACCCGCCCACTGCGAGGCGATGATGGGCGTGACCAGGAACCCGTCGGTGGCGTAGTCGATGGCCGGTTCGAACAAATCGGCGAAGGGCAGGCGGCCGAAGCGTTGGGATAGGGAAACCCACGCCGACACCGCGCCGGGCACCGTTACTGAATCCCATCCTTCGGTAGGCATGGCCTGCAATCCCTTGAAGCGCGCGGGTGTCCACGCGGCGGGCGAGCGGCCCGAAGCATTTAACCCATGCAGCTTATCCTGGTTCCACACCAGCGCGAAGGCATCGCTGCCGATGCCGTTCATGGTGGGCTCCACCACCGTAAGGGTGATGGCGCTGGCCACGATGGCATCAATGGCGTTACCGCCCTTGAGCAACATGCGCAACCCCGCCTGCGCGGCGAGCGGCTGCGAGGCCGCCACGATGTTGCGGGCAAGTACGGGACTGCGCCGCGAGGCGTAGGGAAGATCGAAACTCACGGGGTCATGCCTCCTTGAATGCTTCTTCGCGTTTGCGGCGCAAGGCCGGTGTCACCGCGAGAATCAGTAGTAATGCCGCCACGGCGAGCAGGCTCGCGCTTAGCGGACGTGTAACGAAAACGCTGGGGTCGCCGCGCGAGATCAACATGGCGCGGCGCAGGTTTTCTTCCATCATGGGGCCTAGCACGAAGCCGAGGAGCAACGGTGCGGGTTCGCAGTCCAGCTTGATGAAGATGTATCCCAAGAATCCGAAAACAACTGCCAGGCCCACATCGAAAGCGCTGTTTTGCAGGCTGTAAATTCCGATGCAACACAACACCAGGATGGCTGGGAAGAGCAGGCGGTAGGGCACGGACAGCAGCTTCACCCACATGCCGATCAAGGGCAAATTCAAAATCACCAGCACCAGATTACCGATCCACATGCTGGCGATGGTGCCCCAGAACAACTCGGGACGTTCCGTCATCACTTGGGGGCCGGGCGTGATGCCATGAATGGTCATTGCGCCCACCATCAAGGCCATGACGGCGTTGGAGGGAATGCCCAGCGTGAGCAGCGGAATAAAGGAAGTCTGCGCGCCGGCGTTATTCGCGGCTTCGGGCGCGGCGACACCTTCGATGGCGCCTTTACCGAAGCGGGAGGGATCGTCCGAGAGTTTTTTCTCCAGCGTATAAGCGGCGAAGGAACCCAGCACAGCCCCGCCACCGGGGAGGATGCCAAGCAGCGAACCCACGCCGGTTCCGCGCAATATCGCTTTCCAGGAGCGCGAGATGTCGTCCTTGGAAGGCATCATGTTGCGAAGTTGCGTCACGAACACTTCGCGCTGTGTGCCGCGCTCCAAGTTGGCGATGATCTCGCCGAATCCGAAGATGCCCATTGCCACCCCGACGAAGCCGATACCGTCCGTCAAATTAGGCACGTCGAAGGTGTAGCGCATGAGGCCGGTATTGACGTCCGCGCCCACGAGTCCCAGCATCAGCCCCAGGATAATCATGGCCAGCGCCTTCAACAGTGAACCGCGCG
>JBJXGQ010000444.1:0-6315 GCA_046160525.1 Burkholderiales bacterium
CGATCCCTCTCCCGGAGGGCGAGGGACGTAAAAGCCCTTCTCCCCCCGGGAGAGGGGTGGGGATGAGGGAACTGACCACCGGCAACGGACCACCGACCACGGACCCCATGGCTATCCTGAAACTAACCGACCTCGACCTGCGCAACAAACGAGTCCTGATTCGCGCGGATCTGAACGTGCCGCAGGACGAGAGCGGTGCGATCACCGACGACACGCGCATTCGCGCATCTGTTCCTGGCATCGAGCACGCCTTGAAGGCGGGCGCGGCTGTGATGGTGACTTCGCACCTGGGCCGCCCCACGGAAGGCGAGATGCATCCCAGGGATTCCCTGGCGCCCATCGCCAAACGCTTAGGCGAGTTGTTGAAGCGCGATGTTCCGCTCAAACAGAACTGGCTCGATGGCGTGAGTGTGCAAGCGGGCAATGTGGTCATGCTGGAAAATTGCCGGGTGAACAAGGGCGAGAAGAAGGACGACGATGGCCTGGCGAAGCGCATCGCCGCCTTGTGCGACATCTACGCCAACGACGCCTTCGCCACCGCGCACCGGGCGGAGGCAACCACCCATGGCGTCGCGAAGTACGCGCCGGTCGCTTGCGCGGGGCCGCTGCTGGCGGCGGAGTTGGAGGCGCTGGGGAAAGCGCTCCGGCAGCCCAAGCATCCGCTGGTCGCCATCGTCGGAGGTTCGAAAGTGTCCACCAAACTCACCGTGCTCGATGCCTTGTCGGACAAAGTGGACCAACTCATCGTCGGTGGCGGCATCGCGAATACCTTCATGGCCGCGGCGGGGATGAAAATCGGAAAGTCTTTGTGCGAAACCGCCTTGCTTAGCGAGGCGAAGAAGGTGATGGATAAACTCAAGGCCAAGGGTGGTAATGTGCCCTTGCCCCTGGATGTGGTGGTGGCCAAGGAGTTCTCCGCCACCGCCGCAGCCACCACGAAGCCAGCCAGCGCGGTGGAGGATGACGACCTCATCCTGGATGTGGGCCCACGGACTTCGGCCATGCTGGGCGCGCTGCTCACTAGCGCGGGCACCATTGTGTGGAACGGGCCCTTGGGTGTTTTCGAGTTCGATCAGTTCGCGCGGGGCACGCGCGAGTTAGCCTACGCCATCGCATCGTCCCCGGCTTTTTCGCTCGCTGGCGGGGGCGACACGGTAGCCGCGCTGGAAAAATTCGGCGTCACGTCCAAGATCGATTACGTATCCACCGCGGGCGGCGCCTTTCTGGAGTTTCTTGAGGGCAAGAAGCTCCCGGCGGTGGAAATCCTGGAGCAGCGCGCGGCATCGTAGTTAAACGCTTTATATAAAGGACCTTCATGCAGCGCAGTACCAAGATTGTCGCAACGCTTGGCCCGGCTTCCGAAAGCCGCGAAGTGCTCACGCGCATGATCGCCGCGGGCGTGAACGTGGTGCGCATGAATTTCTCTCACGGCAAGGCGCAGGATCACATCGACCGGGCCATGCTCGTGCGCGAGATCGCGCGCGAGTTGCACCGCACCGTGGGCGTCATGGTGGATTTGCAAGGCCCGAAGATTCGCATCGGTAAGTTCGCTTCCGGCAAGGTCACTCTGAATAAGGGCGATACGTTTGTCCTGGATGCGGAGTGCGAACTGGGTAACCAGGAGCGTGTGGGCCTGGATTACAAGGAACTGACTTCCGATACCCCGGCGGGATCCGTGCTGCTGCTCGACGATGGCCGTATCGTGCTCGACGTGAAGGAGGTGCGTGGCAGCCAGGTAATGACCGTCGTGCGCCACGGCGGTGAGTTGTCCAACAACAAGGGCATCAACCGCCAAGGCGGCGGACTCACCGCGCCTTCCCTGACGGGGAAGGACATGGAGGACATTCGCACCGCCGCGCAGATCAAGGCGGATTTTCTCGCCGTGTCTTTCCCCAAGAGCGGCGCTGACATGTACATGGCGCGCGAGCTTATGCGCGCGGCTGGGGGCAAGGCCCTGCTCATCGCCAAGATCGAGCGCGCGGAGGCCATCAACGCCCTTGAAGAAGTCGTGAACGCGGCCGATGCCATCATGGTGGCGCGCGGCGATCTCGCCGTGGAAGTGGGGGATGCCGCCGTGCCCGCGCTTCAAAAGAAAATGATCCGCATGGCGCGTGAAAGAAACAAACTCACCATCACCGCCACGCAGATGATGGAATCCATGATCAACAGCCCGCTGCCGACCCGCGCCGAGGTTTCCGACGTGGCCAATGCCGTGCTGGATGGTACCGACGCCGTGATGCTTTCCGCGGAAACGGCGAGCGGAAAATATCCCGTGGAAACCGTGGAAGCCATGGCGCGCGTTTGCCTGGAAGCGGAGAAGTCCAAGGAAGTCACGCTCGACCGGGATTTTCTCGACCGCGTGTTCACCCGTGTGGACCAATCGATTGCCATGGCGGCGTTGTTCACGGCCTATCACTTGAAAGTGAAGGCCATCGCGGCGCTCACTTCGTCGGGCGCCACGGCGCTGTGGATGTCGCGCCTGAACTGCGGCGTACCCATCTACGCGCTGACGCCGGAAGTCTCCACGCGCTACAAAGTTTCCTTGTTTCGCGACGTGTTTCCCATCATGTTGCAATACGAAGGCGATAGCCGTGACACCTTACTGCGCATGGCGGAAGAGCGCTTGCTGGAGGCTGGCGTGGTCGCGGCCGGCGATCTCATCGTGCTCACCTTCGGAGAGCCTATTGGCCAGCCGGGGGGCACCAATCTCATGAAGATCGTGCGTATTGGCGAGAGAGCCTAAGTATGACGCAACCCTTGGTTGGCGTGGTGATGGGCAGCGACAGCGACTGGGAAGTCATGCAGCATGCCGCGCAGTATTTGGAACGCTTCGGCGTTGCCCATGAAGCGAAGGTCGTTTCCGCGCATCGCACACCGGATGACATGTTCCGCTACGCCGAATCCGCTGCCGGCCGCGGGCTTCGCTGCGTCATCGCGGGCGCTGGCGGGGCAGCTCACCTTCCCGGAATGATCGCGGCGAAGACTACCCTTCCAGTGTTGGGTGTACCGGTGCCCAGCAAGCATTTGCAGGGGCTCGATTCGCTGCTCTCCATCGTGCAGATGCCGCGCGGCGTACCCGTTGCCACCTTCGCGGTGGGCGAGGCCGGCGCCGTGAATGCGGCGCTCTTCGCCATCGCCATATTGGCCACGACGGACAAGGCGCTGGCCAAGAAGCTCGATGATTTTCGCGCCAAACAGCAAGAAACCGTGCGCGCCATGACATTGCCCGCGAAGAAATGATTTCGCCGGGTTCCTGGCTGGGCCTCCTGGGCGGAGGGCAGCTTGGCCGCATGTTCACCATGGCGGCGCAAAGCATGGGCTACAAGGTGATGGTGCTCGATCCGGGAGCGGAAAGTCCGGCGGGCAGCGTGGCCGACCGCCACATTCAAGCGGATTACCTGGACAACGCGGCCTTGGAAGAATTGGCGAGGCATTGCAAAGCGGCCACCACGGAATTCGAAAACGTTCCCGCTGCCGCGCTGGAGTTTCTCGCGCGGCATTGCCTGGTGAGCCCGGGAGCGCAGAGCGTGTCCGTGGCGCAGGACCGCGTTCTAGAGAAACGATTTCTCGCCGGGATTGGGATCGAGGTGGCCCCGTTTGCCGTCATCGAGTCTCCCGGCGATACCGGCGCCGCCGGTATCGCCGCATTGTTACCTGGCATCTTGAAATTGAGCCGGCTGGGCTACGACGGCAAGGGTCAGATCCGCGTTCGCACGCAAGACCAACTCGCCAGTGCGTTCCGGGAGCTTGGCCAAAAGCCTTGCGTGCTGGAGCGCATGCTGGATCTGGCATTGGAAGTGTCCGTCGTCGTGGTGCGCGGCTTCGATGACGCGATCGCTACCTATCCCTTATCCGAGAACGAACACGTGAACGGCATTCTGGATTTCAGCATCGCGCCAGCCCGGGTGAGCGAGATGATCGCGCAGAAAGCACGCGATGCGGCCATCTGCATCGCCGAGCGATTGGATTACCGAGGCGTGCTATGCGTGGAGTTTTTTGTATTGCGCGATGGCCTCTTGCTCGCCAACGAAATTGCCCCGCGCCCGCACAACAGCGGGCACTACACCATCGATGCCTGCATCACCTCGCAATTCGAGCAGCAGGCCCGCGTGCTGGCGAAGTTGCCCCTGGGCGATACGTCGTTGCATTGTCCCGCCGTGATGGTGAACATCCTCGGCGATGCTTGGCAGCGCGGTGAACCGGACTGGCGCAAGGTGCTGGCACACCCGCGCGCCAAGTTGCACCTTTACGGCAAGGCGCAGCCGCGCGCGGGCCGCAAGATGGGGCACTTCACGCTGCTGGGCGAAGAGTTGTCCGCCGTGGTTGCAGCGGCGCGTCAAATCCAAGCGGATCTGCTCGCATGACTCAATAAGAAAAGCGATCAACGCAAAGACGCAAAGACGCAAAGACGCAAAGACGCAAAGGACGCAAAGAGAATCTCCGGGGTTCTTCGCGTCCTTTGCGTCTTTGCGTTGAATATTTGCTTTGAAATTTTCCGGGGTGAGTTGAAAATCTCTCGGCCAGCTACGTAATGCGGAATCGTCAGGCCCGCTTCGCGAGGTAAGTATAGAAGTTACTCGCCCCGAAGAACGTACCCTGGTTAGAACGTTCCACCATGGCATCGGCCCAGCGGTCCGCCTCCTGCTGCGACATGGCGCCAGATTTCGGCAGTACCTTACGGAAAGACTCGATTCCTGGTGTCCAATAATCCATCTTGCCGACGTCGGCGACGATGTAGGGGAAGGATTTCACGAGCTTCAATCCGGCTTGCAGCAATAGCTCGGGCATCTGGCGCATCACGCGCGGTTGCGTGACGATGGAGTTGATGATGCGTTCCTCGTCGCGCTTGCCTTGGCTTGGGTCGCTGCTGGCGAAGGTCATGGAAGCGAAATCGCCATCGAAAATGGCAGCCGTGCCGCCCGGTTTGAGGATGCGGTAGATCTCCCCAAGCACCGCGCCGGGGTCGTCCACGTGGCTCAATAGCGTGTGAGCGATCACGGCGTCGAGCGAGCGTTCCGGGATTCCCAGAATGTGCGAATCGCCGGTGCGAAAATCGATGCGATCGCTCAGCCCTTCGGCCCCGGCCAGGCGCGCGGCCGCATGCGTCAGGTACGGGCTAAGATCGATGCCGATGATGCGCCCGCCAAACCCTGGCCGCCGCGCGATGGCACGCGATACCACGCCGGTGCCACAGCCAATGTCCAGTACGTCTTGCGCGCCGTCAATATTCATCGCATCGAGATACTCGCCGATCATCTGAATAACGCGCGGATGCTTGCCGCGCGCTTCCAAGCGCGCGACCAGTACATCCAGGGTGGTTTGATCCAACTTGTCGGTAATTCGGTAAACATCGACGGTGCTCATAGTCGTTCCTTGTTGTTGGCCGCCGGGGCAATTCGCTAAGTATCGCTCGTTCTAGCCTAGGCGCGCTTCTCGCCACTTACGCACGGAGTTGATCAGAAATATGCGCGGCTTCCACCTTCACGATATCGGCCGGGACATCCAGATACTGCGCGGAGTCGCGCAGGCGGCGCAAATGCTCCTGCAACAAAAAATAGCCATCACCCGGCTCCCACAGCAGGGTCTCCAGCAACTCGAAGGGCGGTGGCGCGTCCGTGACGATGCGTGCCTTGAGCAAACACTCCGCGTATTCCGCCGAACTGGTGGAATCCCACACGATGCCGCTGCCAAGGCCGTACTCGGTCCGGTTGCTATCGCGGTCGGCAACGGCGGTGCGAATGGCCACGTTGAAGCGCGCGCGGCCTCCGGGCGCCAGATAACCCACGCATCCGGTATAGACGCCCCGGGGCGTCGTCTCCAACTCCGCGATGATCTGGGTGGCACGGGCTTTCGGCGCACCGGTAATAGAGGCCGCCGGAAACAGCGCTTGCAAGATCTGCAAGAAGCTCGCATTTGAGCGCGCTTGCACCGTGGAGGTCATCTGCCACAGAGTAGGGTAGCGTTCGGTCTCAAACAATTTTGGTACCGTGACGCTACCCGTGCGGGCGATACGGCCCAGGTCGTTGCGCACCATGTCCACGATCATCAAGTTTTCGGCGCGGTCCTTGGCCGAGTTCAACAAGCGCTGCGCTCTGGCCGTGTCGCCCGCGTCCCATAGGCCGCGGCCCGTGGTGCCCTTCATGGGCTTACTGGTCAGAGTGCCGTCCTCCAACTCGAAAAACAGTTCAGGAGACGCGCTGCAAATCACGAAGTGCCCCATATCCAGGTAGGCGCTGTAGCGCGGCTTATTAGCCTCCACCATGCGCGCGAATAGGGCCTCGGGCGTCTCTTTCGGCTCGCTATGCAGGCGCAGGG
>JBJXGQ010000445.1:0-20552 GCA_046160525.1 Burkholderiales bacterium
GCGCGCCGCGCCCTTGATCTCTTCATCCTGAATGGCTTCGGCAGTGCCGAGCGCGCCAGCGACATCCCCCGTCCTGGCTTGAAAATACGAGACGATCCTCATCGCCCGGTCCTTGCTCCCGGAATCCTGAATGCGCGCGATGGTGTCCAGCGCTCCGGCACGGTCGCGCACGATTTGAAACGTGACAATGTCGAGCAACGCCTCGTCCCTCATGGGCTGAGAGCCGGCGATCATACTGGCGGTCTTGAGGGCTCCCGTGATGTCCCATGCTGCGGCCTGGACCTTGGCGATCGCCGCGTAAGCCTCGGTTTGGGACTCCGGAAGATCCTTCAGATTGGCTGCGATCTGCAGCGCGGAGGTGAAATCGCCGGTCTGGGCCAGCTTGCGAGCAAAGTCTCGCAGGCTTGGCCCCTTGCGTTCCGTGAACCGGGCCGCATTCTCCACGGATGCGATCAAACGCAAGAGCGCCTTCCGATGAGCAAGTATTAGCTTACCGATGTTGTCCTTGGCCTTCGCCGCGCCTGGACCATCGGCGCGCAGCGACAAATACGCCCCGAGCCAGGCAACGGCGCGCAATTCACGCCCTGGGACTTTCGATTCTTCTACACCAAGATAGAACAAGAGCTCGGGCGCATTCGGCGCGATTCGGAGAGCTTCTCGGAAATGACCTATGGCGGCAAGGTGATCCTGATTCTTATCCGCACTCATGCCTTTGTCCACGAATTCCCGCGCGGCGGATGGCAGAGGCGAGGAAGTGGCGGCGAGCGCCAGGGTTGCTGATGCCGCCACAAGCCCAACAGTCATCATGCGAATGAGTTTGCCCAAGGGCCGAACCATCCAGACCGGTCCAAGATTGCGGATGAGCCGTGTCATGTTGAATTCGAGCTGTTCGTGGAGGGCATCGAGATCATTAATTCCATCGTGAGCTGGCATCGCCGGAATCAAATTTCATGCACACGCTTCGGCAAAATACATAGCGCATCGTCGCAGCGAGCAGCTTCGGAGCTATCTTCTTCCACGCTGCGGCATGCGTTATTGTGGTGGGAGGTTCGATCACGTAGGGCATTACGCTCGCCAATAAGCTCGGCGCGGCGCGAAACAAGATGGGGATAAGCGGCGGCTATAGCGGGTGAAACTGCCGGCAACGCCGGGACCGGCTTGGCCTCCGCCCTGTCAAAGGGCAATATGCCAATCAATGTCGCGGCGATCACGGCAGACAAGGATTGTTTCAGTAACGCGCGTTTGACTGGCCGCTTTTCGATGGTACCGCCAGGGAGTCGAATCATTCGGCTATTCCTTATTTCAAGGCACTTGGGTTATCGGTTGACAGCTCCTCGTCCCAAGCGAGCCCCATGTCCAACTTCTGCTTCTTGATCACCTTTACTCTCTCCTTGACCACCTCTGTTGCTTTATCCTGATCACCCGCCAGCCGCTTTACGTCGTTGGCGAGGGTGGCGATTTTCGTATCCAATAAAGGGTCATTGCTGGTCCTTTGTTTCTCCCGTATTTCCGCGATCATCCGCTCCTTCTCGGCCTTGCGGGCATCGAGCGCGCGGTACCACTCCTGCATCTCCTTGATCTGACGATCGTCCTTCGCGCCTTTAGGAATCTGTTTGTCCAGTGCCGAATCCAGAAGCCGCTGGGGTTTGTTCTTGTCCGGATAGACGAGATCTCCACTCTCCTTTCCGGGGACGTCGATTCCAATTCCCGACTTGATCTTTACCGTATCGTTACGGGTCATCTGGGCTTCTCTGCTGTGTCGCGCAACGCTCTTCAGTTGCTTTCCCGGATCGGTTCCGCGACCCTCTTTGGCTTGCGCTTCAGCGGGCGCGAGTTTGGGATTGGACTTTTTAGAACCGAATGCATCTTGCGTTTCATCGAGATCGCTTAGCTCCAAATCGCCCACGGGCTGCGCATTCTTTACATCTTCCCTGATCGCGTTCACGCTCTTCTGGACTTTTGCCACGACCTCCTGGTTCTGCTGATCCTCAACCTTGCTCCTTGCTAACACGATATTGCCGGTATACGCCGGTTCATTTGGATCGATTCGCGCGGCATGCTGAAAATGTTCCAGAGCACTGGCCCAGTTACCATTCCGGGCAGCGGTGCGGCCCCGTTCATTGAGCTCATTAGCCTGCGCAATCTTGATATTGTTGGCATAAACGGCGTTTCCCAGATCGTTTTGCGCCGCTCGCTGAAAATAAGCCAAGGCTGCAGTCCAGTCGCCGTTATCCGCGGCCTTTCTTCCTTGGTTGTTCAGTTCGTACGCTTGGCGCACCGCCTGCCGCTTTTCTTCGACCACAGCTGCATGGCGCTTGAATTCCTGGGAGTTGGGGACGTGATAGAGCAGGCTTTGGAACATGACCGCAGCGTGCTCCCAGTCGCCCTCCTCCATGGCAACAAGGCCCACTTTGTGTTTGGCGTTAATGAGGTTGTTGAAGATCACCTTGGAATTTGGATTCCAAGCATAGGCCTCCCGAAATTGTTCAGCGGCAATACCCCACTCACCGCGATTCCAGGCGGCAATGCCTGCCTCATTAAAGTCATTGGCTTTCGCGCGCCGCTCCCTTGCCTCCCGCGCTTCGATTTCCCCAGGTGTGGGCGGCTCCGGCGAGACCACATCGTCAGGCTTCTTGTCCAAGTTCTCGCGGTTATCGCAGAAAGTCGCTCCGTTCACGGTCCAGCATTTCGCCCAAGATTTCGGAATTTCCACAACCCACAAGGAGAACACTACCGCCCCTAGGGTAATCACAGCCTTGAGTCGCAACCCATTGTTCATTACCAAAGTCCTCCTCTCCAAAAACTACTTCCCGGATAATTCCGAGGCAAGCTTCTTCAGTTCGTCCACACTGGCGGGACTCCCGCCGATTTGGAAATGCCCGCCGGATATGGGCTCCCGCACTATCGCGACGCTAACGAGCTTGCCCTTGTAAGTCATCCCCACTTCTCCACCGATATTCGCCTGCGTGAATTCTTCCAATGCCTGCGTGCCATCCTCGCTGAGATCCACATTAATAAAATAATCCGAGCCGCCCTGGGAAGACACTGCCACCGTCGCGCGTTTAATTTTTCCGGTCAAATCCAATAGCATGCCGGACGCCAAATCCATATCCCGGCCCTGGTAGGTATATTCGGTGAACGACGGCGCGGCCATGGCACCCATCCACAGCACCAATGCATGTCCGGCTAAGTCTTCCGGTAATTTCTCGGGCTGTTCCTTCGCCGTTTTCTCGATGTTTGCGGGCATGAGCGCGTACTCAGTCTCATCGCTTAAGTGACGCGCATGCTTAAGATGCAGCCGTACGTTGCGGGCATGGGCCGTATTGGCGGGCCGCCACCCGCCGCTCACCGACGCGGCATAACGGCTCACGCCTTCACGAACAGCATCGCTGGCGCCAGGGTTCGCCGCAAGTCTGTTCAGTTGGAGCAAAGCGCCCAAGCTATCGAGGGACTTCTCGCTCAAGTCAAGGGCAAGCTGGCCATTACCGGTAGCAACCGCGAAGCGCAAGGCACGCCAGACTCTGTCCTGGTATTTTTGGCTCGATGGAGGATCTCCCGTTTCCAGGTATTTCAGCGCACGCGACGGGTCACCTCTTGAGATGGCGAACGCGAATGCCGCCTCCGGGAACATGAATATCCATGGCTTGTTTGCGCTGTGCTCCCAATCATCATGGCTGTTCCCCCAAAAAGTATCGAAGCTGTCGCCCAAGGCATACTTGACCATTTCCATGATCGTCGCTTGCGCATCCAGCGGCGGCATGGTTGCAACCGCGAACAGTGCCGTGACCTCGAGGGAATCACCAGACCAGTGGCCCGCTTTCCAGCGCGACATTTCCTTCACGATAGCTTCGCGATCTCCCAGCGCCGCGCTAGGAATGATGTAGGCCCAGTACGCATCTGAGTAGAGCTCGGATCTGAACTTTCGGCAGTGCTCGACGGCACGGCGTGCGAGCCGCTGTGCAATGTCGGGCCGGCCATCCCAGAATGTATTCTGGAGATCACGCATTAACGTACCCATGTACCACGCTGGGTCGAATTTCTTCGCCGCATCTAGGCTCCGGCCACGCATGATTTCCAGTATCTCGTAAGCCCGGGTTTGGGTAATCCAGTCGTGGTTGTGGACACCCGAGCCGCTATCGGACAAAACGCCTGGCGGGTATGCATCCACGATTTTTCGTGCTTGGCGCGTATCGCCCCTCATTCCCCACGCGTAGATGCGATATTTGAACTTGATCTCGGGGGAGTAGTCGTCACGGTATTTCTCGATAATGTCCTCGGTGCGCGTGGCATCCCAGGAATAAGACGCTCCGTAAAGACCGTGCTTATCCGGATACTCCCGCTTCTCTTTCGCGGTGATTGCGCCTGGCAAGGCCAAGGCCTTCCGGACCAGCCCATCGCCCCGGTCCTTCAGTCCTACCATATAGGCGTAAGCGGCGATGGTTTCCAGCGATCTCTGGCGAAGACTTTTCGCCCCGGCCGATGACGGTGTGGCCGGCAAGGCTTCGGCCAAGCGTTCCGATTCTTCCAGTAACCATAGGGAGCGCGATTTGCTCTGGGCGACCAGCTTGCGGATTTCGGCACGGACTTCCGAGGCATTGGCCGCGCCGGGAAGCGCCGCCAAGTAAGCCTGGTACCACATCGCCGCCGGCACGGACCAACCGCCGCGCTGATAGGCCAACCCAAGATTGAACATGAGTGCTGGAGAATAAGGCGCCGCGGTAATTGCCTCCTTGAAAGCCGCGACCGCCGTAGGCCAATCGCCATTGCTAGCAGCGTCCAGCGCTCGTTGGCGCGCCTCCTCGGCGCGGGGAAGCAACTCCGCTTCGGATGACGCCCCGGGCTCTGGGAGCCAGAGCGGGAAGGACGTCTGCGCGTCGATGGACGCACCCATGAGATTGGATGTGGAGTCATGCTTGGGATTGGCCGCGGACGAACTACCGGCAGCCTTGTGCGCGGCACATCCTGCCAGCAATCCAAGCACCCCGAAGAGCAATGTGGCCGTGACAAACCGGTGGCGCATGGTTTTCATGTCAATCGCGAATGAAGTCGAGCGTTGGCGATTCGGACGCGGGCGATTCCGAGGATTGCGCGGCCTGCGTTTCAACGGGCGCGGGACTTTCGTCCCAAACAAGCCCTTTGTTCAACATCTCTTTTTTAACCACTTCAACCCGGGCCTTGACCGTCTTCGTGGCCCTGGCCTGGTCTTCGGCCAATCGCCCCACATCGTTGTTGAGGGTGGCGATTTTCACTTCCAGCAATGGATCCTTGCTGGACTTTTGTTGTTCCTTGATTTCGGCGATCTTCTGCTCTTTCTCTGCCTTCTGGGCATCGAGCGAGCGGTACCGGGCTTGCATCTGCTTGATCTGGTGATCGTCTTTCGCGCCCTGGGGTATTTGTTTGTCCAGCGCCGAAGGCGGTACCTGCTGGCGTTTGTTCTTATCCGGGTAGACCAAATTTCCGCTCGGATCTCCTTCCACGTCGAAACCCTTTCGCGCCGTATCTCTCGCCGTTTCCTTGTTCCGCGAGGCCTCGTTTCGTGCTTCGCTGCTGTGCCGCTCCACCGTCTTCAATTGCGCGCCCGCATCGGCCCCCGCCGCAATCCGCTGGCGCAATTCTCCAAATGCATTCTGCACATCCGAGCCTTGGCGTTTGCGTTCATCCGCTATCTGGGCGCGTATCCTCCCAATCTCCGGGGAATCGCCGGAGATGTTCTGCGCATTCTGGGTCGCTTCCAACGCGTCGTTGTATCTCCCCTCGCGCAAGCCGAGGCTCGCCTTCGCCAGCCACCAGTCTCCGGATGTGTATGAGTCCTCCGGCAGAAGCTTGAGAGCCGCATCGAGCATCCGCAGCGCATCGGCTGGTCGCTGATCCATTATCGATTTGGCTTGCGCACGCAGGCGTTCAACCTCGGGCCGGTGGCGGCGCTCAAGCTCGGCGGCCGCCGTTTCTTTTTTTAGCTGATGGTCGAGATCCTTGACCCGTTGTTTACCGCTATCCGAGAGCGAGCCAGCATCGAGCGCCAGCGCGCGTTGGTAATGCGCCAACGCCGCCTGCCTGTCACCCCGGTTGTAGGCGGCGTCGGCTTCCTCTCTCGCGGCATCCGCCTTCTGCCTCATACCTTCTTGGGCAATATGATCCTCGAGTCGCCGTACCCAATTCTGCAGCCACTTATAATCGTTCGCCATGGCTTGCGCCTCGCGCGCTAGCCGTAGCGCCTCGCGTGCATCGCCCGCGTTTGCCGCTATCTTGGCCGCATCAAGGATGCTTGTTGGCTTTGTCGATTCGCCGCGAATACTCCGTCTCGCTCGGCGAGGGACCTGAGTAATCCGGGTCCCTTTCACGTCCGCCGCTGCCTCCCGGTTCCGGACCGGCGGGACAAGCGCGGCCGATATCATCCGTTACGCAACCCGACTGGGCCCAAGCACTGGAGGTCACTAGAGCGGCCGCGCAACAAAGCTCAATTAGGACAACCCAGAACACCTTGCGCAACAGATTAAAAACGGGAACTCGAACTAAGTAGTTCGTCATAGCGAATGACTCCGTTTTGAGCAGCGACAATTTCCTCGCAGAGGGGACATAGATTTCACGTGAAGGGACTAGCGAAGTGACGGCCTAGGCTCGTTATCGCCAATCTGGCTGCGGATGTTATTCAGGGTCTCGTTGAGCCGCCGGATTTCGTCGCGAAGATGGTAGATTTCCGCCTCCCTCTGTTCGCGATCACGCTCAAGGGTCTGCATCTTGACTTCTTGCAACGCGCAGCGTCTTTCAAGATCCGTGGGGTATGAATCCCCTGCTCGTGCAAACGAAGACTGAAGCGAGAAAAGGCCGAATGCCGCTAGAACCACCAAGAATTTCTCAGTCATTATTAATTTTCCCTTGGGCCGCAGCATGCTTGCCCGCCAAAATATTGGTTATTTCCTGCTCATTGCGTTCTCGGGCATAGTCCAGAGCTGACTTGCCGTTATCGTCTTTAGCCGAGACGTCCGCGCCTTTTCCGAGCAGCAGCCGCACGAGATTTGCGTCACCCCGGAACACCGCCGTCATCAATGGAGTCCAGTTGAATTCACCTGAGAGATTGACATCCGCGCCGCTTGAGAGAAGCGCTTGGACCGTCTCGTCTCGATCGCTGTCTGGACCGTGATGAAAAACGCTGCCAAGGATTGCAGCGGTCAAGGGCGTCTGGCCAGAGCGCGCCTTCGCATTGGCGTTGGCGCCATGCGCCAAGAGATACCTAACCACTTGCGCATGCCACTGGTTCGCGGCGCGAAGAAGCGGTGTCCAGCGCCAGTATTCAGCCGCCGCATCCAAAGAAGCACCATTTTCCAGCAGGAGCTTTACGACTTCGATACAACCACTTTTCGCTGCGTAAGCAAGCGGCGTATAACCTTCACGATCGAACCGGTTGATCTCCTCGCTCTTGTCCGCCGCCGGTAATTCCCCGGCAGCCGCGCGTACCTTTTCGAGATCGCACTCACTGGCCGCCTTGTGTAGCTGGGTGTAGGAGATATCAGGAGGCGGTAGGATGGACCGCGCTTGAACTGGGGCGCAGACGAGAGCGCACAAGGCGAGGCTGGTGCGCAACGCATTCATTACATTGGCCTGCGCATACGATATTGCGTAAAAGCGCACGGACCGAATCCCGGTCAACCGGCCGGGCACTCGGTCTCAGCCTTGCCCTGTACTAGCAATCTGCATTGCGGGCTACCCGCGCCTTCGCGCTGAAGCAATATCAGAATTCCGTGGCGGTCGTTGTACAGCGCGACACGGCCTTGCGTGTCCATATAGCCGAAGTCCAGGTCGCCATCCCTGGGTAGCAAGCGAGCAGTTCCGGCCAAGGGAGCGGCTGAAGCGGTCTTAATGCTCGATGCCGCCTTCGACAGCGCGGCGACCGCTTGCGTCATGGTGGTCTTGGAGCCATCCTCCAGCGATGTTGGTGCGGGATAGTCCCGGCATGTGGAGGGAGCAAGGGCACGAGGAAAGCCCAGGCAACGCCCATCGGGCAGAGGACCCGGCGTGATAATCGCGAGCGCGCCGGCCGAGGTATCGAAGATCAAGATAGTGCCATCGGTCCCAACGAATCCCGTGCTGCTCTTGATGCTAGCGGGCCATGAAATGCCTTCGCCTGCCTTGGCCGGCCCTTGGGGCCGAAGCACGTTCGCCTGCACCTGTGTCTTGAGCGGTGCGACCGAATCGATCATCTTCGCCACTCGCCCGTGCAAGCGGAGACTGGCGTGGCTCGTTACAAACGCAGCAGTGGGCACGGCGAGCGCAAGTAACAGAATCGCTACTTTAAGCACCAGGACAATTGCCGGCCGGCGACCCTGGCCACGAACCACTTTTGCATTGCTACGCCAAGCAAGCGCTAACGCTGCGGATGCGACCAAGGGCAGCAACCAAAGGGCCCAGGTAATGCCCTGCGAGCGAGGATGCTCGGGGCAGTAGGCGGCGGCAAACACGAGTACAAACCACACAAATGCAAGCAACCACATGCCGCCGGAGGCGAAAAGCCGGGTCTTCGAGGGCACAGCGGGGGTTTGCTCCGCGGGTTCGGAGGTTGCGACAGAACTGTCTCTTTCGGCGCCGATCCGCCATCCGGCCCAGGCGGAGAATCCCCCGGCCTTGGGAAACGGCTTGCGCAGATAGGCGAGCAAAGGTGCGGTGTTCATGGCGTCCTAAAGCTCCTTCCTCGAAAACGGGGTGCGGAACTCGGCAGCTTTGGATTTCCCTCGCGAAAAAATTGGTCCCCAGAACCGGCAAGCTAGCGCGTGAGCGTTATCGTCGGCCCCTTGCCAAACTGTAGCGGGTTTCGAATGAGGGGGAATTCGCGGGCGGGGCATTAACCCGCGCCGTGGGCGAAACACACGCGCGAAGGCGTCACAAAGGTATCAAGCCTTGCGGCAATCGCATTCACTTCGCGCTGATCGTCACGCTCACGGTGAGCGATGCACGGCGCCTAGACTCAAGCGGCAGCTTCTTCCATACGCGAAGCGCGCTTGCGCTCATGCTCTTTAAGGTAGCGCTTGCGGATGCGGATGGACTTCGGGGTGACTTCCACCAACTCGTCGTCGGCGATGAACTCCACGGCGTATTCCAGGTTGAGCTGGATGGGCGGTGTGAGGGAGATGTTCTCGTCCTTGCCAGCGGCGCGGATGTTGGTGAGTTGCTTCTCGCGCACGGGGTTGACCACCAGGTCGTTGTCGCGCGCGTGAATGCCCACCACCATGCCTTCATAGACGGGGTCGTTCGGCTTCACGAACATGCGCCCGCGCGGATCGAGTTTCCATAGGGCGTAGGCCACGGCCACGCCGTCGTCCTGGGAGATGAGAACTCCGTTTCGGCGCTGGGGCATCTCGGGTTTGAGAGGGCCGTACTCGTCGAACACGTGCGAGAGCAAGCCTGTGCCGCGCGTCAAGTTGAGGAATTCGTTCTGGAAGCCGATCAAACCACGGGCCGGGATGATGTATTCCAAGCGCGTGCGGCCCTTGCCGTCGGGTTGCATGTCCTGCAAATCGCCACGGCGGGTGCCGAGGGCTTCCATCACGGCGCCTTGGTGGGTGTCTTCCAAATCCACGGTGAGCAACTCGTAGGGCTCGCAGCGCTGGCCGTTGATTTCCTTGTAGAGCACTTGCGGGCGCGACACGGCCAGTTCATAGCCTTCGCGGCGCATGTTCTCGATCAAGATGGTGAGGTGCAACTCGCCCCGGCCCGAGACGCGGAACACGTCCGCATCGGGCGTATCCTCCACGCGCAGCGCCATGTTGGACAAAGTTTCGCGATAGAGACGCTCGCGCACCTGGCGGCTGGTGACGAATTTGCCTTCCCTCCCCGCCAGGGGCGAGGTATTCACCTGAAAATTCATGGTGAGGGTAGGTTCGTCCACGGTCAGCATGGGCAAGGCTTCGGGTTTTTCCACATCCGCCACGGTACAACCCAGAGTGAGTTCCTCGATGCCTTGGATCAAAACGATGTCGCCCGCTACAGCCTGCGCCACGGGAACACGCGCCAAGCCCGAAAACCCGAAGAGCTGCGTGATGCGCGCCTTCTTGGGCGTGGCATCTCCCGCCAGCAACAGCACTTCCTGCGGCGAGCGCAGCGTTCCGCGCTCGATCCGGCCCACGCCGATACGGCCGATGTAGGTGGAGTAGTCCAAGGCGCTGATTTGTAGCTGAAGCGGCGCACCGGCATCGCCGTCGGCAGCGGGCACCCGGCCGACGATGGTATCGAACAGCGGTTTGAGATCGGCGTTGGGTTTGTTCAGATCCAGGGTCGCCCAGCCTTGCAGGGCCGAGGCGTAGACCACGGGAAAATCCAACTGGTCCTCGGTGGCCCCCAGCCGGTCGAATAAGTCGAAGGTTTGATTGACCACCCATTCGGCGCGCGCGCCATGGCGGTCCACCTTGTTCACCACCACGATGGGCTTTAGCCCGCGTGCCAAGGCCTTGCGTGTAACGAAGCGTGTCTGCGGCATGGGGCCTTCCACGGCATCCACCAGCACCAGCACGCCGTCCACCATGGATAACGCCCGCTCCACTTCCCCGCCGAAATCGCGGTGGCCGGGGGTATCCACGATGTTGATATGCACGTCGCCGTAATCCACCGCCGCGTTCTTCGCCAGGATGGTGATGCCGCGCTCGCGCTCGATGTCGTTGCTGTCCATCACGCGCTCGGTCACATGCTGGTGTGCCTCGAACACCCCGGCCTGGCGGAGCATCTTGTCCACCAAGGTGGTCTTGCCGTGATCGACGTGGGCGATGATGGCGATATTGCGTACGGAGCGGAGCATGTCGGTCTTCATGGGGCGGGGCAAAAGGGCGCGGATTCTAGCACGGGGGGTGTTACAAGCCCGCTACGGTGAGCAGCTTGTAGGCCAGGGTGTGAATTACCTCGCATGGCGCTCGATGAATTCGTCCACTTTGGACCAAAATCCAGGGTGTTGCAGGAGGTCGTTATGGTCCGCGCCCTCAAGCAGGTGTAGATGAGCTTCGCCTTTCCACGCCGCGTGCAGGCGTTGCGAGTGCGAAGGCGGCACGATGGTATCCAAAGTGCCCGCGACGGCGAGCATGGGGGAAGAAATCGAGGGTGCCCGCGATAGGGAATCGAAGGGATGGCGCATGAGGAGTGGCACCGGCAGCCAGGGGTAGATGCGCGCGGCCACGGCCGTCAGGCTGTCGTAGGGCGAAAGCAGCACCACGGCGCGCGCCTTTCGCTGGGAAGCGACGTAAGTGGCCGTCCCGGTTCCAAGGCTGCGGCCCATCACAATTATTCGTTCGCGATCCACATCGGGCCGGGCGGCCAGGGCATCGTAAAGAGCGATCCCATCGGCCAGGAAGACCCGTTCTGAGGGCTCCCCGCCGCTCAGGCCGTAGCCCCGGTAATTGGCGAGAACTACGCCGATACCCGCGTATCGCGACAGATCCTCCAGCATTCCCGTCACTTCCTCGGCGTTACCGCCAAAGTAGATGAGCCAGGGTGCCGTTCCTGGTGTTCGTGCTTTGCGCGACCATCCGTGCAACTGCACGCCATCCTGTGTCGCGAGATTGAATTCTTCCGCGCCCAATCTGGCCGCCAACGCCGAAGACTCCGCCCGCAGCGGCTGGCGCAGGAAGATCATGGAGTCCTGCGCGAAGAAAAGCAGCGTGCATATACCGAGGTAGGACAGGGCGGCAACCAATATCGCGATGGTGATCATTCTCTTCATGTCAAACCGTGCGAAAGATTTCCATGGGCGGCGTGCGAGCGATGCGGTAGGTCCCGGCCAAGCCCACGATCATCACACCTAGCGCACCCGCCAGCAAACCTATCAACCAGATCCACGGGTTGGCGTGGAAGCTCACGTTGAGCACGCGCCCTGCGATGAAATAACCCACGGCGGTGGCGCCCAACGCAGCCAAGGTTCCCGAAAGTGCGCCGATGACCGCGAATTCCGCCGCTTGCGCCGCCCGCAATTGCCGCGTGGTGGCACCCACGGTGCGCAGCACCGCCGCATCGTAAATGCGTTCATCGTGCGTGGCGTGAATGGCGGCGAAGAGCACGATGAGCCCAGCGGCCAATCCGAAGCCGAACACGAATTCCACGGCCTTCACCACTTGATCCATGATGCGCTGAACCTGGGCCAGCACGGTTTCGACGTCGATCACCAGGATGTTGGGAAAGCGCTTCACCAAGCGGTCCATGAGAGCCGATTGCGCGGGCGGCACGTGGAAGGCGCTGACGTAACTGGCTGGATGATTTTCCAGTACGCCGGGTGGTGTGACCACGAAGAAATTCACGCGGAAGGAATCCCACTCCACCTTGCGCAAGGAGGTAACCTTGGCCTCCAAACGAACTCCTGCGATGTCGTAGGCCAGCACATCGCCCAGTTGGATGTTCAAGGTCTTGGCCAAGCCATCCTCCACGGAGAATTGTGCGCGCCCTTGATCGCTCCCGAAGAACCACGATCCCGACACGATGGTGTTGTCCTGCGGTAACGAAGCGGACCACGACAGATTGAACTCCCGGTCCATGAGCCGTTTCGCGCGGTCTTCCATGTAGTTTTCCGAACTCACCTCGCGGCCATTGATTCCCACCAAACGCCCCCGCACCATGGGATAGAGCGCGGGCGCTGTCATTCCTTCTCCCTGCAAAAATTCGCCGATGGCAGCCACTTGGTCAAGCTGCACGTTCACGAGGAAGCGGTTGGGCGCATCGGCGGGAAGACTGCGCTTCCAGCTTTCCAGAAGATCGGCCCGCGTCATGGTCAACAGGATCAAGGCCATCATGCCCACGCCCAGCGCCACCACCTGGGTGATGCTGCCCAAGGGACGCCGGTGCAGATTGGAAATGCCGAAGCGCACGGCGAATGAGCCATGGCGTCCCGCGCGCGTGAGCACACCCATGGCGCCCCAAGTTGCGAAGGACGCCGCCACGATCACGCCGGCGATGCCGAGCAGCACGTAGGCGCCCAGCTTGAGATCTTGCGCCTGCCAAAGCACCAAGGCGCACAACGCACCCAGGCCCAGCACATAGGTGCTGGCCGTAACGCTATCGGGCACGCCCATATCGCGGCGCAGTACGCGCAAGGTGGAAACCTTGCGCAAACCCACGAGAGGCGGAATCGCGAACCCCGCGAGCAATACCACGCCGGCCACCATACCCTGTAGCACGGGCATCCAGCCGGCTTGCGGCAGTGCCACACCCACCACGGGTGCCATCAATGAGGCCAGGCCTTCCTGAGCGATATATCCCACCGCACACCCCAGCGCGCTCGCGATCAAGGCCAGGGCAAGGAACTGTAGCGTGTGAACGGCGAGGATGAACCGTTGCGAGGCACCGAAGCAACGCATCACCGCGCAACTATCCAAGTGCCGCATCAAGTAACGGCGAGCGGCAAGGGCGATGGCCACCGCTGCGATCACCACGCTCATGAGGGACGCCAACCCGAGAAACTTCTCCGCGCGCTCCAAGGCCGAGCGAATTTCCGGGCGCGCCTCGCGCACATCTTCCACGCGCTGGCCCGGGCCAATCTTGCTCTTGGCGAAAGCGCGAAAGGCTTCCACGGCGCCGGTAGGCCCGGCCACGCCCAAGCGGTAACTCACGCGGCTGCCCGTCTGAATGAGACCGGTGGAAGGCAGGTCCTCCAAGTTCATCACGATGCGCGGGCCAAGATTCAAGAAGCCTATTGCCGTATCGGGATCGTCTACGACGATTCCGATCAATTTGAAGTCTCGTTCTCCTAAGGTGATGGTATCGCCGGTGGTCACGCCCAGGCGTGCGAGGGTGCGCTCGTCGCCCCAGACGGTTCCGGGTGGAGGGGCGGCGCTGGGGCGGCTCGGTGCTTGCGCGGCATCGCGCTTTACCGTGAACTTGCCTTTAAGTGGGTAGCTATCGGTGATGGCTTTGATATCGGCCAGCAGGGTCTGCTTGTCGTGCTGGGCCATGCTGGGGAAGCGCACGACGTTCATGGTGCGCAAGCCCAGTTCGCGCGCGCGGGATTGCAACGCGGTATCTAGTGGCCGGCCGGATACCACCAGCAGGTCAGCTCCTAGCAATTGCGCGGCCTCTTGCGTCAACACCAGGCGCACTCTTTCGGAAAAGAATGCCACCGTGGTCAAGCTGCCCACGGCGACCAGAAGTGCGAGCCCCAGCACGCGCAGTTCGCCGGAACGCCATTCACGCGCGAGCAAGCGCAAGGCGAAGGTGAGCAGGTTGCTCATCCGGTTTCTCCCACCAGGCGTCCCGCGGCCAAGGTTAGGCGCCGGTCGCAACGGGCCGCGAGTTCGCTATCGTGCGTGACCAATACCAAGGTCGTGCCCTGCTCCCGGTTCAACTCAAACATGAGATCTATGATTTCATGTCCCGTGACGGAATCCAGATTGCCAGTAGGCTCGTCGGCGAACAGCAACTTCGGCGGTCCGGCGAAGGCGCGCGCCAAGGCTACCCTCTGTTGCTCGCCACCGGACAACTGGCGCGGGTAATGATGCGCGCGGTCCGCGAGTCCCACTCTATCGAGCAAGCGCTTGGCCGCCTCACGCGCGCCGCTGCCGTTGGCGAGTTCCAACGGAAGCATCACGTTTTCCAGAGCCGTCATGCCCGGAAGCAGTTGGAAGCTCTGAAACACGAATCCCACCTGCTGGCGCCGCAAGCGCGCACGGCCATCTTCATCCAACGAACCTATGTCTTGGCCCGCGAGGAAAACCTTTCCGGCCGTGGGCGTGTCCAGGCCCGCCAGCAATCCCAGCAAGGTCGTTTTTCCCGACCCGGAGGCTCCCACGATGGAAATAGCTTCGCGAGTGCCCACGGTGAGACTCACGTGATCGAGAATGGTAAGCAGGCCACGGCTCGTATGCACTTGCTTCGTCAGGCCCTGCGCCTGCACAATGTTCTGCATGATGTCCATTTTTAGGAAATGCGTGGTTCTATGGGCGCTCGCCTACCTTGGAGACGCTGGCGCCCAGACACCCACTATAGTGATCTACGGTGACAGTCTATCGGCAGGATACGGCCTAGCCCGAGGGACAGGTTGGGTTGATCTGCTGGGCAAGCGCCTCTCGCAACAAAATTATCCCTACCGTCTTGTCAACGCCAGCATCAGCGGCGAGACCAGTCTGGGCGGAAAAAACCGTATCGCCAAGGTACTAGCTCTTCACCGTCCCGCTATCGTGGTGCTGGAACTGGGCGCCAATGACGGCCTGCGCGGCCACCCGAATGGCAGCCTCAAGGCCAATCTAGGATCCATCGTGCGAGCCTGCCAACGCAGCGGAGCGCGCGTGCTACTGGTTGGCATGCGCCTTCCCCCTAATTATGGCGCCGCCTATACGCGCGAATTTTCCCAGACCTTTGCCGCCACCGCCAAACAACACAACCTGCCCTTAGTACCCTTCCTCATGGAAGGGTTCGCGCAAAGACGAGAAATGTTTCAATCCGACGGCGTTCACCCCAATGCGCAAGCACAACCGGCCATGCTCGATACGGTGTGGAACGCGCTAGCGCCCATGCTGAAGAAATGATGGCGAGCATCATTTCTTAATGGTAAGGACATGGGAAGAAGCATTGGGCTAATGTAGTGAGCGTAGGGTGGGCAAAGCGCAGCGTGCCCTCCGTTGGGAATGGTGGCAGGCGTCGAAACTGCGAGGGCACGCGGCGCTTTGCCCACCCTACCGTTAATGCACGGTTTGCGAGTCGAACAGTAAGCGTGAACACGAGCCCACTCCCTCCCCCGCCAGCAGTCCTCGTACTTCGCTGCCATCCAATGCCGGTTGCTGCGAGCAAGCAACGTCCAGGATCTCGCCCGCCAGCGCGTGTAATTGAGTCGTGGTGGAACGGATCCGCCGCCGGAAACCTTCGCCATCGAGCGTGTCGGTGAGGCCGCGATTGAGTTCCGCGAACCAACCTAACTCCGCCTGGTCGAGCATCGCCTTTGGATTCTCGCCGCCGCCCAACGCGGACCAATTGCGCAGGAGGATCTGCATGGCGTAATTGAGGCGCTGCGTTGAGGTAAGTAATTCTCGCAGTTCACTCAACGCCGCCATGTCCGTGAGCTTGTGCTGGAAAAAAATCTGGCACAACACGCCCCAGTAGTAGGTGTAATCCCACAGCACCTTCACCGGCAACACCCCAGGGCTGCCGAAGATCGGGTACTGGTCGCGGTAGATGGACAGCATGCTGTCGTAGAAGGATTGATAGAGGCGCTGGTAAATGTCCGCGCGCGCTTGGATGGCGCCGCCCTTGCGCTCGCGCGCGATGAGATCGGTGATGTAGGTGTTGCCGATGGCGATGAAATCGCTCCCCGGCGAATAGAAGGGATCGAGAAACACGCCCGCCTCTCCCGTCATGGCCCAGCGGTCGGCGGAGAACACGCGCTCGCAACCATAGGAATAGCGGCGCAACCAGGCGAAGTCCTGCACGCAAGTTTGCTGGCCCTCAAGCTCTTGCGCCAAGCGGGGCTGGTGGCGCCGCAGCCATACTATGGACTTCTCGAAACTGTTGAGGGATTCGGTGGGATGCATGCGAGCATCGGCGACGATGCCCACGGAATGGGAGCCCGAGGAGAGCGGAATCAGCCACACCCAATAACCTGGCCCCACCAGATGATTGGTGGAACGCCAGCGTTCCGGCGGCGTGCAGCGGTTGATCCACTCCGGATCGGCGGACCAATTATTGATGTCGATGCGATGGCCCACGCGAAACCACACGGCCGTGGCCTCGTGCCCGTTTTGCTGGGCTAAACCCAGGCGCCGCTTGATCAAACCCGCGCGTCCCGAGGCGTCGATCAGCCACGGCGTGTGTACCGTGTGCTGTGTTTGCTGGTGGCTATAGCTCACTTGATGATCCGCCGTGCCGGAGTTCAACTCGAAGTTGCGGATTACGGCACCATCGGCAAAGCGCACACCGTTGCGCCGCGCCTCGCAGGCAAGGAAATTTTCGAAGATGCCACGGTCGAGTTGGTAGCTAGGCGTGGACAGATGGCGGCTGGCGCCAAGTTCGAGCACCTGGTCGATATCGAGCCGCCCCTCGGAGAAAAAGAAGCGAAATCCGAACTTCTTGATCTGGTGCTCCGTGAGATGAGATTTGAGTCCCAGCACAGTATCGAAATAATGGGCGCCGATCTCCACGCAGGACTCTCCCACCTTGTGCGTAGCCTTAGGCACTGGATGGCGCTGGCGTTCCAGCACGAGGATATCCAGATCACGCAACCGCTGCCGCAGTTGCAGAGCCAAGGTGAGGCCCGCCAAGCCACCTCCCATGATCACCACATCGGCGCGCGCATCGGTCATTGCGTCTTGCGCGTTAGCGGCGTCACTTGTAGTTCCAGCGCCAGCTCCGGCCCGGCGGCGTAACGGATGTTCGTGGGCGAGCGGCCCGCAAGCGCTTCCAGCAGAGCGAAACTAGCGGACATCGCGTTGCCGGACAACTCATGGGCGGCCGCGGAGATTGGCGCGGAATCCAGTGGCGCCGGATCGCCGCGCGTGCTCCATTGGATGCGGGCAATGCTGCGCTCGCTTTGCGCGGGCACCAGCACCAAGGCGCAAGCAACTACCCCTTTGCTGTGCGCCACCCGCGCCAGTGGCCCTACCGCCTCAATGTCGTAAGCCACGCACAGCACAGGCTCGCCATCGCTGGCAAGCTGAGTAAAGGCCTCTATGAGACCGGCGGCAAAACTGCGCGCCCATGCGCTCAACGCCGTGTAGGGCGCCATGCATCCCGTAGCGATGGACCAATAGCCCGCGGCGGCGTTGTGCACCGAGTTGTGGAACTTGGTGGGAGAGATCAGTTCCGGCGTGCTGGCCAGGGTCTCGCACATATAGTGAGTGATGGCCAGATCGCCGTGGGTGGAGGTAAACACACTGGCCACACGTGTCCGGTCCACGCCCGCGTGCTCGCAGGCGCGCGCCGCGACCTCAAGGGCCACCGCCACGGTGTCCGGCGCGCGGCGGCGCTCATTGGGGGGCAAGAGTGTCGGCGCCGGGCGCGGCACAGATGCTTCGGGCAAGGCATGCTCGCCACGCAGAACGGGCGCGGCAGCCTCCCATCCGGGCAAGCGGGGCGACCACAGCGCGACGCCATCAACGTAGGCTTGCATCAGCGGCGCGGCCTGTCTTGGCCAAACAACAGCACGCAGTTGCTTCCCCCAAAGCCGAAGGAAAGGCTCAGTGCATTGCGCACTTTCGCGTCCTGGTTATCCATGCGGATTTGCGGGCCGCAAACGGGGTCCAGCACGGTCGTATTCAAGGTACCGGGTAGATGTCCTGCATCCAGCGCGAGCAGCGTGATCACCGCCTCCAGAATGCCCGCCGCACCCAGGGCGTGGCCGGTCCACCCCTTTGTGGAACTGGCGAAGACGCGCTCGCTGAATAGGGCTTTGATGGCCGCGGCCTCCACCTCGTCGTTCTTCAGGCTCGCGGTGCCGTGAAGATTGATGTAGCCGATGTCACTGGCTTGCATGCCGGCACGCGCCAAAGCCTCGCGCATGGCGCGGGTCACGCTCAAGCCTTCGGGATGAGGCGCGGACATGTGGTGGGCATCGCTGGATTCACCAAAGCCCAATAACCACGGGCCCTCGCGCTGCCCTTCTTCTCCTTCACCGGCTCTTTCCAGCAAGGCGAACCCGGCGGCTTCGCTCAAATTGATGCCCGCGCGTTTGGCGTCGAAGGGCCGGCAAGGTTCGGGCGAGAGCAATTGCAATGAGTTGAATCCGTAGAGCACACTATCGCACAAGGAGTCTACGCCGCCCACCACGGCGGCATCGGCAACCCCGGCGTGAATGATGCGCTGCGCCTGCGCGAACACCTTCGCGCTGGAAGAGCAGGCCGTGGCCACGGTCGCCGAGTATCCCGTCAGGCCCAAGGCGTGCTGCACGAAATCCCCGGTGGAATGCGGGGTGTGGATGATCGCACGGCGCAGGTCTTCGGGAAACGCTCCGTCCGCGCCAAGATGCCGGTAGGCCTCTTCCGTCGCACCGATACTCGATGTGGAGGTACCGAAGAGCACCGCAACGCGAGCCGGACCATGGCGCGCACGCGCGCTTGCCACGGCGCTCAAGAATTCGTCTTGCGCCAATCCCATCCACGCCAGGCGGTTGTTGCGGCATTCCCATTGCGCGAACTCCTTCGGTAGAGGTTCTTCTTCCACACCTTCCACGCGCCCAATCCATGTTGGCACCGGTTGCGGACCGAAATCGTTCGCGCGCAGGCCGCTGCGGCGCGCACGCAGCGCCGCCAGCGTGGCGGCGCGCCCCCGGCCCACCGCTGAGGTGGCGGTGTAGGCGCGGACCCGCAAAGACTGCAACGCGGCAGCGCTCATCGCTTACGCAGCCTCACTTTGCCCATCCCAGAAGTCGAAGAAATTAAACCAGTTGTAAGGCGCCAAGCGGCAGTAATGCTCCAAGCGCCCGGCGTAGGATTGCACCCACTCGGCCAGCGCGGCCCGGCGGTCCGCGCGCGCCAGTTCGGGCACGCCGATGAGCCGCTCGAAGTACAGATCGTAGCGGTTGCCCCCGCGATACAGACCCACCATGAACACCACCTCGTACTTCAGCATGGCTGCCATGCGAAAAGGCGCCACGGGAAATAAAGCGTCTTGCCCCAGAAATTTCACGGGCATGCGCCCGTCGCCATCCAGCGCCCGATCGGCCAGCACACCCTCGCACTCGCCACGCTCCAGACAGTCCGCCACCCGCAGCATGGAATCCAAACGGCCCAGCGGAATGATGCGCTGTGCGAGTTCGGGGTCAATGGCCTTGCATACGGTGATGACGTTGCGCGCGTTGTCCTCGTACATCAACAGATTGACGCAGACGGGTTTCTCCCGGCCCATGGCGCGCAAGGCCTCGAAACTCCCCAAATGGCCGCCAATCATCAGGTGGCCTTGCCCGGAATGCAGAGAATGCAATACGTCGGCCCCATGCACATGGATTTCGAAACGCTTGAATCGGCCCTTCAGCATGAATACCCGGTCCAGGGACACGCTCGCGAAGGTATAGATATGACGAAACACTTCGGCCAAGCGCGGCTCACGCGCTAGAACCCTACCCAGATATTCGCGAGAGGCGCGCCGCGCGGCGGGGGTGAACAGCATGAAGTAGGCGCATACTGGGTAGAGCAACACCCGGCCCGCGGCACGCCCGAGAGTGAGGGTGAGTAACACCAAGACCCGGATAGCGAAAATACTGCTGCGCTCGTGCTGCTGCATCCAGGCCTGGGGCCTTGGGGCATCTTCCAACGGCGAGTTCAAAGACGGCACGTTTCTCACGGGGTCACCATACGGGCCCGAATTGTAAGGGACTCACAGGTTGCCACCCGCACCTTCCCATTGTGCTAGATTACGGGCCCTTCCGCCTTCCCTGCCTAGCCCGCATTTCCCACAGGTCGCCCCGGCATGCAATCGCTTCCGCTTCGTACAAGGCTCAGTGTCGCTCCAGCCTCACCTTTCCCTCGGGCAACGGCCTGCGCGGGTGCTGGCGCGTTTATGCCGGTCATTTTCGGCATGCCCGTCTTGGCCGTATGTCCAATACGGCCAAGACGTTCGAGCCAAAACTGCCTCGCCCTAAACGCGCCATCATCCCGCGCCCCTGTGAG
>JBJXGQ010000446.1:0-5999 GCA_046160525.1 Burkholderiales bacterium
CCCCGGGCCACCAATGAGACTTGATGCCCGCCGCGGGCCAAGTAGGCCGCATAGATAGACCCAAGGGCGCCAGCGCCCACAATCACGAAATTCATCTTGTTCAATTCCTCGATCCCAAATAGGGAAGTAAATCACGTTCCGTGAATTCGAGAAAGAGGCCGCCGGTCATGGGCTCCCTCGACTTGCGCTGCTAAACTCCCAGCATTCCTGGCGATAGAGGGGCACGGTGCCTAGCCCTCCCGTGCAACAATATCGCCATGTCTCTAATAGGAAGAAAGAAATGCCAGCAAGATACGCCTTCGTTCTTACCGCTCTAGTCATTTTTTTAGCCCCCGCAGTTTCCTTCAGCCAAGGCACGGACGAGCTTTGGGAAATGACGATGACCATGGAGTCTGAAGGCATGAGCATGCCTGCGATGACCCAGAAAATCTGCCAGAAGAAAGGGGCGGGGCAAGAAGGCGGGGCCCCGCCCCTCGAAAAAGACTGCAAAGTCACCGATTCCAAGCGCAGCGGAAACAAGTACCTCTATAAATTCGCTTGCGACGGCAAGGACGGGAAGTACACCGGCAGCGGCGAAACCGAAACGCTGGGCAAGGATGCCTACCGCGGCAAGATGAAGACAAGCGGTGTACGCGAGGGCGAGGCATTCGACATGAGCACTACGTTCTCCGGCAAGCGTGCCGGCAACTGCACGTGGGAGGATCCAGGCAAACAGGTCAAGGAGGCACAGGCCCAATCGAATGCCATGATCGCGAAGGAATGCGACAAGTTCGTCGCCGAGCTGCAACCCATGATGATCTTTGGCGGCAAGGACATGCCACCCGATATGCTCATGTGCAAGGACAGGAAAAAGGACTTCTGCGCGAATGCCTCGAAGGTGGCGAAGACCATGGGTAACGCGGCGGGACTCAAGGCAGCGGCCGGTAAGTACGAACATTGGCGCGAAGCCATGACGGCGTGCGGGACGGATCCCGCCACCATCAGCGGCCCTGTCTGCAAGGACATGGTAGGAAAGAAGGATTGGAGTTTCGTGAACGAATACTGCAAGACCGAGAGCGCGCAGTTGCGCAAGGCGCATTGCGCGGGCCGCGACTACACGACGGTTGATGCCAATTACCGCGAGATGTGTGCCCAGCTTGGCGGGCTTTCCGAGGGCCGTTCGTATACCTCCAGCGCGCCCAGCGCCGAGAATGCAAAGCCTGCCACGGCCGAAAAGCCTGCCGAGCCAGCCAAGCCCACCACCAAGGACAAGCTCAAGGAAGGTACCGACAAGCTGAAGAAGTTCTTGAAATTCTAGGCATGCGATGGTGGCTTGGGGTGGCCGCGCTGTGCGCGGCTTTTTCGGCGCATCCCGCAACTAACGTAGCACCCGGAGCCGCCGCTGCCTATTTGGTGCGCGTCAATAACGATACCGTATGGGCAGGTGCCGAGAACCGGCGGTTGCCGCCCGCGAGCCTCACCAAGTTGATGACGGCGTTGTTGGTGGTGGAGAATTACCAGCCCGAGACGGTGGTACCGGTGAGCGCGCACGCCGCGTCAGCGACGGGTTCCAGGCTCGGATTGAAGGCGGGCCAGAGAATGCGCGTGGCGGATCTTCTTGCCGCCGCGCTCATCGCATCGGCTAACGATGCCTGCCGCGCGCTGGCCGAGTGGAGCGCGGGCAGCGAAGCAGCGTTCGTCAAGCGCATGAACATAAAGGCCGCGCAGCTTGGTCTTACCAACACGCATTTCGCCAATGCCTGCGGCCATGATGCCAAGGGCCACTACTCCACGGCCCGCGATCTGGCGCATCTCGCCGAGGAGGCGATGCGCGCCGCACCCATTGCGGGGTTGGTCGCACGTATCGATATGCAACTGAGCGAAGCAGGCGGCCACCGTGAGTTTCGCGTGCACAACCGCAATGCGCTCATCGGGCGCTATCGCGGCGCCATCGGCGTCAAATCAGGGTACACCGCGACAGCAGGCAAGTGCGTGATCGCGCTCGCGCAACGCGGCGAGGTGCGAGTGCTCCTGGTCATGCTGGGCGGGAAAGACCGCTGGTGGGACGCGCACGCGCTACTCGATCGGGCTTTCGAATACGCGGCCTCCACCGCCCGTGCACATTAGTCCGGAACGCAGCACCGCTTTTCTGGCGGCTATCGTAGTGGCCACCTACGCCAATGGGCTGCGCGGCTCATTCCAGTTCGACGACTACAACGTTATCGCCCATAACCCGGCGGTGCATTCGTTCTCCGCCTGGTGGCAGTCCATGCCGGGTATCCGGCCGCTCCTCAAGCTGAGCTATACGGCGAACTGGGTGTTGGGAAGCGAACCGGCGGGTTTCCACGCAGTGAATGTCATCGTGCATCTACTCAACACCCTCTTGGTGTACGCCATCGTCCGCGAGCTACTTCCACGGCTTAAGGTACCCGCCGGGCATATCGCGGGAGCTGCCTTGGCATGCACCGCGATTTTCGCGTTGCATCCAGCCCAGACCGAAGCGGTAACCTACATATCGGGACGATCCGTATCGCTGATGGCGTTGTTTGAACTGGGCGCTCTGCTGGCATGGCTCAGGGCCGGCGCCAGTTCGCAGCCGTCGTTGTGGCGCGGCGCATCGGTGCTGCTCTTTGTTCTGGCCATGGCGGCGAAGGAAAATGCCTGGTCCCTACCCTTTGCATTGCTGCTATGCGAAGCACTGCAAGCCGGCTGGACGTGGCGGGCGGCGCTGAGGCGCACCCGCGGCCATTGGGCGGTGCTCCTCGTTGCGGCCTGCGTGGTTGTCCTGGTGCCAGGCTATTGGAAGCTCGCCCTCGGCAGTTTGGAAACCCGCACGCTGGGAGAGAACCTGCTCACACAGATAGACGGTTTGTACTATCTGGCCACCCAACCGCTCCTATTGCTACAACTGAACACCGACCCGGATCTGCCCAAGCATGCGCAGTGGAATGCCCTACTTGCCGCTAAGGCATTTGCCTTGGTTGCACTACTTGCTCTCGCCCTCTGGCAGTGGCGGCGCAATCCCTGGATAGGTTTCGGCATTCTGTGGTTCTTCGTCATGCTGGCACCGACCAACTCCGTTCTGCCACGCCTTGATGTGGCCAATGACCGGCAGCTTTACTTGGCGCTCATGGGTCCCGCGTTGGCGCTTGCCGTGGCCATGCACCGTTTGATGGCAAGCCGCCGCGCGGGCATCACTCTGTGCGTTCTGTGCGTGGTGCTGGCGCTAGCCACCATTTCCCGCAACGCGATCTACGCCACGGAAGTCTCCCTATGGCAAGACACCGCGAGCAAATCTCCACACAAGGCACGGGTGTTCAACAACCTCGGCTTCGCCTATGAGCAGGCGGGCAGGAGGGATGAGGCCGAGCAGGCTTATGTGCGCGCCCTCGAACTGGACCCAAACCATTGGCGCGCTCGTGTGAATCTCGAAAATTTGCGCGCCGGGCCGCCCCCGCGCCCCTTTGCGCTACCCCAATGATGAATTCACCGCGCAACTCCGCGGAAGTTTGGGCCATGCAGGAGCGGCAGACGACCGAAAGTCTTGAAGAAAATCCGCCATAGGTACACCGCCAATCCCATGCACAGACCGGCAATGTGACTCTGCCAAACGGGAATGAAATCCGCCGTGGCCTGCCAGTGGGCCGGTGTCCAGTCAAAGAAGTACTCGGCCACCAACTTGGCACCCGTTACGGCCAGCACAAGCGCGCAAACCAAGCGCCACGGCCCTGGCTCATGCATGCCGCGTAACGCACCGTACACAAGTAAAGCGATGGCAATTCCCGAAGCCCCTGCGAAATACATGAGGTGCGGTTCCGAGATCCACAACACAACGCCAATGGCAAGCGCACCCATCACGACCAAGAGGCCCGCATCGGTACGCGAACGAGTCTCGGCAAGCCATGCGGCGGGCGCCAGTACGGCCAAGTTGTTCAACAGATGCGCCCCCGAAAAATGCACCAGATGGCCCGCCAGCAAACGCCACCACTGCCCTTCTGCGATCGCAACCCGATCGTAGACAAATAGATTCGCTGCCCCAGGAACGATCCAGACAAGAATGGCGGCGGCCACCAAACCCAGCGTCCACCATGGAACGCGCCCTAACGGCGGCGCCGCGCCCACCACCCGCCTCCAGCCACGATAAGCGACACACACAGTGCCATGCCGGCATCGAGCGCGCCGCCCCCCTTGTAGCCGGGTGTGCGAACGACCTTGTATTCCTCGGGAGAACTCTTGACCCTTTCTTGGAATGCGACGAGTTGTCCATCGAGGTTGGCGATCATTTTGTTCACGGCCTCGTCCATGGCCTTGTCACTGTCCTTGCGCAATTGTTCGGAAAGATTTATCGGAGTGGCGTAACCCTTCACTTGCCCCACGCCCGGTGCGCGGAACAACATTTTGCGGCTGGGGATGTGCATGATCACTGTATCGACCATGGTGGAGGTGGAGTTCTTTTCTCCCGGCACGACGTAGGCACCGACGATTGTCCAGTAGATCAGCGATGCGACACCCTCATCCGTAAACTGCGCCTGGTCGTAGGAAACCAGCGCGATCACGTCTATGCCATACATGGTTCGAATTTGATCGAGATTCGCGAACCCGCCCTTGGGCGTCAAGTAATCCGATGGGATGATCTCGATAGACTTGATGAACTCTTGCTTCTTGAAATGCTCCGCGACCCGGCTCAGGAATTCGGTCTTCCTTGCCTCCGATAGAAACCCTCTATGGCGCTCGGGCACGAAGGCGATTCCTACACGTAGCGGAAGCGTGAGTACCGGTACCCCTTGCTCCGTGATGGGATCCTTCGCGTTGGGATAAAGGTACTCCACCACGCTGGTCTTGGTATGTTCCTCCGACCGAGAAAACAAGCCCTTTAGGCCAGCGCATCCGCTCACTAAGAGCATGACTATCCCTAGCATGAGCCACAACAGCGGGCGTGCAATGGTTGCATGTGACATCGTTAATCCCTCCATGGGTTGAAGCCAGTTGCAGTATAAGGGAGGCTCCTTCCCGCCTTCTCTTCCCGAGGCGCTACTTCCCCACCTCCTGCTCAAGTCCTCCGTCAGCCGGAGCAAGAGCGGAGAAGGCGATCTCACCGAAATACTCGAAGGGCACACCCGCCGGGATGTTGCCCGGGAGATTCAACTTTCCAGTCAGCCGGTAGCGAAACGCCTTGGGCCGGTCTTGCTTCAAGCGCGCGATCTGGTCGATCAGGGTGGCGATGCTGCTCACGGCATTGACCTCGATCGCCGTCTCCCCATAGGGGGGAATGGATGCGGATTTGGGACTCACCCCGCGCGCAAAGACCCGGCCGTTGAGTTCCATTTCGTAGGAAAGCCCCTGCATGTTGAGCATCTTCGCGTTGGGGTTTTGAATTCGGAGCTTGAGCGCGTATTCCTGTTCGATGGTTCCCGCCTGAGCAATCCGCACATCCGTTAGCGACACGTTCACCTTCGGCGCCTGGAAAGGAAGGGAAGTACATCCCCCCAAGACCCCAAGCACCAGAATCCAGCCCAATACTTTCATGCTCTCCTCCCTTTCGTTGGATCACCCCGCATCCGCCTGGCGGATGTCACCCGTATAACGGGCAGGGCCTTCCCATAGAGTACGATGTCGCGGGCGGCGGGTCCATGGCGCCCAACAGTTGGAACCAAAACAATACGAGGCACGGTTATGCACGACACATTACCCTTGTTGAACTCCCGGGGCTTTCCCCATCTGCGCCGCGCGGCGCTTACCACGCTGCAGGTCAATCTCGGTTACCGCTGCAATCAAACCTGCGTCCACTGCCACGTCAACGCCGGCCCGAACCGCACGGAAGAGATGTCCGCCCAGACGCTGGAGACGGTCATCGAATTCCTGCGCGTGCGCGCGATCCAATGCCTGGACATCACGGGCGGTGCGCCAGAACTCAACCCGCACTTTCGCCATCTTGTGAAGCAGGCTCGAGCCCTGGGCATTCAAGTCATCGACCGTTGCAACCTCACCATTCTCGAAGAACCGGGGCAGGAAGATTTAGC
>JBJXGQ010000447.1:0-8662 GCA_046160525.1 Burkholderiales bacterium
GCTTGGCTTGGCCGTTATGTTTGGCCCCACCGCCGCGCCGGGTTTCCCAGGTTGGATTAAGTTAAAACCCAGGAAGGCCAGGAGTACGATAGCCGCTCCCGCCATGGCTGCGCGTGGAAGAGACCACACTGCGCGCCCGGATGTGGCCTGCCCTGGCGCGGCCAAGCTGGGGTGGCTGGGTTGAAGGCTGAAGAGTTCGTGCTCGCGTACCTGGTCGTCGGTGAAGGTTCCCAGGGATTTCAATGCCGCGCTGCTGCCGGGTATTTCACTGCCCAGGGCGCTGGCGAAGGCGCGGGTCGCCAAGATTGGCTCATCGGAAGGCAGCGCCAGAATGCGTTCAGCCACGTCCAGGGCGTCACCGGCCACTTGAACCTCGCCGTTATCGCGGCTGAAGGCTTGCACAGGGCCCATGGTGAGTACTATGCGCAGCGTGAAACGGGCATTGTCCTCGCGAGAAGGAGTAAACAGCGTCGCGGCCACTGCCACCGCGGCCCGCGCCGGGCCAAACAAGGCAATGGCGACCCCGTTGCTTGTGTCGAGTACGATGCGGTCCTGGCGGCGGATGGGAAGCAGGGCTTGCGCGAGCCGGCGGTGAAGGTTTGCGCGCGCCTTGAGCTGCTCGGGCACCGGGCTCTTCGCGAACCCCGGCATTTCGATGGCGATGACCACGGCGCTTGGCGTGGCGGGGAGGGGGGCTGATGGATTAGCGCGTGGCATTGAATTAATCTTGGGATGAAGCACCCCGGCGTGGTGCCCGCCCCCGGCAGCAAGAAGCAAGCCGACGCCCTGAAACCCAAAAAATCGAATATGACATTCGCCTACGGTATTGGATTGGATAAGAATCCGGGGAACTACGTACCGCTCTCCCCGCTGTCTTTCTTGCGGCGGACGGCCGCGGTTTATCCCCATCGCTTGGGCCTCGTGCACGGGAGCTTGCGCCGCAATTGGGACGAGATTTACCGGCGCTGCCGCGCACTGGCCTGTGCGTTGCAAAAGCACGGCGTGCGCGCGGGCGACACGGTCGCGGTGATGGCCCCCAACATTCCGGCGGCCTACGAAGCCCATTTCGCCGTGCCCATGCTGGGCGCGGTGTTGAATGCGCTCAACACGCGCCTGGACGCGGCGTCCATCGCGTTCATGCTGGAGCACGGCGAAGCCAAGGTGCTGATCGCCGACCGGGAATTCGCGCCCGTTGTGAGCCAGGCCCTGAGCCGGATGCGCACGAAACCCCTGGTCATCGATGTAGACGATCCCTTGGGGCCCGGAGGGGAGTGGCTAGGTGTGATGGAGTACGAGCAATTCCTGGCATCGGGCGATCCGGAATTTTCCTGGGAGATGCCTGCGGACGAGTGGGACGCCATCGCTCTGAATTACACCTCGGGCACCACGGGCAACCCCAAGGGCGTGGTGTTGCACCACCGCGGGGCCTATCTCAACGCGGTGAGCAACGCGGTGCAATGGAGCATGCCTCACTTCCCCGTGTATTTGTGGACCTTGCCCATGTTCCACTGCAATGGCTGGTGCTTCCCTTGGACCGTGGCATTGCAGGCGGGTGTGAACGTGTGCTTGCGCAGGGTTGAAGCGAAGCCCATATTCGATCTCATGCGCGCGCACCGCGTCACCCACTACTGCGGTGCGCCTGTCGTACACGCCATGCTGGTCAACGCGCCATCGCAAATGCGCGCGGGCATCGAGCACAAGGTCCATGGCATGATCGCCGGCGCGGCGCCTCCGCAGCCGGTGATCGAGGGCATGGAACGCATGGGTTTCGATCTGACCCACGTCTACGGTTTAACCGAAGTCTATGGCCCGGCCGCCGTGTGCGCGAAACATCCCGAATGGGAAGACCTGAGTGTTGAAGCGCGCGCGGAGAAAAATTCCCGCCAAGGTGTGACCTACGCACTGCAGGAAGACATGGCGGTGCTCGATCCGCACACTATGCTGCCGGTACCGTGGGATGGCCAGGCCATGGGCGAGATTTTCTTTCGCGGCAACATCGCCATGAAGGGGTACCTCAAGAACCCGAAAGCCACCGAGGAAGCGTTCGCCGGCGGGTGGTATCACACCGGGGATCTGGCGGTGGTGTACCCGGATGGTTACCTGAAAATCCGCGACCGCTCGAAGGACATCATCATCTCCGGGGGCGAGAATATCTCCACCCTGGAGGTGGAGGAAGTGCTCTACCGCCACCCTGCCGTGCTGGAAGCCGCGGTAGTGGCCAAGCCCGACGAGAAATGGGGCGAGACGCCCTGTGCCTTCGTGACATTGAAGAGCGATGCCGGCGCCGTGAGCGCGCAGGACATCATCGCTTTTTGCCGGGAGCATCTGGCGCACTACAAGGCGCCCAAGACGGTGGTGTTCGGGCCGTTGGCCAAGACTTCCACCGGGAAAGTTCAGAAAAACGTGCTGCGAGAATTGGCGCGGCAGGCGTAGAACCTACGCTGCGCTGCGGTAAACTTCGGCCCTTCCTCCTTTCCCTCATGAGTTATGAAAGTTCTCGTTCCCATCAAGCGTGTGGTCGATTACAACGTGAAGGTTCGCGTCAAGGCCGACGGCTCCGGCGTGGAAACCGCCAACGTGAAGATGTCCATGAATCCCTTCGACGAGATCGCCGTGGAAGAGGCGGTGCGCCTGAAGGAAGCAGGCGTGGTGACCGAGATCGTGGCCATTTCCGTGGGCCCCACTCAATGCCAGGAGACGCTGCGTACCGCGCTCGCCCTGGGCGCGGACCGCGCCATTCTGGTGGAGACCGCGCTGGAGACCCAGCCCCTGGGTGTCGCGAAGGTGCTGAAGGCGCTAGCTCAAAAGGAGAATCCGGGGCTCATCATCCTGGGCAAGCAAGCGATCGACGATGATTTCAATCAAACGGGCCAGATGCTCGCGGCCTTGTTGGGATGGTCGCAAGCCACCTTCGCCTCCAAGGTGAAAGTGACGGGCGAAAGCGCGGACGTGACGCGCGAAGTGGACGGAGGCTTGGAGACAATATCCATCAAACTTCCCGCCATCGTAACGACGGATCTGCGCTTGAACGAGCCACGCTACGTGACGCTGCCCAACATCATGAAGGCGAAGAAGAAGACCATGGATGTGATGAAGCCTGAGGACCTGGGCGTGGACATGACTCCGCGCCTGCGGACCTTGAAGGTGGTGGAACCGGCCAAGCGCGGCGCCGGGGTGCTGGTCAAGTCCGTGGAAGAACTCGTGAACAAACTCAAGAACGAAGCGAAGGTGATTTGACATGGCGGTGCTCGTAATCGCGGAACACGACAATGCTGGAATTAAACCCAGCACCCTCAATACCGTTGCCGCCGCCATCAAGGTGGGTGGTGAAGTGAATATTTTGGTGGCGGGCCACCAGTGCGGCGGCGCGGCGGGCGCGGCCGCCAAGATCGCCGGCGTGGCCAAGGTGCTCGTGGCCGATGCGGCGCCCTATGCTCACTGTCTGGCGGAGAACATGGCGAGTCTGGTCGCCCGTTTGGCTTCGAAGTACACCCATGTGCTGGCGCCCGCCACGACCTTCGGCAAGAATTTCCTGCCGCGCGTGGCCGCACTGCTTGACGTTGCGCAGATATCCGATATCGTCGAGGTGGTCTCCGCCGATACATTCGTGCGCCCCATCTACGCCGGGAATGCGCTGGCCACGGTGCAGTCGGGCGATGCGATCCGCGTCGTAAGCGTGCGCACCACGGGCTTCGATGCCGCGTCCGCCGAAGGTGGCAGCGCCGTGGTGGAAGCGATTGCGGGGGGCGGGGACAGCGGCTTGTCGAAACTCATCGGCCAGGAACTGACCAAATCGGAGCGTCCCGAATTGACCGCCGCTCGCATCATCGTTTCGGGCGGGCGCGGCATGGGCAACGGCGAGAACTTCAAACTCCTGGAAGCGCTGGCGGACAAGCTGGGTGCGGCCGTGGGCGCCTCGCGCGCGGCCGTGGACGCGGGCTTCGTGCCCAACGATTACCAGGTAGGGCAGACTGGCAAAGTGGTGGCGCCGGAGCTCTACGTGGCGGTGGGCATCTCAGGTGCCATCCAGCATCTGGCGGGCATGAAAGACAGCAAGGTGATCGTGGCTATCAATAAGGACGCCGAAGCGCCGATCTTTCAAGTCGCCGACTATGGGTTGGTCGCCGATCTGTTTCAGGCGGTGCCCGCACTGACGGCCGCGCTGGACTAACTCTTACGGGAAATTTTCATGGCCGAATACATTGCGCCTGTGCGAGACATGCAGTTCGTCATCAAGGAACTGTGCGGGCTCGATCAAATTACCTCCCTGCCAGGATGCGAGGAGGCCAACGGCGATCTCATCGATGCCGTGTTGGAGGAGGCCGGAAAATTCGCCACGGGCGTACTGAGCCCGCTCAACACCGTGGGCGATACGGTGGGCTGCAAGTGGAACGATGGAGTCGTCACCACACCACCTGGGTTCAAGGACGCCTACCGCCGTTACCGCGAAGGCGGATGGCCTGCATTGCCGGGAGACCCGGCCTACGGAGGGCAGGGACTGCCCCACATTCTGTCCCACGCCGTATCGGAAATCTGGAACGGCGCCAACATGGCCTTCTGCCTGGGGCCCATGCTTACCAACGGCAGCGTGATCGCGCTCAGTAAACACGGCACGCCGGAGCAGCAGCGCACTTACCTCTCCAAGCTCGTCAGCGGCGAGTGGATGGGGACCATGAATTTGACGGAGCCACAAGCGGGCTCCGACTTGGCCGCCGTGCGCACGCGCGCGGTACCCGAAGGCGGCCATTACCGGTTGCACGGGACCAAGATATTCATCACTTACGGCGAGCACGATTGGACGGACAACATCATCCACCTGGTGCTGGCCCGCACGCCCACCGCGCCGGAGGGTGTGAAGGGGATCTCCATGTTCATCGTGCCCAAGGTGCTGGTCAACGCCGATGGCAGCTTGGGCGCGCGTAACGACGTGAAGTGCGTGTCCATCGAGCACAAGCTGGGCATCCACGGTAGCCCCACCGCCGTGCTGGCCTATGGCGACAAGGAAGGTGCTATCGGTTACCTCTTTGGCGAGGAAAACCGAGGCCTGGAATACATGTTCACCATGATGAACTGCGCGCGCCTGGAAGTGGGTATCGAAGGCATTGGCCTGGCCGAGCGCGCTTACCAGCGTGCGCTCAATTTCGCCAAGGAACGTGTGCAAGGCAAGGATATCTCCGTGCGCGGAGGGGATCGCGTCGCCATCATCCAACATCCCGACGTGCGCCGCATGCTGATGAGCATGCGGGCACAGACACAAGCCATGCGGTCCATAGCGGTACTGGCATCGTCCTCCTTGGATATCTCCCACCGCCATCCGGACCGCAATGAACGCCTTAAGCACCAATCGCTGGTGGATTTCGTGACGCCCATCGTGAAAGGATGGTCCACGGAGCAGGCCATCGATGTGACTTCCCTGGGCGTGCAAGTGCATGGCGGCATGGGCTTCATCGAAGAGACCGGCGCCGCCCAGCATTTCCGCGATGCGCGCATCACCCCCATCTACGAGGGCACGACGGGCATTCAGGCCAACGACCTCATGGGTAGGAAGGTGGCGGCGGAAAAAGGCATGACGGCGAAGGCACTCATCGCCCAGATGCGCGCCTTCGATGGGCAATTGGGCAAGGTGGATCATCCGGCCATCGCTTCCATACGCGGTGCCCTGGCCGGCGGTGTATCGGCCCTGGCCGCCAGCACGGACTGGGTGCTGGAGACTTACGGTCCCGATGTGCGCGCCGCTGTTTCGGGCGCTGTGCCCTACCTGAAGCTTTGGGGAACGGTGTTGGGCGGATACCAACTGGCCAAATCGGCACTTATCGCCAAGCAGCAGTTGGATGGGGGAAGCACGGAAACCGATTTCTATCGTGGCAAGATCGCTACCGCCCGTTTCTTTGCCGAGCATCACCTTCCGCAATCCCACGCCTACCACCGGGCCATCGTGGCAGGTGCCGCCAGCACCCTGGGGTTGGAGAGCCATCAGTTATAAGGCAAGGCGCCTGGAATTTTCCACGCGCAGTGTGAAAATTCCAGGATTACGCCTATGTTCGGGGCAAAGGCCTCGCTACACTCGGTGTCCTCGGGCCAGCGCTGCCCGGAACATAGGAGCACCCAGATGGAGACCCAAAACTGCCTCATTGCCCTTCTACTCACCGTGGCGGCCTGTAACGCCGCCGCCAACGACGCGATACAAGTCTGGACGGACGAAAGGGGCCACGTCTACTACGGCAATGCCGTTCCCGGTGCGCGCCCAGAGCGCATCCTCGATACGCCACCCTTACCCACCATGGACGAGCAGTTAGCGGCGAGGGAGCAGGCGGCCAAGGACAAGGAACGGCTCTCGCAGTGGAAATCCTCCCGTCCGCCGGATGAAGACGGGGTCGCCGCCGGGACGCTGCCTTGTGAGCGCGCCGCGCAACTTGTGGAATTGCTACGGCACTATCATGAGTTGGTGTTGCTGCGCCCCCTGAGTACGGGGGAGATTCTATGGATGACCCCAGAGGAACGCGAGTTGTACCTCGCCTCTGCCATGCGGTACGTGCAACGAGAGTGCGAAGCGGCGCGCGAGGTGAGCATGCACGATCTGGTGGCGGGATTGTTCTGGCCTCGCACGGCGCGGGCGCAACCGGAATCTCCGGTCATCCTTCCGCCCGATCCTCCGGTCGTGGTGGGACCCATCAGGCGTATCAAGGGCGCGCGGCCTGGCACAGCCCCTAGCATTCCGCCAAGTGCTTTCGTGGGTTCCAAGCCTCCCACATCGGTAGCCAGTCCGCCCAGTTCCTTCGTGGGTTCCAAACCTCCCGTATCCGCTAGCAATCCCGCTGCGGGCTCGTTGAAGTAGCACGCAGACGGGCGGCGGCCATTCCGGTGTCATCGGCCGGCGTAATGCCGATCGTGTAGCATCCCCGTCGTACGGGTCTTGCTTCGTACCCGATCTTTACTGACTGTGGGAGCGCAACATGGCGCACTGGATCTGGGCTGCCGCGGGCGGGGGGCTGTCGTGGGCCCTGGCCTATCGCGAAGCGAACCGCTGGATTTGGGCGGTCTGTGCCGCGGGATTTTTGTTGGCGGCTTCCTATGCCCGCGCATTTTCCTTCGTCACGCTGGCTATTTTGGGGACGCTCTACATCGCCGCTTGCGCTGTCGTTCTGGTCCCGAATCTTCGCCGCGCCTTCGTAAGCGATCCGCTGTTCGGATGGTTTCGGCGCGTGATGCCGCAAGTTTCCAACACGGAGAAAGAGGCGCTCAATGCCGGCACCGTGTGGTGGGACGCCGATTTATTCTCCGGGCGCCCGGACTGGAACAAACTCCTCGCATTCCCGCGCCCTGCGCTGAGCAAGGAGGAGCGCGCGTTTCTCGATGGTCCCGTGGAGGAATTGTGCGCCATGACCGACGATTGGGAAGCCACCTACGAGTTGAACGATCTGCCGCCTGGCGTGTGGCAATTCATCCGGGAAGAGGGTTTCCTGGGGATGATCATCCCCAGGGAGTACGGAGGGTTGGGTTTTTCCGCCTACGCCCATTCGCAAGTGATCGCCAAACTCGCCACTCGCAGCGCGCCCGCCACGGTCGCGGTGATGGTGCCCAATTCCCTGGGACCCTCCGAGTTGTTGCTTCACTACGGGACGGATGAGCAGAAGCAATATTATTTGCCGCGCTTGGCGCGCGGTTTGGAAACGCCGTGCTTCGCGCTCACGGGGCCCGATGCGGGGTCCGATGCCGGGGCGATCCCCGACCATGCAATCGTGTGTTACGGTTCCCATGAAGGGCGCCAAGTGCTCGGAATGCGTGTGACGTGGGAAAAGCGCTACATCACGTTAGGGCCCGTGGCGACTCTGCTAGGCCTCGCATTCCGTCTTTACGATCCGAACCAGTTCCTGGGCCAGGAGCAAGACTTAGGCATCACGCTGGCGCTCATTCCCACTAATCATCCGGGCGTCAATATCGGACGGCGGCACTTCCCCCTCAACGCTTCCTTCATGAACGGGCCTAACTCGGGTAAGGACGTATTCATCCCCATGGAGTGGGTGATCGGCGGCCAGGAGCGGGTGGGGCAAGGATGGCGCATGCTGATGGAGTGCTTGGCCGCGGGACGTTCCATCTCCTTGCCGTCCTCCAGCGCTGGGATGGCGCAGATGGCCGCTCGCACCACGGGAGCCTACGCCCGCATCCGCCACCAATTTCGCGTGCCTATCGGCAAGTTCGAAGGCGTGGAAGAGGCGATGGCACGCATCGGCGGCAACACGTACATGATCGATGCCGTGCGCACGCTTACGGCGGGCGCCGTGGATTTGGGCGAGAAACCTTCCGTATTGTCGGCGATTGCCAAGTACCACTGCACGGAGCGCGGCCGCAGCGTCATCAACGACGCCATGGACGTGCACGGCGGCAAGGGTATCTGCCTAGGGCCGAACAACTACCTCGGGCGTGCCTACCAGCAAGCGCCCATCGCCATCACCGTGGAGGGCGCCAACATTCTCACGCGCAGCATGATCATCTTTGGCCAGGGAGCCATACGCGCTCATCCTTACGTGCTGAAGGAGATCGAAGCGGCGGGATACGCGGACGAAACCACGGGAGCGCGCTTGTTTGACCAAGCCCTGTGGAGCCATGGGGCCTTCCTCGCGGGAAACGCCGCACGCTCGCTGTTTCTGGGCATGGGGGGCGC
>JBJXGQ010000448.1:0-6534 GCA_046160525.1 Burkholderiales bacterium
GCATCCCCTTCGGGCGCATGGGAAGGCCCGAGGAAGTGGCGAACTTGGTGTTGTTTCTCGCCTCGCCTCTTGCGGGATGGATTACTGGCCAGTCCATCTGCGTGGATGGCGGGCAGATGCTGGGGGCTTAGCGCCGCCTTGCGGCACTACGAATTGGGCAGCACGGCCTGCGCCCGTTGTCTTCGTTGTCCAACACGGCGGTCAGGAAATACGAGCGGTCGCGCGGCGGTTCGGCGGTCGCGCAACCGAAGCTCGATATCGGTCCCCATGCGAAGGGCGCGGCGCGGGCGTAAGGTTGCAAGAACGCTGGTGGGCCCCACGACAATCGCGTAGACGTCCTCCACCGGCGGCGCATTGGCGGGGCGGGAGAATTCGAAATCACGGCAGAGCATTGCGATGACCATCTTGATTTGCAGCATTGCCAGATGCCTGCCCGGACAAAAGCGGGGCCCCGCCCCGAAGGGCATGAAGGCCTTCGTGTTGTGGGCCGTGGCGCCGCGCTCTTGCCTTTCGAGCCAGCGCTCGGGCAGGAAGTCGCTGGCGCGCGCGAAGTTTTCCTCTTGCAGGCCCACGTCCCCGCTTAAAGCGAGTACAGGCGTGCCCTTGGGCACGCGCACGCCACCGATCTCGGTGTCGTGATTGGCTTCGAGGAAAAGCTGCCCGCCCACGGGTTTGCAGCGCATGGCCTCTTTTGCCACCGCGTCCGTATAAACCAGGCTATCGGCTATTGCCGGATCGGCCCAGGAATGTTCGCCCGAGGCGAGAAGGCGGTCCACTTCCTCTTGTACGCCTGCTTGTACGCTGGGATGCTCCATCATGAAGTGGATCATCCACGATAGGGTATTGGCCGTGGTGTCCTCGCCGGCCAGCAGCAACGTCATGACGTTGGAGGCGATCTCCTTGTCGGTGATCGCACCCGCGCTGGTCTCTTGGGCGGCGACCATGGCCTCCAGCAGATTGCCCGGTTTCGCGCGTAGCTCGGGCGAGTGAGCGGTGCGCACCCGCGCCAGGGCGATCAATTCGGAGATGACCTGGCTTACTTCCTTGACGGCAATCTTGGTCTTTCGGTCTGCCGGTAACTGGATGTAACGCCAGTATGGGAAAAGCGCCGTCTGGCGCCGCGCCAGGGCCATGAACAACTGGTCGAGATGTTTTTGGATGGGATCGGTCTGGTCCTCGGTCGTATTGAGGTCCTTGCCGAACGCCAGGCCCGTGGTCACGTCCACGGTGAATTTCATCAAGTCGCGGGTAACGTCCACCGCGGTGCCTTTGACCGCCGAGCGCCACCACCGGCGCCGCAAGCGGCCCACGACTTCCTCCAAGCGCGGGACGAAGGCGCGCACGTGATTGGTGTTGAGCGCGTGCATGACCAACGTGCGCTGGCGCCTCCAATCGCTCCCCTCGGCGGAAAAGAGGCCGTCGGTTGCGATCTCGTCGGAGATTTTCTGGATTTTGCTCCAGCGGCGAAAGGTGTCTGGCCGGTCGCGAAGGATCTGTTGGATGGTCTGCGCATCCACCACGGTCAGAAAGCGCGTTTGTCCCACACGAAACACAAACATGGGGCCGAACTTTTCGGCCCACCCGCTCAGGATGCGGTGCAATCTTTTCGGTTCGATCTGTAACGCATTGCCAAGCAGAGGCAATCCCGCGGGCCCGGGCAGGTCATCCAGATCCAGGAGCGCGCGCGCAACCGGGGCGGTTTCGCGGCTTGCTCGCACGGCGGGGACTTCCATGAAAACCCTCGCTAGGCGAGCGAGGTAAGCAACCGTCCCCGGCGCTCGCCAAATCGCCGCTCGGGGAAGGCGAGGGGCAGGTCTTGCTGGCGGCGGCCAGACCTGCGCTTTTCCGTGCCGTCCATAGAATGGGTGCTGGCCGCCTGGGAGTGGGCCCGGAACGAGGTCGTCATCGCCAGATCGAGCAGTTGCAAACTGCGCCTGGCCGCCAGCATCGCCCTGTGCTGCAATTGCGGCGTGCTGGCGTAGCGTTTGATGACTTCCAGGGCCAGTTGCGGGTGGTCATCGTCGTAGCGGGCGTGTGATCGCATCCAGCGCGTGGAGCGCGCATCGATGACCACACCCGGAAAGCGCCCGTAGGACATGAAGCCCTCCAGGGTCTTGCGCGTGAGCTCTCCCGTCGCCCCTTCGATCGCGTAGCTGGTGGCCGCCACCGCTTCCGCGAGGCTGCCCTTGGCATTGATGTACCAGAGCCAGTCGGTGAGAGACTGGACATCCCGCAACATCGTGCGGTTGCCCGCGGCCAGATCCAGGAGATCTTGCCTCTTCAGTCCAAAGCCTTCCGCCATCCAAATCCAATGCTCGGCGTGGGCTTTCTCCACGCGAATATTGTCGATCAGGAAGGAGCGGGTGGCGTCGTCCTCGGCCTTGATCAAGGCTTCGGCGAGGAATTTGGGGAAGGTGTGGATGAAGGGATACATGTGCAGCATCCAGCCGCGCAATTCGTCCACCGTGAGTTCCCCCGTGGCACCGCCGGTTACGAACTCTCCTTCGAGCAATCCGTCCCATTGCGGCTGGACGAACATGCGCATGGTGGCCACCCAATCAGGGTGGGGTGAAAGTTCGAGCATGTGTCCCATCGGCGTTCCTTGAATTGCAAAATGATTGCGGGACATGAATGCCTTCACAACCACGGAACACACGAGAACTCCCCCGCTAGCCGGTTACGACCGCACACACTCCCCTTTTTAGCTTCCTGGCAACCATTCATTTTCCGGCAGATGCGAAGAAGCTACTCCGTTGAAAAGAATACGCGCGCGCAGGTGCTAGATCAAGTGTTTCTTCCGGTTATCGCCGCGCCGAACGTAGCAGTCCGTGCGATTTAACAAATCTCGATGCGTTCTAGACGACCGGCGCCATTGCAAAGCGCGGGGCGAAGGGCCGCGGTTTCGCCACCGCGTAGCCCTGAACATAGTCCACTCCAATTTCCAGTAGGGCCGCGAGCACCTGTTCGTTATGCACGAATTCCGCGATGGTCTGCTTACCCATGACGTGCCCGATATTGTTGATGGCCACGACCATAGCGCGATCGATGGGATCGTCCGCCATGTCCTTGACGAAGCCACCGTCGATCTTGAGATAGTCCACCGGGAGATGCTTGAGGTAGGCGAAGGAGGACATCCCGGCGCCAAAGTCATCCAGGGAGAATTTACAACCCTCAATCTTCAACTGCTCGATGAAATGTGTTGCCTTGTCGAGGTTCGTGATCGCCGTGGTCTCGGTGATTTCGAAGCAGACGGTCTCGCGCGGCCCGCGAAACTGCTGTATCTGTTCGCGCGCGAACTCGAGGAAGCGTTCGTCGCCGACGGATGCACCCGATAGATTGATCGCACACAGCGTAACCGGCTCGCCACCATCGGCTTGTAGCCGTTCCAGTGCGGCGAGGGCATTGGATAGTACCCAGCGGTCGATGGACTGCATGAGGTTGTAACGCTCGGCCGCGGGGATGAAGGACATGGGCGGTACCAGTTTGCCCTCCTCGTCCAGCATTCTGACGAGCAACTCGCAGTGCACGCCAGCGGGGGCGGAATTGCCGGCCGGGACTATGTCCTGGGCGTAGAGCACGAACCGGTTCTCCTCCAGCGCCTTGGTCAGGCGCACGACCCACTCGATTTCTCCCTTGCGGGCGGTGATTTCGGTGTCGGTGGCGCGATAGACCTGCACCCGGTCGCGGCCTTTTTCCTTTGCCATATAGCACGCTGTATCGGCGGCACGCATCACCTCCGCCGAGGTGAACGGGTCGTCCTCCACGTTTACAAGCCCGATGCTGGCGCCCACGCTAAAGCTCTTGCCGGCCCAGACGAAGCGAAATTCGGCGGTTGCCTGCCGCAGGCTTTCGGCGATTTGCAATGCCTTATCAGGCGGGCAATTTTCCAACAAGACACCGAATTCATCCCCGCCCAAGCGGGCGAGGACGTCGCCGGCCCTCAAACGGTGCTGTAGCAGAGCGCTTAATTGCCGCATGAGTTCGTCGCCCGCGGCGTGGCCGCAGGTGTCGTTGACGATTTTGAACTGGTCCAGGTCGATGTACATGACGCAGTACCGCCGCCGTGAGCGCGCGGTTGACTCGATGACGCGGTCCAGGCAGCGCTCGAATTCTGTACGGTTGGCCAACCCCGTGAGGGCATCGTGGCTGGCCTGGTAGGCGAGCTTGGTCGCGTACTCCCGCTCCAGGCTCATGTCCCGCAGCACCAAGGTCACGCCCACGACGTTTCCCGTGCTATCGCGCATGGGCGCTGCCTTGTATGCGATGGGGATCTCGCTGCCGTCGTTACGCTCTAGCAGAGTACTCGAGCCAGTGTCGTTAATGGGACGTTGCTCCAGTAGCACGGACTCGGCGGGATTCGCAACGGGCCGGCGCCGCTGTTCGTCGATGAGCCGAAACAGCGCCGTTAAGGGCAGGCCACGAGCCGCATCGATTTTCCAGCCAGTGAGTTGTTCCGCGATGGGATTCAGGTATTCGATCCGCCCGCTGGTCCCGGTGGTGATCACGCCATCCCCAATCGAAGCTAGCGTGACCTGGGCGCGTTCCTTCTCGGCAAACAGCTCGGCGGCCGCTTGCTTTCTTCTGGAAATGTCGGTCAGCGCGCCTGCCATGCGCACGGGATTGCCCGCTGCATCACGCACTGTTTGCCCTCTTACCCTGAACCAGCGGTACTCGCCGCCCTTGGTCATGATGCGAGCCTCCACATCCATGCCCTCGGAGCGATCCACATGGGCGCGCAACACGGACTCGAAGCGCGCACGGTCTTCCTCATGAAGGTGCCACGCCAAACTGGGCCCGCTTTCCTCCAGTTCTTGTTCCGTGTACCCCAGCAAGACTTTGAACCGCAGAGAGAAGTACCAAGTGCCGGTGGCGATATTCCAGTCCCATAAACCGTCCCGGGTCCCCGTTACCGCGAGGTCGAAGCGCTCTTCGCTCGCCTTCAGTGCATGTTCGAAGAGCCGCCCCCGCCGCAGGGTGCGGTGAGAAAGATAAATGGCAAGGGGCAGCAGCAGGCCCGTTACGATGAGCATCGCCACCACCAAGAGCGTCTGGGTCTTGCGCGATGCGGCCCCCAGGGCCCGGGTGAATTCCTGGGACATGGGGGTGAGTTGCTCGTTGGCTGCCAGTAACCGGTCGTGGAGTTCCCGCGACTTCGCTTTGTCCGCTGTGCGCAAGGCGCTGGCCTCGCGCAACTGCCCGGCAATCCTCGTGATCTCCTCGATCAAGCCATCACCGTGTCCCCAGATATCGATCACCTCTGGCATCGGCGGAATGTGCCGAAAGCGCCGGAGGAATTCGATGCCGGCTTCCATGTCGTCGGGATGGGTCAGGCCGTCACGGAGTGCTTGCCGAATAGCTTGCATGTCCGGTTCGGGTTTTTGCATCTCGTCCCGAAACCGTTTGAAGGCGAGGGGTACCGCGATGGCCGCTTTATAACGCTCGAAATCCGCCTCGTCCGCGGAACCGGCGTAGCGCAAGAGCTGAAAGACGGCTTCTTTCTGGTTTTTCGACCAATTGCTGTTTGCTTCCGAGTAAGAGCGGGCGGAGCCCAAAATCGTGATGCTCTCACCGAACAGCCATAACATCATCCCGACGAAGAGCAGCAGAGGCCCCGTCACGGCCAGTAGGTGATAAATAGCCGGTACAAAGGCCTGGATCCTGCGGATGAAGCTCATCGAATGCGGGTAAGTTCGATTGGGACGAAAGACTAAGTGGTTGGCTTATCGGCTGCCGAACTGCGTTCTGTAGTAGGCATCCACGTGAGGATGCGGCCATGGACAGGTTTGAATTTCCGCCTAAGCCAACCGGGGATAGGTGAACCCAATGAAGTGCACGGCGTTCACGCAGAAATGCACCAGTATGGAAGCCTCCAAGCGCTGGGTGCGCAGGTAGGCGTACCCGTAGCCCAATCCCGCGCAAGTGGCCAAGACGATGTACCAAGGGCCGCCGCCCAGATGCACGACGCCAAACAACACGGAGCAGCTGGCGAGGGCGACGAGATTGCCATGGGTTATGCGGTCTTGCAGATATTTCGCGAGGCGGTGCTGAAAGAAGCCTCGAAAGAAAGCCTCTTCCGCCACGCAGGTAAAGAGCAGATTAACTACCAGGAACACCGGTGTGTAAGCGGGGAGTTTGAAATCGGGCCGTGAGTATCCTACCGCCAGTCCAGTGGCGATCACCACGGTGCATGTCAGGAGTGCAATGGGATAAGTGCGCAGCAGTAGATCGCGCCATTCTCCAGCCTGACGCACGCGATTGCACAGGAACACCAGTACGAACAACCCAGCGGCCGCCTTGTCGAAATTGGCGTGATGCGTATAGGGCGCGGCATCCGAGGAGAACCTAAAGTTTTCGATCAAGAGAGGGTTATTAAAGCCCGGCATCGCGTGGACCGCCAGGCCAATGGCGAGCGTAACTAGGGCCGCATGCACGAATGTGCGCACGACGAAATTTGCATGTCCTCGTTTTGCGGCGAACGCCGCCGCTGCGAGGCCACCCAGCACAAGGAGGGCAGGCCACGCAAGGTAGCCTGCG
>JBJXGQ010000449.1:0-7980 GCA_046160525.1 Burkholderiales bacterium
GCCTGCGGAACTAGTCCGCGCGAGAAGCATGCGCGGCCGTCGGACAGTCCTCGGCGACGGCCCCCATCGCTCCTGCGTTACTCGGCGGTTCAGAAGGGGGAGAAGTACTTCAACTTCAAACCCGAAACTTCAAAACCGCAATCCACAAACCTACTTCCTTCGCAAACCGCTGGTTTGCTTTTCCTTCCCCTTATGCCGCGCCGAGCAGCTCGGCGGGCTGGCGGAAATTCGCCGAGGACTGTCCGACGGCCGCGCATGCTTCTCGCGCGGACTAGTTCCGCAGGCGCCGCGAGACCGGCAGGCAGCGCAGGAGAAAAGCGGCATTAGGGTGCCCTTCTCTTTGGTTCCTTTCTCTTGGGCAAGCAAGAGAAAGGAACCAGCCGCCGGGCTGCCCCCGGCTGGCCACGCCGATGAGCCAAACAATCGAATCATTATGCAATAGACCTGACCCAAGACCTTTGAGTGACTACGGATATAAAGTATAGGCCTGACCCTCTCCCCTTTAACCTCATCAGGAACAGCCGTAGCTGAATAGATGATGTATGGAATTCTTGGCTCTTGGTCTCTCAAATAGTCGAGTAGGCCGTAACCCGCATCGGGATCACTCGGACGACCAAAGTCACTGAGCACAAGATCAAAGCGTCCCTTTCTCAGTAGTGCCTTAGCCTCGGCAGTGGACTTCGCTAGTATAAATTGCAGGCCGAGGATCGAGAGAGCAGCACGCTAATTTTCGTTGTTCGATGGATTGTCGTCGACCCAAAGCACTGACAGTGCTCTTGATCTGACCTCAACCTTGCGAAATGCTTGGTCGATCATGATCGCGATGTCGGCAGGAACGATAATTTTTCCAGGATTTCGTGTCGCCTCCGCGGCGGTCAAAGACGCAGCAGCCAGGGCAATATTGAATCCTTTTTCGGTCCGTTCGATTTGAATGTTTTGCAGCCGGTCGATCAGTCTCGCAATAGGTGCGTGGAACACTAACAGCAAGAACACGAGCGCGATCGGCCATACCGAGTATCGGAGAAGCCTGATTGCTTCGATAGCTATCGGATCGGACGTATCCATATGGCGTTCCACAGTTGGTTTTGGCTCTGCGAGTTTTAACCTCAAACCTCTGCCCGGTCCCGCAACACCACCGCCCGCACGGCCTTCTCGATATCCTCCATCGACGGAATCACCAGCCGCTCCAGCTTATCGTTGTAGGGCATTGGGGAGTCACGCGCACCCACACGAATGATCGGCGCATCTAGCCAATCGATGGCGTACTCGGCGACCATGGCCGCCACTTCGGCGCCGAAGCCCCAGCGCTTCCAGCCTTCGTGCGCGATTACCAAGCGGCTGGTTTTTTTCACCGATTGGAGGATGGCGTCCTCGTCCAGGGGGCGCAGGGTGCGCGGATCGATTACCTCTACGTCGATCCCCTCCACTTCTAGCCGCGCGGCGGCTTGAAGGGCTACGTCGACCATGGCCAGAGTCGCCACCAGGGTCACGTCTTTCCCTTTGCGTTTGACTACCGCCTTGCCGATGGGAATGGCGTAGGACTCTTCGGGCACCAATCCTTTTTTCCCGACGTAGAGCATCTTGTGCTCCAGGAAGATCACAGGATTGTTCTCGCGGATAGCGCTGGTGAGCAGGCCCTTCGCCTCGTAGGGGCCGGACGGGGCGAGAACCACCAAGCCTGGAACATGGGTGAACCATGTCTCAAGGCTTTGCGAGTGTTGCGCCGCCAGGCGTATGCCACCGCCTTGCGGGCCGCGAATGACCAGCGGTACCGTGGGTTTGCCGCCCAGCATGAAGCGAAACTTCGCCGCCTGGTTGACGATCATGTCCATCATCAGGGTGATGAAGTCGAAGATCTGGACTTCAGCGATGGGGCGCATGCCGGTGATGGCCGCGCCCACGGCGCAACTGGCGATGGCTTGTTCCGAGATGGGGGTGTCGCGCAACCGCTCGGGGCCGAATTTTTCGATGAGCCCGCGCGTGGCGGCGAAGATGCCGCCGATCTTGCCCACGTCCTCGCCCAACACGAACACAGACGGGTCGGCCTCCATCGCTTGGCCCATGGCTTCCTTGAGGGCCTCGGCGAAGGACAACTCGCGCGTGGTGGTGAGCTTGGGTTCGGCGGGTTGGTAGTGCGGCGCGTAGACGGCGTCGTCCAAGTCCGCGAGCGTGGGTTCAGGGCTGGCTATGCCGAATTCCTTGGCGGTTGCCATCTCGCCTTCCACATCGGCGCGCACGCGGTCGAGGGTGTCTTGCTTGAAGCCGAATTCGCCGAGGAGTCTCTTCTCGAAGCGCAAGATGGGGTCGAGCTTGACCCAATCCTCCACTTCTTGGTCGCCGCGGTAGCGCGGCAAGTTGGCGCGCATGGAATGATCGCCCCAGCGGTAGGTGAGCGCTTCGATGAAACTTGGGCCTTCGCCCTTGCGTGCGCGTGCCACGGCTTCTTCCACAGCGGCGCGTACAGCCAGCACGTCGTTGCCATCCACCGTAACGCCCGGCATGGAATAGGCGGCGGCGCGCTTGGAGAAGCGGTCGATGGAGGTGGAATCCTTCATCGAAGTCGAAAGCGCGTATTGATTGTTCTCGCACAAGTAGACGATTGGCAGCTTCCACACCGAAGCGACGTTCAGGCACTCGTGGAATATGCCTTCATTACAGGCCCCATCGCCGAAGAACGCGATGCCGCACTGGTTGGTCGCACGCAATTTGTTGGACAACGCCGCACCCGTACCGATGCCAATGCCTGCGCCCACGATGCCGTTGGCACCGAGGATGTTGAGGTCGAGATCGGCGATGTGCATGGAGCCGCCCAATCCCTTGCAATAGCCGGTGACACGGCCCATCAATTCCGCCGCCATCTTGTTGAGCGATGCGCCCTTGGCGATGCAGTGGCCGTGGCCGCGGTGATGGCTCACCACGAAGTCTTCTTTCCGTAGCAGCGAGCATGCACCGGCCGCGACCGCTTCCTGGCCCACATAGCTGTGGGCAGTCCCTTTGACCAGGCCTTCCTTGAACATGTCGATCACGCTTTCGTCGAAACGGCGAATGCGCAACATGACCCGGTATATTTGTTCTAACTCGGACCTTTCCATCTCCCCTCCCCTATCCTAAGCCAGCGTTGAATCACGCGGGATACGACGTCACACGAAGCAAAACCAGCAACGGCGAATCTCACTAAATTAGCGAGCACAATTTCTCTTCGGTGTTCTGGATTTCCTTCGCGTCCTTTGCGTTGAAATGCTTTTGCTACTCCGGCGCCTTGACTTCCACGCCCGCCCATTTTTCGATGTACTTCACGATCGCGGTAAAGTCCTCGTTGGGCCCCACCTCGTTGCACGCGAGAAACCACGATTGGCGCACCGCATTGGCCACCCACATGGGAACGTTCATGGCCTCGCCCTCTTCCAGGCAAAGCTTCACGTCCTTGTACATGAGGGCGTTGGTGAAACCGAAATCGAATTTTCTTGTCACGACGGCGCGCGGAAATTTGTCTTGCGAAGCGCTGTTGCGCCCCGTACCGGCATTGATCACGTCGAGCATGATTCGCGGATCCAAGCCCGCTTTCACGCCCATGACCATGGCCTCCGACGTGATCGCCATGGCGGTGGCCGAAAGCAGATTGTTGGCGAGCTTCATGGTCTGGCCCATGCCGGGTTTTTCTCCAAGATAGAACACCTTGCCGAAGACTTGCAGCACCGGGCGCAAGGTTTCGAGTTTGTCCGCGCGGCAAGCCGTCATCACCGCCAGCGTGCCTTTGGTGGCACCGGCCACGCCGCCGCTCACCGGGGAATCCACCAGATCGATTCCCTTGGACGCCAAGGCGGCCGCGACCTCCTGCTCCACGCGCGCCCCGGTCGTGGAAAGATCCACAACCGTCTTGACCTTGGTGCCTTGCGCCACTCCCTTCGCGCCGAGCACCACCTCCTTCACGATGGCGGGCGTGGGCAAACTCACGATCACGGTTTCCACCGCGCTTGCCACCGCGGCGGGTGATGCCGCCGCGCGCGCGCCGCGCGCCACCAAGGGAGCCATGGCCGCTTCGCGCGTATCGAAAATGGTAAGCGTGTAGCCCGCATCCAGCAGCCGTCCAGCCATGGGCCCGCCCATTTGGCCAACTCCGACAAAACCCAGGTGCTTATCTTCTGTTTTCAAGTGCGTTCCATCCTAAAAGTTAGTTTGCCGTGCTCTGCACGATGCGTAGCGTTGAAAATTCCGACGGCTTGACGGGCGCAACCCCGGCCAAGAGTATGACTTGGCCGTGTTCGATATCGTACTGGGTCATAGTGGTCTGGTCACAGCGGACGAAAAAAGCTTCCGCTGGCGTACTCCCGCGCAGCGCACCGGCTTTCCATTCGGCCATGAGCAAATCCTCCACGCACGTGCGCACCTTGGCCCACAGGGCCTCGTTGCTGGGCTCGAACACGGCCCACTGAAGACTGCGTTCGATGGCGCGCTGCAAGGTAGCCAGTTTCAGGCGCTGTCCCGCTGGCTTCCACTCGCTCGCACGCACCATCCGGCTCACGGGTGCCGAAGGGCTTGCTGCACCGCGCGGCGGCGCAGATGCGGAACGAGGCGCGGAACCGGATTTTCTGGGTGGACGCCCCGGAGTCTTGGGTGGTTTCATGGATGGGGCAGGTGCGGTAGCGATAGCGGATAAGTCCGCCGAATTGTAGCCCGGCCCGCCGCTCTTCTGCGTAAGCGAAAAAACTGGGACAATCCACCCATCCTGTCCATAAGGCCCCCCCATCGTGCAGTTTGTGCGCAATCTCATCATTGGGCTCGCACTCAGCGTCTTGCCCCTCTCTCATGCCCAGGCGCATGGGGTCACTTTGGTGGTACACCACTTCCTGCCCGCCGATTCGGCTTTTCACACCCAGTTCCTGCTGCCCTGGACGCAGAAGCTGGAAAAAGAATCCGCCGGCCTGCTGAGATTCCGCTTCTATCCCGCCATGCAGATGGGCGGCGAGCCCGCGCAACTAGCCGATCAGGTGGCCGATCGCAGGGCGGATCTCGTGCTCACCTTGAGCCGCCATGCTCCGGGGCGCTTCCCCGCCATGGAGGCTTTCGAAGTCGCACCCTTTCAGCACAGCGCGCAAGGTGCCAGCCGGGCCGCGTGGGAATATTTTCGCTTGAATGGATTGGCGGAAAAGGATTTCGATGAACTGCGCTTGCTGGCCGTGGGCCTCATGCCCTCCACAAGTAGTGGTAAAGCGTCCGACGTCGGCTTACTCTTGATGAACGGCCGGTCCTACAAGGCGCTCACGGAGATTTTGCGCGGAGTGGTCAATGCCAATAGCGGCGCGGATACCTCGGAGTGGCTGGCCAAGGTGCTAGGTGGCAAGGAGGCGAACGGGAGCACGCAGCAGGCGCTGGACACCTGGATCGAGGACGCCACGAAACGCGGGTTGAACGGCAAGGCATTGGCGGAAAGCGCGCGGTCGCTGATCGCGCAACACGATAAATAGAACGGTCACTTTCTTATGAGGAGCACACAATCATGTTGAGCTACGACGTCGTCGAATGGGGTAAGCCGCTGCAAAAGCGCGAGACCGAAACACCCAAGCCGAAGGGCACGGAAGTCCTTCTCAAACTCAAATTTTGCGGGGTTTGCCACAGCGACGTACACATCCGCGATGGTTATTTCGAGATGGGCGGCGGCAAGCGCTTTCACATGAGCGACCGCGGCATGAACCCGCCACTCACCTTGGGCCATGAACCCTTCGGCACGGTGATCGCGGCCGGGCCGGAGGCGCGCGATGTTCCCATCGGGCAGGATCGCTTGGTTTGTCCCTGGACTGGTTGTGGCACCTGCGCCCGTTGCCGCGAAGGCCAAGACAATCACTGCATGGCGCCGCGCTGGCTGGGCGTGCAGCGGGCTGGCGGTTACGCCGACCACTTGCTCATCCCGCATCCGCGCTATCTGGTGGACACCACCGGCATCGATTCGGCGTGGGCCGCGACTTTGGCCTGCTCGGGGCTCACCACTTATTCGGCGGTCACAAAACTGCTGCCAATTCCGCGCGACGAATGGGTTGCCGTGATGGGCGCCGGCGGTTTGGGGCTGATGGCCATCGGTATGCTGCGTGCCCTAGGGCACGAGCGCATCATTTGCGTGGACATCGACACCGCGAAGTTTGCGGCGGCGCGCGAGGAAGGCGCGGCGGCAACCGTGGACGGGCGCGATCCCGATGCCACCAAGAAACTCGCGGAGATCGCCGGCGGAACGATTTACGGTGCGGTGGATCTGGTGAACACGACCGGCACCGCGAGTCTAGCCCTGGGCGCCCTGCGCAAGGGCGGCAAGCTCATTCTCGTGGGCCTCTACGGCGGCGAGATTCCGCTGTCCCTGGTGATGGTGGTGCAGCGCGCCCTGTCCCTCGTCGGATCGAGCGTGGGAACGGTGGCGGAATTGAAGGCCGTGGTGGAGCTGGCGCGCGCGGGCAAGCTCAAGAAGATTCCCATCGAAGTGCGGCCGCTTTCCGACGTGAGCCGCACCCTGGATGAACTCAAGGTGGGCAAAGTCGTCGGGCGCGTCGTCGCCAAGATGGATTGATCCATCCGGGATATCTATACAAGATTGGCCGCCCGCCCGAAAGGGGGCGGCCAATCATCCCTTAGCGCAGCTTCAGAATTTTCAGTGCTTTGTCCAGCGTTTCCACGGACTGGCCATGCTTTCCGGCCTTGTGCAACTCTTCGCCTTCGGCTCTGTATTTCTTGACGCTAGCGAGATCATCGGAGCTCAACTGCGCGGTCTTCAGCGCCTCGTCGATCTGCTTCATATCGGCGGGACAGTGGGCGGCAAAAGCGGAACCCGCAACGGACAATGCGGCGGCAAGCAGTAACGAACGAATTTTCACGGTTATCTCCTCTCCAATGGAAAATGAACGCCGGCGCGCTTCAACGACACCGTTGAACTCGCCTTGGCACATTGTAGACCTCTCTAAGGCAACATCCCCAACAGGTAACCGCCGTCGACAGGGATCTCGGTCCCCGTGATATAGCTCGAATCATCCGAGCACAGAAAGCGTACCACCCGCCCCACCTCACCGGCCTCGGCGCCCCGTTTGAGCGGAGTGTTCTCCGCCATCATCTTCTGAAATCCCTGTGCGTGTTCGAGCGGCATCCCCAACCGCCCCACGATGGGCGTGTGCACGACGCCTGGACTGATGGCGTTCACCCGGATCTTCCTGGGCGCCAGTTCACCGGCAAGGCTTTTCGTCAGACCAATCAAGGCCGCTTTGGTCGCCGAATAGATGCTGGCCCCCGCCAGGCCTTGATGCCAGGTTACCGACGAGTTGAACACGATAGCCGCACCGTCCTGAAGATGAGGCAAGGCTTTCTGTACGGTGAAGTAAGCGCCCTTCACGTTCACCGCGAAGAGTTCATCGAACATGGCCTCGGAGACCTGCTCCATGGGTGCAAAGCGTGCCATCCCCGCGTTCACGAAGAGTGCGTCGATCTTGAGTCCGGCGGCACCGGCGGCGGCGTAAAGCCGGTCGAGGTCGGCCATGTTGGCGACGTCGCCTTGCACCGCGATGGTGCCCTTTCCGATGGTGGATGCGGCGGCATCCAAGGTGCGTGCGTCGCGCCCGAGGATCGCGATGCGCGCACCTTCTTGCGCCAGAGCGAGCGCCGCCGCCAGACCAATCCCGCTATTACCCCCTGTCACCACCGCGAATTTTCCGTCAAGCTTTCCCATGCCGCCTCCTATGTTAGATCGATCAGTACAAATAATGGGGACTTCGCGGGCGGGGTATTGACCCCGCCCTTGACCAAAGAGGGCTACGTAAAGACCACTTCGCCCCCTTTGGAATCCCCCGAAATTAGCCCCCGCGCCAAGACGGGGAATACGAGTTAATGCTCCCTTACTCCAATGCGCGACGTCCCGACTCCAGCATCGCCGCGACCATTTCCGTGGATCCGCCCACTCGTGCCAAGGCACGAACTGCAACCATCACCCCGGCCAGGAAGCGGGCGGTG